>JBLIHL010000264.1:0-8065 GCA_047635895.1 Paracoccaceae bacterium | reverse complement strand
GAGATCGCGGGGTTCGCTCAGAGGCGAATGGCGCGCGGTGAACTGGTGGGTTGGCGGCAGAGCTGGGGGCAGCTGAGTCCATCACCGTACGGCGACGGGCAGACGTCAGTTGGCGACGAATGGGCAGGCGAGCTGGCGGCGGCCTGATCTGGGAAGAGCTCGCAAGACCATTGAGGGGAGTCAGCTTGGAAAAGACTCAAGGGTGGGGGCGGCTTTCCCGAAGAGACCGGAGAGAGGGCGCCCCGACCTAAGGGCAAAATGTCTCCACAATGAACGACCCCAAAGGAGACAACCCCACGAACGATATCGACCCGCTGCTGGTATCGCTACGCGAGGACGGTGACCACGGTCCGCCGCTAGACTCCATTGGGCCGATCGAAACGCTCCTGGTCCTTGGGGGGGGAGCGATGCGCGGAATGGCCCATATCGGGGTCTTGAGGGCCATCGATTCCCTCGGTATCAAGATCGATGCCATCGTCGGGACGAGCATCGGATCCTTGATCGGTGCGATGGTCGCGGGGAACGCCACCACGGAGGAGATCGAAGAGCGTCTACCCGGGTTGGCCAAGGACGACTACTTCCGTTTGAACCTCACGAAGTTCCTCCGGAAGGGGCTCCGGGCCCCGAGCATGTACAGCGGAGAAACGTTCCGTCGTAGCCTCGAGAAGCTCATCAAGACGGACTCCTTCGATGACCTGAAGATGCCCTTCTTCTGCAACGCCGTTTGTCTCGAAACGCGTGGACCCGCATTCTTCGGCACGCGAGGCTTCCGCGATATCAGCCTGATCGACGCCGTCTACGGCTCCTGCGCCCTGCCTGCAGTCTTCGAGCCACTGCGCTGGAAGGGGCGCCACTACATGGACGGTGGCATCACCGACGCGCTTCCACTGCGGTTTGCGAAGCTCCTCAAGCCGAAGCGGATCATTGCGGTCGACCTGACGGTCAAGCCCAGCCACCGCGCGCCGCGTTACCGTCCGCACGCTATCTCCACGTTCTTCCGAGCCTTCGACATTGTCGAGAACGTTCTGACAGAGCAGATGCTTCACATGCATGTGACGTCCGAGGTGTGCCTGATCCAGCCCAAGCTTGTCGAGATGGAGCGATTCGATTTCGATCGGATCGGTGAGCTTGTCGAGAGCGGGGAGCGCGAGGCGCTCCGGGTGCTGACCTCACATCCATTGACCCGCGACCTGATCGACCCCGAAAAGTTTTCCGACGGTGCGTCCTGCCCGGTGTCGCCGCCCGAGTACGTCAGCCTTCACATCGACCCAGAGGTCTGCGTCGGTTGTTCGATGTGCGAAATGGTCTGCGAGACCGGCGGTTTCCTGGGACGCGGCAAGATTGCGCAGGTTCTGAAGCCAGACAACTACGAGTGCACGAGAGACCAGGCGTGCGTTCGTAGCTGCCCCACTGGGGCCATCCGACTGGGCAATCTATAGGCCCGCGTTGCGGATCTCTGGCTTCGCACCAGGCTCCGAACTCGCATCGTGATCGTAGCTAGGAGCGTGTCGCGGATTCAGCTATGCGCGACACGCTCCTGGCTTTGAGCGCGGAGCTCGTTGCTTAGCGAACCGGGCCACCCACGACGCGATTCCATCTATCCGCGAAGCGTCCCGAGTCAGGTGAGACCTCGAAGCCAAGGGCAAGTGCCGCTGATGGGGGCCCTGGGTGCGAAACGAAGTGATCTGCAGATTCGAAGCCCTCATGATCAGGCCTGGTTGCGATCTAGCGTTCCCATTTCGCGAGACCGCAGGCTGCCTGGGGGAGTGTGCGGGGCTCCAGGCACCCTGGTGCGAGAGAACTAGGGGTCCTCCCTCAAGATCAGGGAGGGCGAGAGGTCGATATGCCACATACACGGGAATTCGTCCAGCGCTCCCACGCCGGATTCACCTCCCGGCATGTACCGAACCCCACCTGGGCGTTGCGCTCCCTGCGCGCGCCGGATCCCCGCACTAACGATGGCTCTACCAATTTCGGGCTTCCCTGCCCGCGTCCTCCCTCTTGCCCTGGGCGCAGCCTTTTTTGTCACATCCTGTTCCAGTTCGTCCGACGGTGACGCGAGCGGAGGCATCACCGGCGCGGTTCAGAACCTCACGGTGGATCCGGACGGCCAGACGCTAACGGTGGATGTGACTGGCGCGAGCGGTGTGATCAGCTCCGTGTCCGTTGAAGCGTCCGGGGGCCAGATGGCCGTTGGCGTCGTCAGGACCGGCAACTCGATCGCCGTCGAGTTCGACGGTCGCGTCACCACGGACGACCAGGTGCGGATCCTGGGCGTGGAAGGTCTCAATGACGCGTGGAGAAGTGTGACCACTTCGGACTCACGTGTTCCTCAGGTGACGGTGCTCTCGGCAAGCCAGGATACCTCGGACAACGTGCTCGGTGGAGACGTCGTGGAGGTGGCGTTCTATAGCGGCCCCCGCGTCGTTGAGAGCCAGCTGCTCGATATCGACAACTGGACGCTGACCGTGGGGGGGCTTCAGCTCAATCTTGCTGGTTCGGCGGTCCAATTCGACACGGCCACACAGGTCGGTCAGCTCACCCTGGGCCCGCTCGCGAACCTGCACGCCCAGTTCAGCATTCAGGTGGACGCGGAATCCGTTGCAGCCGTCACCATCAACCCTGCGGCGGTCAATGGAACGGCGACGGGGGACTCGGTGGCTCCGTCTCTCGAAGGCGGATCACCGGTGACCCAAACCCTCGATACACTCGCTGGCGGCGATGAATACGGTCGCGTTGTCGAGTTTGACTTCGACGAGCCGATCAGCCCTGTCTTCGGGGCACAGCCGGGTAACTTCTCGGTGGTGGATCATCCACAGGCGACCGCTTCGACGACGATCACCCGCGCTACGGTCTCACCACTCGATCCTTCGATCGTTCGGGTGCACTTCAGCCGGCCCGTAGTCCCTGGACTCGATCAGATCGCGATCGATGGGCTTGTGGACGCGCACGGCAACCCATTCACGCCCCAGAGCGTTGCGATTGAAGCGGGCAGCACGGTGGCAAACTCGTTCCAGAGCGTCGACTTCCTCACTCTGGAAGGCCTCGAGAACGATGCGGTGGTGGCCGTCCTCGCTCAGGCGTTGGACCCGGATTCCGCCGACCTGGATAGCCGCTGGACGCTGACCGTCGGGGGCTTGGGCCTAGTTGATCTTACCACTCAGGAAATCAGCTATGACCTCTTGAGCAAGACGGTTCGCTTCGACCTTGACTTCGACGTGACCAACGGAACAACCGCGGATCTTGTATCCGTTGGTGGAATAGACATCGATGGTGAAGACTTCTCCGTCGCTGCGGCTCAGGTCACTGCGGCAGGCGATGTAGCCATACCCCAGGTCGATGAGCTGACCCAAAACCGGAGCGTGGATACGGAGGGCCGGACCGTAGACGTACGCTTCAGCGAAGCTCTGGACGTCGTGACGGCCACGGATACGAACAACTACACGTTCAACCCGGCCATCGTGATCAACGGTGCCATGCTCGTTGACGGTACTACCGTGCGCCTCGAGCTGGCAGATGTCGCGATTCCCGGTGACGTGACCCTCTCGGTGGCTCAGGCTGTATCTGACCCCGCGGGCAACGACCTCGGGGCAGGATTTGGTCCGAGTGCCATCACCACGACCGACAACACCGCGCCAGCGCCCATCGTCGCGGCAGCGAGCGCAATCGAGGGCATCGACAACGACACCCTGACGGTGCTGTTCAACGACATGCTCATTCCGGCCGAGGTTGAGTCGGTCGGGAACTGGATGTTTGAGTCCCCCGTAGGACAAGCGGTGGATCTGCTCAATACGACGGTCAGCTACGACGCGAATATCCGCGTCGCTACGCTTCATTTCGCCGGACCGGACGGGTTTGCGCTTCTTGGCACGGACGATTTCGCCGTCACGTTCGCGAACCTGAGAGACCTTGGCGGCAACAGCGTTGACGCGAACCCGATCGGGGGCGCGATCCTCGCGGAAAGTCAACGGCCTGCCCTGGAGTCGGGGTATGCCGTTTCTGGTGGTGCGGGCAATCAAATCATCATCCGGTTCTCGGAGCCGATGCGGAACGTGGAGAACCTCTATGACGCGTCGACCAACCCGACGGGAGTGCGCTTCGGACAGGTCGACTCGGTGACGAGTGTCGAGACTTTCCCCCAGACCGCGCTGTCCCTGGATGATGGGCTCGGAGTGCTCCTCACGTTCGGGGCGGCTATCGATACATCCGGATCGTTGAACATCATCGGGCTCATCGACCTCGCGGGTAACCTCCTCTTTCCGGTGCTCGGCCTGCCGATCGCCCCGGAGCAGGTCGCTGCGCCTGGCCTTGGAAGCTCGCCGTCGCTCCTCGCGAGCAGCGGCATCGACAACGATACGATCACCCTTCAGTTCGGGGTGCCCATGAGTCGGTGGCGCCTGCTCGATCCGTCGCAGTACACGCTTCGGGAGTCCATCAGCGGAGTCGTCATCGATCTGACGGGCGCGACTTTCAGCTTTGATGGCAACGACACCGTGACGGTGGCCCTCATAGGGCCAGCGTTCGAAGAGCTCGGCGCGGCCATTGCCTATGACCTGGACTTGAACCAGGACCCCGCAGATCCTCTCCGCTCCGTTCAAGGCGTTCCGATCGCGGCCCCGGAGACGGCGGCCTCGGTTGCAGTCACCGGCGACGTGATAGATGGACCAACGAACGGTGGCAGTCTCGCCCTTGTCGACCCGCTGGATGGCAACTCAGCCATCATCGTGTTTGATGAAACCGTAGATATGCTCTCCGCTCTTGTTGCTACGGGCTACACCTTCAACGGGTCCACGGCGCTGAGCCTCACGGAGTACTCTGCTCGCTCAGTACGTGCCACGTTCAGCATCCCGGTGACCATCGGCGGGACCTTGGAGATCCAAAACACCGCCGCGGTCGACTCTGCGGGCAACGCCGCGAGCGGATTGATTTCGCTGGCGGTCACGGAGGACACGACGGCGCCGACAATCTCCAGCACCGTGGCCACGGCGACGCCGGGCGCGGGGGGAGACACGGTCGTCCTGACCTTCAGCGAGGAGCTGGATCCTGCTCAAGCGAGTAACCGCAGCAACTACCTGCTGACCGTAGGCGGCCAAGCGATTCGTGTGGCTGCGGCGACATACTCCACCAACGATGGGACCGTGACCCTCGTGCCTGATGACCTTGAGGATGGAGCGACCGTGCTTGTGACGGTCGACGGCGTGGGGGACCTCTCCGGTAACCTCCCAGTTGCTCCCCTCGCGGACTCGGCGATCGCCAGTGGGGATAGCGATACACCTACGATTGTCTCCGCGACGGTCAATCTGACCGCGAATGGGTCAGGTCTTGTGGTGGATATCCTCTTCAGTGAAGACGTGGAGCCAGGCTTCGCGGACCAATGGTACAACTGGACCACCGATGGTCTCGCTCATGTGGACGTGGCGGAGGCGCTTGCGCCGGACCACGTCCAGCTTCTGCTGGATTCGCCATTGGCCGTATCTGAGATGCTCACGCTATTCGCGGGCATGACGGATCCTGCGGGCAACCAGGCCATTGCTCTGACGGTGGACCCGGTGGAGTAGCAGCGCGGCAGGAGACTGCCGCGAGCGAATAGCCTCGCTTCGCTTGCACGAGCGCCCATCCGGAAATGACTTCCGGATGGGCGCTTGTCTTGATTTGGGAGTCCCGTCTCAGTGCAGCCATGGCTCATTTGCGGCTTGCTAGGCACGTCGAGAACCTCTGGCGTACTGGAGATTCGCGTTCAGATCGAGGCGTGCGAAGAACGATACACAAGGGTCAGGGTGGGCATTCCACCCCGCATCCACTGCTTCAGTTCCATGATCAGAGACCTCCGATTCGACGAAATTGAGCGCGCAGATACACGTCGGCGCCTCGTTCGGCTCGTGGTGGGCTGCCTGCTGGTATCCACAGCTGCTTCCTACCTCGTGAGCCGCGAGATCAAGATTCGTGAAGAGCATCGCGCCCTTCCCGAAGCTCAGCTCGGCAACTTGGCATCGCTCCAGACGCGCCATAGAGCCCTCGAGTCCATGCTTGCCAAGCATCACGTCTGGACCGGTGCCTACGCCGCCAGCGATGAACTAGACGACCTTGTCGTTTCCATTCATAGTCAGGAGACGGCCATGGCGAAGAGGGAGGCCAAGAAGGCGGAGACGGAGACTCGCATTCGTGAAGAGGCGGAGTCCGCCCGTTTGTGCGCCAACGCCTCCGTCGAACGACGTGAGTACGGGCTGGCCCTGGACCATCTTCAGCGGGCGATAGAGCTTGCGGACTCCCTGGGCGACAGCTCCTTTCCCGGGGGAACCTGGGAGCACAGAGCTAGGGTCATGACCGACATTCAAGAACTCGAAGGGGT
This sequence comes from Paracoccaceae bacterium, assembly GCA_047635895.1. GTDB lineage: Bacteria > Planctomycetota > UBA1135 > UBA1135 > Saltatorellus. The sequence goes on along the minus strand of JBLIHL010000264.1, from coordinate 1,716 downwards.
GCTTGGGGAAGGCGAGGTCCGGTGAAGTCCTTCTTTGAGATGTTCTCCACGCGCCGTGGCCGGATCCGGCGCGCCATGCGTGCGCTTGGCCGTGACGCGAACACTGTCAACTATGTGGCGCTTGCCAAAGAGCACGCCGCTCTGGGGGAGCCTTCTAACGTTCTTCGCGTCTGCCGCGAGGGCCTGGAACTGCACCCGGAAAGCGCCGAGCTCCAGCGCCTGGCGCAGCTCGCGCGTGAGCTCCATCAGGAGCAGCGGCTACAGGAGCTCCATCGCGAGCTAGAAAGCGCCCCGCGTTCCGCTGTCTTCCGCGAACTCTGTGAGCTTCTGCTGGAGAATGGTGATGCACAGCCGGCCCTCGAGGCCGCGTCGCGCTGGCGGACACTGACGGAGGATCCGGAGTCGGTCTACTACGTGGCCGCCGCCCACGCCGAGTTCTTTTTCGACGGTCGGCGCAGCCGCGACGGCATGGAGGCATTCCAGCTCGCAGGCGATTCGGCCAAGCAGCTCACCAAGGACAAGCGCCCGCTTCGGCTTCAGTTTGAGATCGCTCGTCGCTGCGGCGCGTGGGAAGACGCCCGCAAGTCGCTCGCTCGTCTTCTAGAACTCATGCCAGGCAATCCGCTCTTGGAGGCGCGCTTTCGCCGCGTGCTTTCCAACTGCGCCCATTCGAAGCCCCTTTCACGCGCGCTCAGCGACGTCGAACGTTCGGGCCGCTTTGTGGACGATGAGCCAGAGGAAACTGGATCGTTCGACCGCGAGTCGCTGCGCCCCACGCTCAAGAAGCTCGCCGCGCGCCCCGAAGTCCACGTCGCCTTTTTCCTTCGCGGTAACACCGCGCTGGTTCAGGGGGCCCACGGACCGACTGCTGACCGTACGGCTCGCGCTGTGCGCGAGGTGCTCCAGGTCAGCCGCAGCTCAGCGCGGCGTATGGCGCTCGGACGGGCGATCGAAATTCGAGCCGAGGGTTCCTTCGGTGCACTCGTCCTGAAGCCCGGCAAGTTAGGAACAGCAGCGGTCTGGGCCTCTCAGATCCCGCGCGGTGGCGTGGAAGACCTTATGGACGAATTGAACGGAGAAATGGACCCCGGAGCCGCAGCATGATGCACGACATTCTTCAGCCGCTCACGGTGCAGCCAGGCGTCAAGCAGGTGGCCATCATTTCGGCGGACGGAGTTCCAGTCTGCGTACTGGAGCGTTCGTCCATGGCGAACGGCCAGTTCGTGGACTGCACGAACTCCAGTCAGCCTTCGCTCGAAGGGCAGCGCATCGACCCTGCATCTCTGGTGGCCCTCGCCGCTAGCTGGGTGGACGATGTGGTGCGCGCCGGCGGCCAGATCGCGTGGGAGCTTCCCAAGCGGTTCGTGCTGGCGGCAAGCCAGGGAACGCTGCTTGTTCAGCAGGGCCCGAATGCCCACGTCATGGTGGTCATTGAGCCGGACTTCGACACAGGAGCCTTCTCGCTGCCACTCGAGGCCGCGGTGGAGCGACTCCACAGGCTCCTTCGCGAACTCGGTCGCTTCGACCCAGACCAGAACGCGGCCGCGCTTCCGCGGCCCGCGTCGGACGACGGGCCCACTGCGGCCCCGTCCATTGGCGCGTACGCGGCAGGCGCAAGCCCATCCGACGTCATGCGTTCTGAACAGGATCCAGCAGGCGGCACGTCCGCAGCTGGCACCTACCGACCCCAACCAAGCAACACGGCCAACGATAGCT
>JBLIHL010000263.1:0-8078 GCA_047635895.1 Paracoccaceae bacterium | reverse complement strand
CGCTCGCCGCGCAGGCGTCCTCGCCGGACGGGCGTGCTGCCGCACGGGCCTCCTCGCCGGAGGGGCCGCGAGGGCGAGCCTCGCGCGGGCCGCACGGAGCCCTGCGGGCACCGCGCTATGGCCCGGGTGTCCTGCGGACACGTGGGGAGGCTTGGGTCTTGCGGCTTGGGACTGGTGCCTTGGGTCTTGTGCCTACGGTCTAGAGTCTTCACCCACCCAGCCAACCTTCCACGTAGACTGCTGCCGTGACCAGACTGACATGGAGAACCGCCGGTGAATCCCACGGCCCCACGCTCATCGGGATCCTTGAAGGTATCCCGGCTGGGCTCACGCTCAACCTCGACCGTGTGAACGAAGACCTAGCGCGACGGCAGCTTGGTTACGGTCGCGGTGGACGCATGCGGATCGAAACCGATCGCGTTGCGATCCTCTCGGGCTGGAAGGGGGGCCTGACCATCGGTTCACCCATCGCCTTCGAGGTCAAAAACAAAGACAGCGTCATCGAGAAGCTCCCCACGCCGACGAACCCGCGGCCAGGGCATGCCGACCTTGCCGGGTGCCAAAAATGGGGCCACCGCGACCCTCGCGCCGTCCTCGAGCGCGCAAGCGCCCGTGAAACCGCTGCCCGTGTGGCGGCAGCAGGGATCGCCCGCCAGGTCCTCGAGGCTTTCGGCATCGAGATCTTTGGCTACCTCACGGGGCTCGGCGGCATCAAGTGCCGGCCCGATGCCTGGGAGGCAGCAGGCACCGACCGGGCAGAGATCCGGCAAACCTCAGACTTCCTAAGCCTGGATCGCGAGGCGGATGAGGCGATGCGTGCCGCCGTCGATTCAGCCAAGGAGGCCAAGGACAGCCTCGGCGGGACCTTTGAGGTCCGCGCAGAGGGGCTCCCCCCAGGGCTGGGGAGTTGCGCTAGCGCCCAGGAACGCCTCACGGGACGCCTCGGAGGGGCCCTCTTCTCGATACCAGCCGTCAAGGGCGTCGAGTTCGGCATTGGCTTCGAGGTCGCGGAGCGGCGAGGCAGCGAGGTCCATGACCCGATCGTTCCCAGCGGCGAGCCGTCCAACGCGTTTGCCAGGACCTCCAACCGCTCTGGCGGCCTCGAGGGGGGCATGACCACTGGCGAGCCGCTCTTGATCCGCGCTGCCATGAAGCCGATCCCTTCGATCCGCATCGGCATGCCCACCGTGGACCTTCACTCAGGTGAGCCAACGCGTGCCACCTACCAGCGCTCCGACGTCACCTCGGTTCCCGCCTGCAGCGTGGTGGGGGAGTCCATGGTCGCTCTGGTCCTCGCGGAGGCATTCCTGGACAAGTTCGGTGGCGATTCCATGGGGCAGGTCGAAGCCGCCTATCGCCACTATCAAACCGAGCTGGAGACCCTCGGAAAGCCCCATCCGTGACCCCGCGGAAAAAGACACCCGGGATTTCTAAGTCTCGCCCTTGACGTACGAGCCCCGCTCCCTATCCTCCTCCGCTCCAGACAGCGCCTCGCGCCGAAGGACTGCACGCCAGTGTGGCTCAATTGGCAGAGCAGCTGATTTGTAATCAGCAGGTTGCGGGTTCGAGTCCCGCCGCTGGCTCCATTGATCACACGGCCTGGCCGTTCGAGCTTCAAGCTCGAACCCGCCTGGCCAACGTCGCCCCGCCCTCACGCGGCGGGCCGATCGCTCACTCAAAACGCAAACCGACTAGAGGATGACACGGGAGCGCGAAGCTTTCCCAGTCTGATCTCGGCACCGCTCTGCATGCTAGCCCTTGGGCTAGTTCGCGCAGTGAGTCCCCGGGTTCTGACAGGGCAAGGCACGTGCGCTTGCACCGGCTTTCTCGTCGGTCGTTCACACCGCGGCCACCCCGCCGGTGCTCGGCTGTCCTGCAGGTCATTGACCTGGAGTACGCCGGCACTCGTCGAGGCCTCGGAGTGGGGGAATTCCCGAGCGGCCAAAGGGGTCAGACTGTAAATCTGATGGTTCTGCCTTCGCAGGTTCGAATCCTGCTTCCCCCACCATTCTCTCTTGCTGCAGCGTCCATTGGGGTGTCAGCTCAGAGTGATCGATCCCACGAACGACCAGCGTGAAGCCCCCGGTTGCGTCTGAGCGCTCACTTTGCGAGTGTAGTTCAATGGTAGAACGGCAGCCTTCCAAGCTGCACACGGGGGTTCGATTCCCCCCACTCGCTCCATCCTCCACGTCTGGCCTGGCTGCCACCTGTCCCTCACTCATCGGGTGGGGGAGGGTGCTGGGCTCGACGTTACCGACCTGCCGCATTGCGTCGGGTCTGGCGCTGCTGTAGCTCAGTGGTAGAGCACTTCCTTGGTAAGGAAGAGGTCACGGGTTCAAGTCCCGTCAGCAGCTCCACTCTTCATTCAAGCGGAAGGCACTTGTCGTGCCTTTCGTTCGTTCGCTCCTGAGCGGACGCTCCCCAATCCGGTTCGCCGGCCTGGAGGGCGCCTCATCGGGGGCATCTCTTTTCAATCCATCGCTCGCATCGCTTCGGCGTTCACCGTCTCTTGGTGAGCGTGGGGGAGGTGCATCTGACTTCGCTTCATTGAGCCCGCATCGGGCTCGCAGAGCGAGGGCCACCTTCTCGCGGCCATGCCGCGGGGCCAACATCCGACGAGAGACCAGTAATGGCTAAGGAAGTTTTCGAGAGGACAAAGGAACACGTGAACGTCGGGACCATCGGTCACGTCGACCACGGTAAGACCACCCTCACCGCGTGCATTTGTCGTCACCAGGCTGCTAAAGGTCTCGCTAAGGCGATGAACTTTGACCAGATCGATAAGGCACCTGAGGAGAAGGCGCGGGGCATCACCATCTCAACCTCGCACGTCGAGTACGAGACGCTGAGCCGCCACTACGCTCACGTTGACTGCCCCGGTCACGCCGACTACGTCAAGAACATGATCACGGGTGCCGCCCAAATGGACGGCGCGATCCTCGTGGTTTCCGCCGCTGACGGCCCGATGCCCCAAACGCGCGAGCACATCCTGCTTGCCCGTCAGGTCAACGTTCCGGCCATCGTCGTGTTCATGAACAAGGTCGACCAGGTCGACGACGACGAGCTCCTCGACCTCGTCGAGATGGAAATTCGCGAGCTTCTTTCGAAGTACGAATTCCCGGGCGACGACATCCCCATCATCCGTGGCTCAGCCCTCGGCGCCGAGAACGCTCTCAACGCTGGCAAGCCCGCAGACGACGAAGCATTCACGTGCATCGACGAACTGATGGACGCTGTCGACAAGTACATCCCGCTCCCCGAGCGTGACATCGACAAGGACTTCCTCATGCCCGTTGAGGACGTGTTCTCGATCAAAGGTCGTGGCACCGTCGGCACCGGCCGCATCGAGCGCGGTATCGTCCGCACCGGTGACTCCCTCGAGTTCGTCGGCATGCAAGAAGAGATCGGCAACACCACCTGTACTGGTGTTGAGATGTTCCAGAAGACCCTCGACGAAGGTCGCGCCGGCGAGAACGTCGGTATCCTTCTCCGCGGCGTCGACAAGACCACGCTCAAGCGCGGCATGGTTCTCGCCAAGCCGGGCACCGTCAAGCCGCACACCGAGTTCGAGTGTGAGGTCTACGTGCTCAGCAAGGAAGAGGGTGGCCGTCACACGCCGTTCTTCTCCGGCTACCGCCCGCAGTTCTACTTCCGCACGACGGACGTGACCGGAACGGCTGACCTGATCGGCGCTGAGATGTGCATGCCTGGCGACAACGTCAAGCTGACCGTCACGCTGACGACCCAGGTCGCCATGGACGAGCAGCTTCGCTTCGCCATCCGTGAGGGTGGCCGCACCGTCGGTGCAGGCGTTGTGACGAAGGTCGTCAAGTGATCTTGAAGGACGCTGATCCGGCTTCTCTCCAGAGAGAAGCTGGGTCGGCGTTCGACTCATTCGGCTGGCTCACGCGTTCACTCTTGTGACCGAATAGGCTAGCTCGCGGAACCCTGGTTCCGCACCCAACCCCACGCTCCAGGCCGGACCAGAAGGTTTATCGCCTTCAGGACTGCCTTCGGGCGCTGTATCTCAACCAGGGCTCATTACGAGCCTCAGCCAAGGCCATCGGGCCTCCTACCATCGTCCCATGAAGACAAAAGAACGTTACGTCTTCCTCGAGTGCACAGAGTGCCGCGAGCGCAACTACACGACGCACAAGCGTCTGAAGGCCGCGTATAAGCTCGAGAAGAAGAAGTTCTGCAACATGTGCCGCAAGCACACGATGCACCGGGAAAAGAAGCTCTGATCAGAGCCGGCCAGCACGCCTGGTCGGCCGACTCATAGCGACTCTCCTTCGAGACTTTTCTCCACGCCCCTCACCGCAACTCTCCACCCCCTCCCCAGACAATGGCATACCGCAAGGATCAAGGGCGCTTAGCGCGCATGGCGACATTCTGGTCGCTCGCCGTCCTGCTTGCCTACGGCTGCATTCGCATGCGGACCGAGCTTTCCGGGCTGTTCCCGGACTCGTTGGGTGAGGGACTTGGCGGGATGACGCTGCCCCTTGTGGGGATGCCGCTGAGCCCAGCGCTCCTTCTCGCGATCGGTTCATTCGTGCTTGGCCTCTGGTTCCTCAACCGGACGCTGGAGAAGCCGAAGAACGCTGACCTCCTGATCGAGACAGAGTCCGAGCTCCGCAAGGTGACTTGGCCTTCCCTCGACGAGACCATCGACGGTTCGATCGTCGTGATGGTGGTGGTGGTCTTCCTGATGGCATTCATGGCCGGCACTGACTTCATCTTGGGTGAAGTCTTCACCCGCATCATTACGGGGCAGGCGTAGTCGGATGGCATACAAGTGGTACTTCCTCCGCTGCCAATCGGGCCGCGAGAAGCGGATCCGGGATAACGCCATCCACCGGATCAAGATTTCGGGGGTCGATGACATCGTTCCCCAGGTCCTGATGCCTTTCAAGATCGTCCAGGACATGAAGCGCGGCAAGAAACGCACCGTCGAGGAGAAGCTCTACCCGGGCTACCTCATGGTTCAAGCCGACTTGGAAAGTTCTGACGAGACCCAGGTCAACAAAGCGCGGACAACGCTTCGTAGCATCGATGGTCTCCGGGATTTCCTGGGAACCGGCGGTGAGCCAACGGCCATCTCGGAAGCCGAGGTGACCGAGATCCTCTCACTTATGACGGACTCCGAAACTCGCCCACAGGTGACGATCGGTCTCGAGAAAGGTGAGCAGGTCAAGATCAACACGGGGCCATTTGATGGCTTCGACGGCGTGGTGGAGGAGGTCAATGCTGACAAGGGCACAGTCCGCGTCATCGTGACCATCTTTGGTCGCCCGACTCCTGTTGACCTCAAGTACTGGGAGGTCGACAGCGTGACTTGAACAGGGCTTCGTGACCCGGACCGGCTAACCCAGACTGGGTGACCCGACCTTCCGTGGCACGGCTTCCCTGACGACGCTCGACCACCACATTCCGCCCATCACACTCACAAGGTGAGCCGCCTGGAAGGACAATCCTTCCGCCGTGGCACTCCTCTCGACCAACAACAGCGATAGCCACCCGCCACTTTTGTGGCAACACCACGGCAGCGGGGAATCACCCGAACCGATATGGCCAAAGAAATCACAGGCAAGATCAAACTGCAGTGCCCTGCCGGGCAGGCGACACCAGCGCCTCCGGTCGGTCCCGCACTTGGTGCGCACGGCGTCAACATCGCCGAGTTCGTCAAGCAGTTCAACGATCGCACACGCGACCAGATGGGGATGATCATCCCCGTCGAGATTTCGGTCTACAAGGACCGTTCCTTTGACTTCATCCTGAAGTCCCCGCCCGCCGCCGTGCTGCTTAAGAAAGCAGCTGGCGTCGAGAAGGGGGCAGGTGAGGTCGGCACTCAGATCGTCGGCACGGTGACCCGCGCCCAGGTAGAGGAGATCGCCAAGATTAAACTTGCCGATCTCAACGCAAGAGACATCGAGCATGCGAGCCTCATCATTGAAGGCACCGCTCGCTCGGCTGGCATTAAGGTCGAGGGCTGATTCCAATGGCAAAGCAAAGCAAACGCTTCCGCGAAGCAGTGGCGATGGTGGACCGCTCCCAGAGCTACACGGCAAATGCCGCGTTCGATCTTCTGAAGAGCCTCCCCGCGCCCAAGTTCGACGAGACCGTCGAAATCGCCGTCCGACTCGGTATCGACCCACGCAAGACGGACCAGCTGGTTCGTGGCGCAGTGTCGCTCCCGAAGGGCCTCGGCAAGACCGTCAAGGTGGTCGTGTTCGCCGAGGGTGATAAGGCCGAGGCAGCCCGTGAGGCTGGCGCCGACGAAGTCGGTTCCGACGAACTCGCCGCCAAGATCCAGGGCGGTTGGATGGACTTCGACGTCGTCATCGCAAGCCCCGACATGATGAAGCATGTTGGTAAGCTCGGTAAGGTCCTCGGACCGCAGGGCAAGATGCCTTCGCCGAAGAGCGGTACGGTGACGCCAAACGTTGCTCAGGCCGTCGAGGAGTTCAAGGCTGGTAAGGTCGAGTTCCGCACGGACCAGGGTGGCAACGTTCACGCACCTCTCGGTAAGCGCTCGTTCCCTACGGAGGATCTCGTTGAGAACCTCACGGCGTTCCTGAACCACCTGACCGGCATGCGTCCGTCTGCCGTCAAGGGCACGTTCGTCCGCCGGATTAGCGTTTCCACGACCATGGGCCCCGGCGCCTTCATCGAGTACGGAGGCTGATTCTATGCCGAACATCGTCAACAAAATGGTCGTCCGTGAGCTCGCTCACGAGTTCAAAGACGCCGAGGGCATGGTCCTCGTATCATTCAGCGGCCTCACCGTTGAAGAGTCTGATGGCCTTCGCGGCAAGCTTGCCGAGAAGAACGTCAGCTTCAAGATGGTCCGCAACAGCCTCGCCAAGCGCGTTCTGGCTGAAAAGGACCTGACCTTCCCTGAGGAAGGCGCACTGAAGGGCAACACCGGAGTCGCTTATGGCGACGCCGAGGCGGCCATCAATGCGGCGAAGATCTTCAACGACAAGGACGTTCGCAAGGCCGGCAAGGTCGCGTTCAAAGGTGCTGTCCTCGAGGGCAACACGTTGGACGCGCAGAGCGCCAAGGCACTTGCCGATCTACCCGATCGTGACACCCTGCACTCTATGCTGCTCGGCGTCATTTCCGGCCCGGCCCGCGGTCTTGCTACGGTCATCAGCGCCGTTCCGAGCGGCGTTGCCCGAGTCATCCAAGCCCATGTGGACGAGGAGTCGGACGAGTAGATCGCAAGATCGTCTCGGCCCGTCGTGTTCGAAAGGCATCTCGTCTCTCGATCACACCCCTTGTTCTCGCTGCGCGCGCTCTCTCAACCGAGGGCGCATTCCGCGGCACCATTTTCCTTCCACGGCCCGCGCGCTCGTTGTGCAGGTCGATCTCGACCAACAAGTCACTTTTCAGACTGCCTAACGGCAAACTCCCTAGGATTCCAACGATGTCCGAAGAAACCACCGTCGAGCTCGAGCCCGAGCTCCAGACCATTGCTGATCAGCTGGACGGCCTGACCCTCCTTCAGGCTTCGAAGCTCGTCAAGGCCCTCGAAGAGAAGTGGGGCGTCAGCGCTTCCGCTCCTGCTGGCGGCATGATGATGGCTGCTCCGGCCGCCGACGCTGCCGAAGAGAAGACCGCTTTCGACGTGATCCTTGAAGCCGCTGGCGACAAGAAGATCCAGGTCATCAAAGAAGTCCGCGCCATCACCGGCCTGGGCCTCAAAGAGGCCAAAGGTCTTGTCGACGGCGCTCCGAAGGCCGTCAAAGAAGGCGTCACCGCCGACGAAGCCGAGGAGCTCAAGAAAGCTCTCGAGGCCGCCGGCGCGACCGTCAAGGTCGTCTGATCGGATCCCCCCGGCTCTCCTCGGGGTCTCTTTTCCTCACCATCATTCAGCCTCGAAAGGGGCGGCTGATGGGGGGAAGGGTCCCGAATCCGGGGGAATCGGACGCTGCCTTGGCCTTCAGCCGCGCTGCACCAGACCCATGGGTTTGGTGTCATGCCCAGAGGAATCTGGCTTGTTCCAGCAAAGTTGATGCCAAAAGGGTTCCGCTCCAGGCCCGACGTCCCTATTCTCTAGGGCGTCGGGCTCAGTC
>JBLIHL010000262.1:0-8097 GCA_047635895.1 Paracoccaceae bacterium | reverse complement strand
GCCAGGTTGGTCTGGTCGAAGTTCAGCAGGTTCTCACCGAAGAAGTTGGACTGAATCACCGCGTAGCGGAAGATCTGCGCGCCGTTGACGCACAGGAAGCCGTCGCCGAGGGGGTTCTGGACTTGGTTAGGTGCGTGGAGCCAGATGGCAAAGCTGTTGATCGGAAGGCCTGACCCGAGAATCGCAAGGTCGTTGGCCGCGATGCTGGTGGAGCCGAACGCCTGGAGCAAACCACCGAGGTTCGAAACAGAGTTCGCGCCAGCCACGCAGTAAGAGGTCACGCCGCCGCAGGAGTTATCGTCGACCAAGATGTCGTCGATGAACCAGTTCTCCGAAGTGCTGTTGACCTCGGTCCTGATGCGCAGCTGCGCTTCGTCGTGCAGCGCGCCTGCTGGAACGTTGACGGTGTTGAAGACGAACGTGCTCTGATCGACTCCGTTGGAAGTCAAACGGACAAGCTCAATCCAGTCACGGCCGGCGTCGTAGATCTCCACGACGAGCTGGCCGCCGTTGGGCACACCGCGGTGCTGTGAGTAGAAGCTGACAGCGGCCTGCGCCGTGCTGCCGAGCAGGATCTTGTTCGAGATCAGGACGTCGTCCAGCTCAGCGCCGGCGCTGCGCGCGTCCATCTCGAAGGACTGGGTGCCGGAGGGCTCGTTGAGCGCTGCGGTCGAAACCGAGACGAACTGCTGGCTGATCCAGATATCGCGGTTGATGCCGTTCGACTCGACGTCGTCGAACACGGGCAGTGCGAGGGGGGGAGCAAGGTCCAGAAGGCAGCCACGGCTGACGGCGTAGTTATCGATACCCGCTGCGCGCGGTGCGCCGAAACGTGAGAGGTCGCCCGTGCAGCCGCCGAGGCCGGAGCACATGATGCGGCAGTCCGAGATGGAGTCGCAGTGGCTAGCGTTGAAGTTGTGTCCGATCTCGTGGGCCGTGAGGGCCGTACGCGCCCCCAGGTTGTTGGTGAAGCGCGACTCCGAGAGGCCGTAGCCGACGGTGCTGTTGCATATCACGCCGACGTAGGCCAAGCCGATCACGTTGCCATTCATGCTGCGGCCGGCGAACAGGTGAGCTGTATCCTTGCGGACGCCGACGAAGTTCGTGTTCCACTCGTTCCGGAACTGCAGGAGCACGGTGTTGGCGTCGTTCGTCGAGTAGGGGTCGGCTGCCGAGGAGCGGACGACCAGCGCTGTGATCTGGAACGTGACGTTGCAGTCGCGAACATAGATGTTGTCGACGCGGTTCATGATGCGCTCGAGGTCATCGACCGTCGCGCTCACGCTGCTGCCGTTGCGCTGGAACATCTCGAAGTCCGTGTCGAGGGCGATCTCCGTGAGCTGGAGGCCGCTGCCCAGGAAGCTGTTCTGCCCGGTGCTCGGTGCCGTTACGTCCTGGGGACCGTCCGGCACGCCGCAGACGCCGTTCGGAACGTCAATCTCCGAAAGGCGCGCGACCGAGTACACGCCCGCTGCGAAGCCTAGGGCGGGCTGGATCTGCCACTCCACTTCCATGTTGAAGTCCGAGGCGACGGCGCTCAGGCCCTCCGAAGTGATGGAGGCAGAGACCGTCGTGTCCTCACGACCTTCGATGTAACCGCGCCATGTCTTTGGCGCGGTGGCCGGCATCTCGACGGGCATCCCATCGGGGCGGGTGACGAAGAGCTTGAAGTCAGCCGCGCGGATGGAGTGGGGCTGGAGCACCAGGGTGGCCAACTCGCCGTCGAGTTCGACGGCGATGGTCACGATGCCTTCGGTGGCCGTCGGGATGTCAAGCTGTTGCAGGCTGCCCGCCGGTGCGACTGCCTGGGGCGCCGCAAGGAGAGCTAGTGAGGTGAGGATCGGAAGCATGAGTTTGGATTGAGGTCTCGGCAGGAGCCCGTGGGGCGCTGTCCATGATGAGATGCCAGCCAGCGCCTGTCGCTTAGCGGAGTCGGGGGCGCCTCCGTCGACCCAAGAGGTCGCCAGAAGACTCACCCAAGCCTACGCGGCTCGGCGCGGTCGCGCCCCGGGAAGGTGCTCCCGATCGTTCACGGATCAGGGCTCACCGTCGGGAGCTGGTGGCAGATGGAGGATCTCTGAAGAGGACGCACCGCAGGTCGGACAGGTTCCACTCGTGTTAACAGCCAATGGAGGCTCGTGCCCGAGAGCGGATGCCAGGACGGCCTCCTGGGCCGCTGAGGGGCCATCAGAAGCCCGCATGGCTGCCGCCTGGGCCTCCTTCTCCCGGTCGAGCGCGTCGGAGAAGCCGCTCGCCAGAATGCCTGCGGGCAGGGCGAAGACGCCGACCCCGAGAAGGGCCACCATCGACCCCAGGACGCGCCCCAGCCCCGATTCTGGGTAGACATCGCCGTATCCAACCGTCGTCAGCGTCGCCACGCCCCACCACATCGTCTCAGGAATGGACTGAAAGCCTGGTTTATCGGGCCCCTCCACCCAGTACATCGCGGTGGAGCAGGCGATCAGGAGCACCACCGCTACGAAAAGGCCCACGAATAGCTCATCTCGCTTGTCCCTGATGACGCGCGCGAAGAGCTGCAGTCGGGGTGAGTAGCGCCCGAGACGCAGCAGTCTCAAAATGCGCAGCGGTCTCAAATCGGCGTTGAAGAGGGGCTTGAGCTCGAGGTAGAGCGGCAGCACGAGCACCACGAGATCCAGCAGCATCATGGGCTGGAGGGCGAATCGAAGGCGCCCTCTGACCGCTTGCCGGAATTCGGGGTCCTCGACGCACGACCAGACACGGAGCACGTACTCAAAGCCGAAGATCGCCAGAGAGGCCCACTCGAAGAGATCAAAGGCACGGGGCGCCCGAGCGTAGATCGAGGCGTCCGTCTGGAGGATCGCCGCGACCACGTTGACGACGATCAGAGCGATCAGCGCCTTGTCGACGAGGCGGCTGGTTCGGTCGCCAACTCGGTCGACCTCGAGGATGAAGTAGACCCGGCGTCTCAATGATGGAGTGAATACGGGCGTCGAAGGAGGCTGCATGGCGGCATTCTGCCCTTTCCCACACTGTGTTTCGATGTTCGCGGGCTCCCAGCCAATCGACTGGAGAAAGCAAGTCGGACCTGTCGATCCATTAGACATGTGGATGAAGATCATCGCGGGCGGCTCCATGGCGGCCGTGCTCGCCTTGGGTGCTGCGCTCGTTCCGATTGCGGACTCGCCTGAGAGGCCTGTGATCCTCGGGAGCCTCTCTTGAATACGGCTCCCACAGACATGGCCCCGGCGACGACCCCGGCGATGGCCAACCGGCCGCTTCATCCGCGCGAGCGCGCTGAGCGCTTCACGCGCTGGGTCGTGACCGCGATCGTCGCGCTGATTCTGGTCTACGGCTTCCAGTAGCAGGCTATTTCGGCAGGTCCCTTCATTCCGAGGGGCGCCCGGAAAGAGGAAACCTCACACTAGGGGTATGCCTCGTTCTTGCTTCCGAATCACCGCCGCGTCCCTTCTGCTGAGCTTGGGCTCATCCCTCAGCCCAGCCTTGGGCTTCACGTCCTTCCAAGAGCCCGGCTCTGGACCACCGCCGACGGCGGTGAGAGCGATTCGCGTCGAGCTTCGCGAAACACAGGCCCGTGAGGCCGTGACCGGCAGCCTTCGGGCGGCGCAGGATGCTGAGCTCGCCGCGCGCGAGGAAGGCGCTGTGATGGCGATCCGCGCGCGTGAAGGGCGTTTTGTTCGAGTGGGCGAGCCAATCGTCGAGATCGACATGCGGCGTCTCGCCGCGCAGCGAGCCGGCGTGGCCGCCACGCTCGCCGAGGCGGAGGCCGCCGGGATCCGCGCCGGCGTGGAGGCCGACGACGCGGACTTGGATCTCGTGGCTATCGAGGCCGCCGCCAAGGCCGGCAGCGGGGTTTCCGACCGCGAGGTTCGTCGCGCGCGAACGCTCGCCAAGAGCCTGCGCGCGAGCGTTTCCGCCGCGGAGAAGCGTGCTGAAGCCCTCGTGGCCGAACTCGATCTCTGGGACCTTAGGATCGCAGATGCGACCCTGCGTGCTCCGTTCGATGGCACGGTCGTCGAGGTGCATGTGGAGGTGGGCGAGTGGGTCTCGCCCGGCACGCCGCTCGTTCGACTCGTTTCGACCGGTGACATCGAGGTGTGGCTGGACCTCCCGGAGCGGCTGATGGCCTCGCTCGCTGGAATCGTTCCGAGCAGCGGGGCGGGCACAGGACAGATCGAAGTGCGCGCCGGCGGGCGCAGCGCCGTGGCGGACCGGATTCGCGCGGTGCCGCGTGTGAATCCTGGAACCCGGACCTTTCCCCTCGTGGCCACCCTTGGCGGCGAGGACGCTGCCGGACTCTCACCGGGCATGAGCGCCTCGGCGTGGATCCCAGTGGGCGAGCTTCAATCGACTCTCATGGTGCCCAAGGACTCACTCGTTTACCGCCCCGCGGGCGTCGCGGTCATGACCGTGGCGGGTCGCGACGAAGGCGGGGCAAGCGTGGGGGGCACGGCCGCCATGGTGCCGGTCAAGGTGCTCTTTGAATCGGAGAATGACGTGGCCGTGGAGATCGCTGAGGGTGGGCTTCAGCCCGGCGCCGTCGTGATCGTCGAGGGGAATGAGCGCCTCTTCCCGGGAACCCCTGTGAGCGCTTCGATCAAGGCAGCGAGCGACCAGCGGAAGAAGGGCGAAGACCTCCCGGTCAAGCGCGACGGAGCCGGTCAATGAACCTGATCCGCCAGGCTGTCGCCCAGCCGATCACCGTTTCCGTCGGCATCCTGCTCGCGCTCCTCGCGGGCCTGATCGCGACGCTGCGAGTGCCCATCCAGATGACCCCTGAGGTCGATTCGGTGGTGATTTCGGTGTCGACGTTCTGGGAGGGCGCCTCCTCCCAGGAGATCGAGACCGACGTCATTGAGCCCCAGGAAGAGCGCCTCGGCAACCTCTCAGGGCTCGTCCAGATGACCTCGGTGAGCTCTTCTGGTAGCGGCCAAATTCGCCTCGAATTCAAGACGGGCACGCCGATCGCCGACGCGCGCACCGAGGTCGACCTCAAGCTTGCTGAGGTTCCCGGCTACCCCGAAGGCGTGCTTCAGCCCCTGGTGGTCGACGTCGATCCCGACTCGATCGACTACATCTCCTGGGTGGGTCTTTCCTCCACGGATCCCGAGTTCGACCCCACGACGCTCAAGGACTTCGTGGATCGCCGAATCGTGCCGCGGCTTGAGCGCATCGCCGGCATCGCCGAGGTCGGGTTCTTGGGAGCCCAGGAGCGCGAACTCCAGGTCTTTGTGGATCCTGTGCGGCTGGCGAACCGAGGCGTGACCTACGCCGCGCTGCTGTCACGGCTGCGCGAAGAGAACGGCAACTGGTCAGCGGGCAAGCTGCCCGAGGGCAAGAACGACATCCGGATCCGGGCCGTTGGCCGCTTCCAAGAAGCGGATGACGTCCTCGACGTTGTGCTGCGGGATTCCGGCGCGGGCCCCGTGCTTGTGCGCGACGTGGCGACCGTGGCGATCGGCTTCAAGGAGCGGACGGACTGGGTGCGCTCGCGCGGCCAGCTCATGCCGTTCTTCAACTTCCAGCTCGAGAGTGGCGCGAACCTCCTCGACACGATGGAGAGGATTGACGCCGAGATCGTGGAGCTCAACCGCGCCGACGGCCTGCTCGGCCTCGAGGCGGAGCGTCTTGGGCTGAACGGAACGCTGGAGCTCGTCAAGTCCTATGACGCCACGAGCTACGTGCGTCAGGCGCTCGCGCTCGTGCAGGGCAACATCGTCATCGGCGGCGGCATCGCCATCCTCGTGCTGCTGCTGTTCCTGCGGTCCTTCCGGACCGTTGGCATTGTCGCGGTCAGCATCCCGATCTCGCTCGTCGTCGCGATCGTCGTGCTCGTGGCGCTGGGCCGAACCGTGAACATCGTGTCGCTGGCGGGCATGGCCTTCGCCGTCGGCATGGTCGTGGACAACGCGATCGTCGTGATCGAGAATATCTTCCGCCACCTCGAGATGGGGAAGGGCGTCCGCGAGGCTTCCATCGAGGGAACCGAGGAGGTCGGCGGCGCGGTGCTCGCGTCGACGCTCACCACGGTGGTGGTGTTCATCCCGATTCTCCTGATCGAGGACGCGGCGGGGCAGCTCTTCCGCGACATCGCGCTTGCGATCGTTGCGGCGGTCGGTCTCTCGCTGATCGTCTCGGTGCTGGTGATTCCGTCCGCCGCCGCGGGCCTCTTGAAGGCACCCGCGCGCAAGGACGCCGCGTCGCGATCGTTGGATCAAGAGTCGGGCGGCTTAGCCGGCAAGATCTCCAGCCTGGTGGGTTGGCTCGGGGCACACTCCGCCCGACGCATCGGCACGATCGTCGGCTTCGCGGTCGTGACGATCCTCGGTATCGGCTGGCTGGCTCCGCCGCTCGACTACCTGCCGACGGGCAACCGGAACATCTCCTTCGGCATTCTGTTCCCGCCCCCTGCGTACAACCTCGACCAGCTCTCCGAAATCGGCGGACGCGTCGAAGATCGCGTCCGCCCGTTCTGGGAGGCCGCCGATGACCAGTTCCAGGTCGAGTCAGTGCTGCGGGGCGGCCCTCGCACGGGCAAGGACGAGCGGCACCCGATTCAGTCGTTCACGCCGGCTGGCATGGTCGAAGTGACGCCTCCGCCAATCGAGAACTACTTCCTCGTGGGTCTCGGGGGGCAGATGTTCCACGGCGCGATTGCGACGGATGACACGAAGGCGGTGGACGCAGCCGCGCTGCTCCAGTGGGCGACGGGTGACGGCATCGCGCCGGACGTGTTTTCGTTCGCGCTCCAGCTGCCACTCTTCCGTACCGGTGGCACTACGGGTTCTGCCATCAGCATCGACCTCACCGCGCGCGAGCTCGAACAGATCGTGCCCGCCGCGGGGGCTCTTTTGGGCCAGCTCGTCGAGGCTTTCGGTCCGTACTCGACACAGCCTGACCCGGCCAACTTCTCGCTGCCTTCGCCCGAGCTGCGCTTCACGCCGAACGATGAGCGTCTGCGTGAGGCGGGTCTGTCGCGTCGCGATCTCGGCCTCGCGGTGCAGGCGGGTGGCGACGGACTTATCGTGCCGCGCCAGTTCGAGTTCGGCGGCGAGCTGAAGGACCTCAAGATCCTCTCGCCAGAGTCCCGCGGACCCAACCCTGTGCCGTCGCTGCTCGCGTCGCTGCTCGCGACCCCCGATGGGCGCGTGGTTTCCATCGGGAGCATCGCTCACGTGGAGCGGGTCACGGCTCCGGACCGGATCAAGCGCGTCGATCGTCAGCGAGCGATCTCGCTTGAGCTGACGCCGCCCGCCGGCGTTCCGCTGGAGGAGGCCCTTGGGATCGTGGACGGCATCATCGCGGACCTCCGCACCAGCGGGGCCATCAGCGAGGATATCGAGGTCCGCTACACCGGCTCGGCCGGCAAGCTGGCCGACATCAAGGCGGCCCTGGCGGGCGACGGAACCTTCATCGGGACCCTGTCGAGCTCACTGTTCCTGGCGCTCAGCATCGTCTATCTCCTGATGGTCGTGCTATTCCAGAGCTTCCTCTACCCGGTAGTGATCCTCGTCAGTGTGCCCCTCGCGACCCTCGGCGGATTCGCCGGCCTCGCGATAGTGCACGCCTGGAGCGCGAGCGACCGGTACATGCCGACCCAGAACCTGGACGTCCTGACGATCCTCGGGTTCGTGATCCTCGCGGGCGTCGTGGTGAACAACGCGATCCTGATTGTGCACCAGGCCCTGCACTTCGTCCGTCGTGACGGAATGGAGATTCAGAAGGGCATTGCGGAGTCCGTTCGCTCGCGCGTGCGCCCGATCGCGATGGGTACGCTGACGTCGGTGGGCGGCATGCTGCCGCTCGTGCTGATGCCGGGATCGGGCTCCGAGCTCTACCGAGGCCTCGGCGCGGTCGTCGTGGGGGGGCTCGTCGTCTCGACGATCTTCACCCTGGTGCTGGTGCCGCTGCTGCTCTCGACCGCGATGCGATTCTCCGAGAAAAGAAAGAGCTGACTCGGGGGAAAGGCGGAGCGTGGTGCTGATCTGAAGGGCGGGACTTTGGCGTTCGACGTATAACCTCTGCATGAACCCAGCCGCAGCAGCGATCGGAACCCCATCCCCCAGTCGACCGTTTGACGGGCTAGTCGCCGCGGTC
>JBLIHL010000261.1:0-8102 GCA_047635895.1 Paracoccaceae bacterium | reverse complement strand
GCGAAACCGTTGAGATGTGTACACCTACCTCGTCGGCAATCTCCTGCATTCGCAGGGGCTTCAGCGCTTCCTCGCCGCGCTCAAGGAACGCCTTCTGGCGGTGGAAGAGAGCCGTCGCGATTCGCTCGAGGGTGGACTGCCGCTGGAGCAACGCGTCGATGAACCAGCTGGCGGCCTCGAGCCGCTTCTTCACCCAGTCCCGTTCTTCCTTGGAGCCTTCCTTCAGCTTCTTGCGGTAGTCCTGGGTCTGGTAAACCGGTGACATTCGAAGCTCGGGCGTGCGCTCGCGGTCCAGGCGGACCACCACGTCATCCTCGTCGAGCTCGACCACGACCTCGGGATGAATGACTTCGGCGGTCACGTCACCGAAGCCGGATCCAGGCGCCGGGTCCAGCCGCTGAAGCAGCTCGATCGAAGCCTTGACATCCTCGATGTCCTGGCCGGTGGCCTTGGCGATCTGTGGGAGTCGGTTCGCACGGATGTCGTCGAGGTGGTTCTCGACGAGCTTGCGCATGAGCGGCGTCCAAAGCCCTGCAGAGGGAAGCTGCAGGAGCAGGCACTCGCGCAGATCAAGCGCGCCTAGCCCGGGATGAACCACCTCACGAAGGCGCTCGAGGGCATCGCGTACCTCGTCCTCTGTGACAACCATCTCGTCCGGGCTGAGATCTTTCTCCTCCAGGCTGATCATAGGCTCTTCGAAGTCGATGGCGGATCCGCCAGTGGATTCAGCCGCAATCGCTGCGCCATCCTCGTCCTCGTCTTCGTCCGCGATGATCGCAGCCACGGGAAGCGTAGCCGAGGAAGTCTGGAGCGTCCGCTGGACCTCAAGGGTGAGTTCGGCCGCGAGAGTCGCGGGCGTCTCCGTCAGGTACCCATGCTCATCGAGGGACCAGACCACGTACTCAAGCACTGTTTGCTCACGCGGAGTGAGATCAATCGCCATGATCTGGGCCAGGACGGCGTGAGCAAACGTCTCCGCAGTCTCCGGCGTGTTCATCATCGCCTCGTACTTACGGTCGCTGTCCTCGCCGCCGCTCTGGACGCGGCTCCGTGAGCCATCGCCGAAGTCCCGATCGATCCGCTCGAACAGGTCCAGCATGCCCTCGGCTCCGCCGTCGCCATCGCCGTCCGAACTGTCGCTTGAGTCGCCGTTGGAATCTCGCTCGCCCTCGATCAATTCCAGGAAGGGGTTCTCCATGAGCTCCTGGTCGATGCGCTCGGATAGATCGAGCAATGGAAGCTGCAGGATCTGCATCGCCTGGATCATCTGCGGCGACTGAATCAGTCGCTGCTCCATGCGAGCGGATTGGTGGAGGCCGAGTCTCAAAGCGTAGCCCTCTCATCGATGGAGGGAATTGGAAGGAGGGCAGGGGCGGGGAGGACTGGTTCAGACCATAGCCTATCCATGCGGAACTACCGTGTGCCAGCCAGGCGGTCACCACACAAATCGCTTCCGCTTTCAGGGCATTAAGGCCCTTGCATTTCTCCCAAAGTCCGCGTTCGGATCGGCGGTGTTCGCCAAGGCACTTCCCGCCCTGCGTCTTGTCCGGGATGCTACTAAATGGCCTATCGAGGCTTGAGGGTCACGGTCAGGCCTCCGGCGCGCGCAGGCTGGCTGGAGGTGGCCCTGAGTTTGGCCGCGCTGGTCATGGTGGTTGGCTGCTGGATTCGGCCGACCTCCATGGGGTCGGACTCGCGAACCGCGACGCTCCGGATCACTCGTCGCTCGACGGAACCTTCCAGGGTCAGTCCCTCTGCCGAGTCATGGACGGCGCACTCGAGCACGTCGCCCGTGACGAAGAACTCGGCTCGTGGGTCGGACAGCGTCGCGTCGTTGGCGATCTGAGGGGCGTAGTCCACGAGGTAAATCGTCTCCTCCGTGCGCGACACGCGCAGGAGAGCACCGAGGGTGACGGGGAGCGTAGCGCTGAATCCGCTGTCTTCGGCGGAGACGGTCAGGACCGCGCCCGGGCCCACGGGATCGAGGCTCTCGAACAGGGCTTGGACCCTCGGTCGATCGAGGTCGCCCTTTCCTGGGAGGAGCACGATCGAAGAGCCCAGGTCCGGACGGTCACCGGTCCCTCGGCCGAACACGAGCGTGATCAGCTGGGCGGCGCTCGCGGGCATCCGGGCTTCGGGGAGCCGGACGCGCAGTTCCTCGCCCGTCATCGCATGGGGTTGGTGCACGAAGTCACGCCACATGCCGCGGCTGAGGTCGATCACCCGCAGTGGATCCGGCGAAGCGTCGACGCCGTCTCCTGAAATCGTCGGCATCAGGGCCTCCGCCGTGATCTCCAGGCGCCGCTGCGGGGAAGGCGTGGGGAGCCCCGACAGCGTGACCACTAGCGGCTTGCCCGGTTCGACAGTCGACGCGAACAGCACCTGGAACGTCTGGATGGTGGGCTGCTCGAGCACCCCCAATTCGTAGACGTCCGGGTCGAACGTGCGCGGCGAACTCTCGACGGCCACGTCCAGAAGGCCCTGGACACACAGGACCCGGGTGCCATCCTTAGCGATCGTCGTGGAGGTCCAGAGGTGGACCGTCTCGCCAGTCTCGACCATGGCGTTGATTGGATCAGCGACGGCCATCGAGGAAGCGACCTCGACGTCGAAGTCCGCGACGATCGGTCGCACAGAGCGGGTGCCGAAGGCCGCACGTTCTCCCGTGGAGAGGACCCTGACGCTGTCGATGACCGCGACGCTTCCCGGAGGCCCCGGACCGAGAGGGGCCGAAGCGTCGCCGCTCAGGAGGCGGACATGGGTTCGGAACTTCAGGGAGTCCGCGATGGCGCCGAACTCCCCGACGGTCGCCTTTGCGGTCTCGGTGGCCCCACGAACCGCATCGGTGGGCGCGGCGTCGCTCCCCCGGACAAGGAGGACGGATCCGAGCGCGTCGAGCATCACGCCGTTGCTGCGTCCACCTTCACGATCCACGCGGCGCTCGATCAGCGAGACGAGCGTCCGGCGCGGGATGACGGGGCCGAGTGAGAGCGTCGGCTCGATCTCGTCGTCGTATTCCCACCAGAGGTGCCGGCCATTCAGCCGCTCCAGGGGCCCGCGGATGCCAGGCGACTCCTCGAGGGGCAGATTCACGAGTCCGCCCACCTGGGCTGCCGCGCCTCCTTGCTCAGATCCTCGCTGGGAACCTGAGGGGGAACCGGCCTGGGCGGCGGCCACGGCCCCGGAAACGGATCCCAATGCGAGGGGGTGGGCAGGGGCGTAACCCTGAAGAGGCGCGCCAAGTGCGGCCAGGATCAGGACGAAGGGCATGCGAGAGGTCGTCATTATCCCTCTAGCTTGGCATAGTCACCGCGGTCACGGTGCCTTCCAGCTTTGTGGCGCTGAATTCCACAGAATCGACCCGATGCTCAATCTCAAGCTCGAACTCAAACGCGGCTCCAAGACCCAGGCGGTCTCTCTCCAGGCGGGTCTCACCCGGATCGGTCCCAAAGGCGGCCGAGGTATCGATATTGGGATCGAGGGAGCGGAGGGGGAGCTCCACGTCTGGGACAGCCCACCCAAAGTCGTTCGCGTCCAGGGGGCGGATGCCCTGGTCTCGGCCGGTGCACTCGTCGAGGAACTGCTCCTCAGTGATGAGACCGAATTCGTCTGGTGCGGCGTGAAGTTCAGGTTCCGGGAGCTCCCACCGGTGCTCCAGGAAATCGTGGAGCCGGCCGGGAACGACCGATCATCACGTGGCGCGACAGCCGGTAGGCCCTCCATGTCACCTGATCCGGGCACCCAGCGCGCCTGGGAACGCGTGGCGGCGGGTCTCCTCGTGGAGTGCGGCCTCGCCGACAAGAGCGTGGCCAAGCGCTGGCAGGGAGCCGTCGTTCAGCACGAATGGGACGCCGACGCCTGCGCACGTGAGATCCTCTCCGCCTCAAGCGCTGGGCTCTCCGACCCGAAATTTCTTGAGCGGGCCGGGCGTCTCGAGCGGGATCTCGTCATGGCCTCCTTCCAGCGTGGCATGCGGGGCGCCTCCCGTCGCGCGCGCGGTGCCGCCCGCAGTGGAGCGGCCTTCTTCGTGGCGAACGTGGTGGCCATCAGCGTCTACAGCGCGATCATCCTCGCACTGCTCATCCTCGCACGCGTAAACTACGAGTGGAGTCTGGACGGCATCATCGACCGATTGGTCGACGCCGTCACGCCAGGCTCCTAGCTTTCACTTCATTTCTACGGCCAGCCTTCCCTGGGCCCTTCGGGCTCCGGTCCCATCGATGACCGACAGTTCCGCCGACAAGAGCCTGTTCTCCCTCGCTCAGATCCAGCATCTCATGCGGGTCGAGTTCAACCGGGCCCAGCGCTACGGCTACCCGATCTCTTGCATCATGGTGGCCGTGGATCGTCTCGGGCACCTGCGTGACCTGTACGGGTACGAGGCCAAGGAGGAGATCGTTGATTCCGTCATCAGTCTGCTCAAGGGCGCCACGCGCAGCTCGGATTTCCTAGGGCGTCTGGCGGACGATCGGCTGCTCGCCGTGATTCCGCATACCGGCGGCGAGGGCGTTTCCGCGATGTGCGAGCGCCTGCTCGCCAACGCGCGCAAACTCGACTTCCAAAGCGACGGACGCACGATTCCCGTCTCGCTGGCGATCGGCGGTTCCCACGACGGCAGTGACGACGGCGGCGTGACGACCGCTCAACGGACCATGTTCTTCGACGCGCTCCTCCAGGCAGCCGAAGAGGCCTTGGAAGACGCCGCGGCGGCGGGCGGAGACCGTGCGCTCTTCGTGACGCCCGACGAGCTTGGTGCCGCGGGCCTCGATCCCGCGGGGGGCTGATGCGCGTCCTCCTTGTCGAGGATGAGGTCACGATCTTCGTGACGCTGCGCGATGCGCTGGAGGACGCCGGGCACACCGTGCTGGGGGCGTCGGATACCAAGAGCGCATTCGACGGGCTGGGCACCGACCCTCCGCCGGAGGTCGTCGTGACGGACGTGCGCATGCCCGGTGAGGGCGGCATGGCGATCCTCAAGCGAGCGGTCGAGCTCGATCCCGATCGGCCCGTGCTCATGATGACCGGCTACGCCACGGTTGACGACGCGGTCGCCGCGATGAAGCTCGGTGCGATCGACTACATCCAGAAGCCGTTCCGGAACGAGGTGGTCGTCCAGCGTCTCAGCGTTCTCGGGCGGGTGTCGGCACTCGTAGCCGAGAACAAGGAGCTGCGGGACAAGCTCGACGCGGCGGCTCCAAAGGGCTTTGACGGCATCATCGGTGGCTCCGATGCGATGAAGTCCGTGTTCGACCGGGTCCGGACGGTGGCCGCGACCGACGCGACCGTCGAGATTGAGGGTGAGAGCGGCACGGGCAAGGAGCGCATCGCACTCGCCATCCACTCTTTGTCCTCGCGGAAGGACGGGCCGTTCATCGCGCTAGGCTGCGGAGCGCTGCCGGAGAACCTTCTCGAGGCCGAGCTCTTTGGCCACGAGAAGGGCGCCTTCACGGACGCCAAGGGAGCGCGTAAGGGCCGCATTGAGCTCGCGGACGGAGGAACGCTGTTCCTCGACGATATTGATGACATGCCCATGCCGCTCCAAGTCAAGCTCCTGCGCGTTCTGCAGGAGCGTCAGTTCGAACGCGTCGGCGGCGAGAAAACGCTGAGTAGCGACTTCCGGGTCGTGGTGGCGACCAAAGTGCCGCTGCGCCAGCTCGTCAAGCAGGGCGCGTTCCGGGAGGACCTTTTCTATCGCGTGCACGTCGTGCCCGTCCAGCTGCCGCCGCTCCGAGAGCGTCGCGGTGACGTTCCGCTGCTGGTGCAGGCGATGATCGATCGCTATGGGAGCGGCCGATCCTTCGAGGTGAGCCGTTCGACGATGAAAATGCTGGAGCGCTATGCGTGGCCCGGCAACGTGCGTGAGCTCGAGAACGCCGTCCAGCGCGCCGTGGCCCTCGCGGGCAGTGAATCGCAGCTGGAGGCCGAGGATCTCCTACCCCAGGATGGACGCTGGCGCGCTACCGCCGAGGTCCAGGATGACGTGCGCCCACTGCGCGAGGTCGTCCGCGAGGCAGAGATCGGGCATATTCGCTCGGCGCTGGTCGCAACAGGCGGGCACCGCTCGCAGACGGCCGAGCTGCTGGGCATCTCCCGCAAGGTACTGTGGGAGAAGCTACGCGACTTCGAAATCGACGCAGATGAGCCTGAAGAGGGTGCGTGATCGTGGGTGCGGAACGTGAGGCTGTCCTGCCGGCGGGGTCGATTCCAGAGGCTGAAGTTGAGCTGCAGCCCGGTGCTCTGGTGATCGCGGATCTGCACCTTGCGCCCGGCGGTGACGCGCGTACCGCGGGGTTCATCACGTGGTGCGACGCGCGCGCGGACGATCTGGGCCAGCTCATTATCATGGGCGACTTTTTTGATACGTGGGTGGGCGCCAAGCAGGCGCGGATGGCCGGCACGAAGGAAGTCCTCGAGGCGCTAGGCCGACTGCGGGCGCGGGGCGTGGCGGTGGCCGTCATTCCGGGCAATCGCGACGCTCTTCTCGACGAGGCCTTTGAGCGCGCCTCGGGCGCGACGCTGTACGCCGACGGGTTTGTGGGCGTGATGCCGGGAGGTCACCGGGCTGGTTTCGTGCACGGCGACTCGCTCTGCACGCTCGATCACGACTATCAGCGGCTTCGGCCCGTGTGGCGCAAGCCCTTCATTCGCTGGGCGTCGAGGCGGGCGCCGCTCTGGTTCGCGAGGTGGGTCGGCCGTCGAATGCGCGCGCAGTCCGAGAACCGCAAGGCCTACAAGCCGACCGAGGCGAAATCGATCCGGCCGGCCGCCGTGGGGGCGCTGGCCAGGGCCATTTCAGTGGACCTGGTCGTCTGTGGGCACGCTCACGATGTCCGGGACGAGGTGCTTGCCGAGGGGCCCCGGCTGGTGGTGGTGGGGGCGTGGGGCTGGGAGAGCGATGTTTTCTGCGTCCGGCCGGGCGGCGAGTTCGGGCCTGTGGGCTGAAGTTTCAGGACGTTTCCCTGAACGATCTCTAGCCGGCGCACGTAACGAGAGCAGCATGAAGTTCTATCTCTCGACCGCTGCCTTGACGCTCCTTGGGGGGACCGGGGGCGAACTTTCGTCCACCTGGCTCGAGGCCAAGGACTCCCGCGCTGCTCTCACCCAGGCGTCTGGTGACGGGTCCACCCAGGGCGAATCAGCTCCCATCGGATCCGCTGGGGCCGGACGGATGATCTCAGGGCTGCCCGGATCGGTCCGGGACGCACTTCTGGACGCGCGGCTGGAGGAGGTCCTGAGGTCGTCGGGGATCCCCGGGGCCGTTGGGGCCATTGTTCAGCTCGGCACGGCTACGAGGGTCGGGGTCGCCGGCGTGCGGAAGGCGGGCTACGAGGCGTTCATGACGGCGGATGACCTGGTCCATATCGGGTCCGATACGAAGGCGATGACGGCGGTGCTGGTCGCGAGGCTCGTCCAGCAGGGGATGCTCGAATGGGATTCGACGATCGCGGGTGTCTTGCCCTCGATTGCGGACTCCATTCATCCGGACTTCAGGGACGTCACGGTCGCGGATCTCCTGCGTCACGTGGCGGGGCTGCCGGCCAATCCTGCGAACTGGTCGGCCTTTGCGGGCAAGGACCTCCGCGCGCGGCGACTCCGGATCGCCGAAGAGGCCATGTCTAGCGCGCCGCTTTCGCGCCCGGGCAAGAAGCATCTCTACTCCAATCTTTCGGTGATGATCGCCGGCGCCATGGCAGAAGCTGCGGCTGACGCTGCCTGGGAAGACCTTATGCGAAGCGAGGTCTTCCTCCCGCTGGGGATGGAGGTGGCTGACTTCGGCGTTCCTGGGACGCCAGGTCAAACGGATCAGCCCTGGGGTCATCGTCCGCTCAAGGACGGATCTTTCGCGCCGGTCCAGCTGGACAACGATCCTGCCCTCGGCCCGGCCGGCACGGTTCATCTATCGATGGCGGACTGGGCACGGTTTGTGACGGTGTTCCTGGAGGACGCCGGATCGGACGGGGCCCAGGCGTTTCTGGCTCCTGAGTCACGCAAGGCCCTGCTCGCGCCCGGCCCCGGCGGTGAATATGGCATGGGCTGGCTACTCCTGGAGCGTGGCTGGGCCAAGGGGCAGGCATTGAGCCACTCCGGCTCGAACACCTCGT
>JBLIHL010000260.1:0-8136 GCA_047635895.1 Paracoccaceae bacterium | reverse complement strand
CCTCGCCGGACGGGCGTGCTGCCGCACGGGCCTCCTCGCCGGAGGGGCCGCGAGGGCGGGGCCTCGCGCCGGGCCGCACGAGCCCTACGGGCACGCGCTTATGGCCCGGGCGTCCTGCCGGACGCGCTGGACGGTGACGGGCACGCCATGTCACCCAACACCCCAGCCGTCACCGCGGCCGCTTCACATGGTTCACGTCCCGCGTCTTGCCGATACGCCAGCTACCCTTCTCACCGACCATCACAGCGGTAAACTCCATGTCCCACCATGGGGCGAACTCGGTGGTCTTCAAACGGTGCTCGATGAGGCACTTCACCGCGATGGTGGCCGTTCGCGGTTTGACGCCCTCGGGAGAACGATCCAGGTAGACAATGCCGTCCGGTGCGACGAGCGTCCCACGGTAGCGTTCGCCAGGTGCCATGAGCCCGTTAGCCCAGCGGCGGACGTCTCCGCGGTCGTAGCCGGTTGACTCGTCCACATAGTCGCGGGCGAACGCACGGCTGACCTTGCGCGGGTTTCGGTCCTCAAGAGCTTCCAGGACGTCGACGATGCGGGCCTCGATGTGCTGTTCGTCCGACATGAGCGCCGAGCGGATTCTCAGGAATGCGAGGGGCAGGAGTATCAAGCCGAGGAGGACCCAGCGGCCGTATCCCTCAGGGAGTCTCGGAATGCGCATCGTTGTATGAGGGTTGGTGGGTAGGGCCGTCGCCGACTGGGCAGGGGTACCGCCCTGACACTCTGGAGGGAAAGTCCTCACGGCTCAAGATGAGCCCATGAGAACCCCGATGAGTTCTGCTCACAGCCAGGGTAGAGTTGGGGGGTCATGACACGCCCTCACCACATTTGCCACCCCATGAAGTCCCTCCTTCTTCCCCTTTCACTCGCCCTTTTCGCCTGCGGCGGAGCGGATTCGACGTCCTCGGCAGCCGGGGGCGATTCCGCCCCAGCAGCGGGCGCCAACTCCACGGTGGAGGGTCATTCTGCACCCGGCGGTTCAGCGTCCGGGCTCACCGTCACGCAGACCACTGGACCTGACGCAGGCAAGGTTGTGGCCGGCGGCGAGGCAGTGACGGGCGGCCCCCAGTGGGTCACCCCCGAGGGCTGGGTCGAGGTCCAGCCGGAGAGCAACATGCGTTTCAAGCAGTACAGCATCCCCGCTGAAGGGGACGTCAAGGCCCCCCTTGTGGTCGTCGCTCACTGGCCCGGCGGAATTGGTCCGGTGGAGACCAACCTGGAACGTTGGGCCTCTCAAGTCGGTGGCGCGAACGCCGATCTCAAGGCCCGGGACCTCTCGGATGAGCAGCGTTGGGTGACGGAACCGACCGGCTACCTCGTCACCCACATCCACGTCGAAGGGACCATCAAGCCCCTGGAGGGGATGGGGTCCGACATCGTCGAGACCGACGCAGGCGCGATTCTGGCGGCCTTCATCGAGGTCGAAAACTCCGCCGAGGTGTGGACCGTCAAGATCACGGGTGCGGCGAAGATCATCGCGGCCAACAAAGACAAGTACGTGAAGTTCATCGCGGGGATCTGATCCCAATCAGCCGATCTCCTTCACTTGGCCCCATGGGGCCAGGTGAGCCGCACGAAATCACTTCCAAGCAACCAACCAACCTCGACCATGTTCCATCGCACCCGACGCCTCGCCGAGAAGCTCTTCCGGCGCATGCGCTCCGGCGTGCCAACTCTCAGCCTTGAGGAATGGGAGAGCAAGCACGAGCCTCTGGTGGCGGAAGCCGTCGAGCGACTCCTGCCCCACCTTCCGGAGGGCGGCTTTTTTCTCGACATCGGAGCCAACGTCGGCGCCTTTTCGCGGCTCCTCCGCGAGAAGCGGCCAGACGCCCGGGGGATCCTGTTCGAACCCGTCGCCAAGTACCACGCGATCTGCGTGGAGCGCTTCGCCGACGACGACCATATCGAGGTCGTGAACATCGCCCTGGGCGATGAAAACGCCGAGCGCACGATCTTCAAGGCTCCACACAACCACGGGGCCAATTCCCTGGTGGAAGAGATCATGCACGACCGCCGCCCCGAGGCGTTCGTCCGCCCCGACACCATCATCGAGGAAGAAACCATCACGCTCCGGCGCGTCACCGACTTCCTCGACGAGCGCGGCATCGATCACGTCGACGTCATCAAGTCCGACACCGAGGGCTATGACTACGCCGTTCTCGACGGCCTGAGGCCCTGGTTGGTCCGAACTGGGTGTCGACCTGCGATCCTCGCTGAGGTGCTCCAGGAAGACTTTCATCCGCTCGTGGAGAAGCAGCGTGCCGCGCTCGAGGCCATTTTTCAGCTCGGCTACGGCCGGGTCGATGTGGGCGAAGAGCTCAACTGGCTGGTGGGAGACGTTCTGCTCCTGCCAAGGGATTCAGCGGTGAGCTCCGGAGCACCGAGTCCACCCGATAGCGACACAGCATCCCAAGCAGCCCCAATAACTGGTTCTGAACCTGGCGCCGAGTGATAGGCAGACTCCGTTCCCTACTCCGGCAGACCTTCGGTAGCCGATTCCTGAGGCAGTCGACCACGCTCCAGGCAGCGGCCGCCGTCAACGCGGCGAGCAACCTGGTCGGCACTGTCGTGCTCGCCAACGTACTCGGCGTGGGGGAGCTGGCGATCTTCTACCTCGCCGTCTCGTCCTACTCCCTCCTGTGGTCCCTGATGAACCTGGGGCTGGCGTCGGTGGCGACGTCCCGGATAGCAGCGAACCTGCAGGCTGGACGACAAGAGCGCATGATCGGTTGGGTGGGCGTCTTGCTCCGCCTTTCCTTTGCCCTGGCGGGAACGGCCTTCTTAGTGGGACTCGTGGCGATCCCCTCGGTCGCCGAGGCTTACTTCCGTGAGAACGGGGCAAGGATCGGTCAACTCGGCGCGCTCCTCATGCTGGTGCCGCTGCTGGACGTGCCGCGCATCGCCGCATGCTCGGCGATGCAGGCGGAGCGTCGAATGCTCGCGCTTGCGCGGGTCGACATGGGCCAGGAACTGTGCCGCCTGGTGCTCGTGGTGGCTGGCGCCCTGGCGTTTGGCAACGCGATGGGGCCGGTGGCCGGATCCCTCGCCGCTTCGGTGGCGGGCAGCTTGATCGCGCTCGATACCTACCGCCGAGAGCGGAAGTCCGATTCAAGCGCTCTCCCAATGATGGTGACGGCCGCGCGCTCCCGAAGCGTCCCTGCGAAGCTGGCGCTGCGCGAGGGCGTCAAGGTGGGCCTTGTGCGCAACATCGATTCGCTGGGCATGCAGACGCTGCCCACGCTGATCCTCGGCGGTATCGGTGATCAAAAGTGGGTGACCTACCTACGCTTCGCCCAGCGCATGATCGCGATGGCGCGGCTGTTCATGCAGGGGATCAACCGGACGGCTTTGCCCGCGCTGTCCGAACTGGCGGGTGTGAAGGACCTCGTTGGCCTGCGCAGGCTGTACTGGCGGGCAAGCCTCTATTCAGGGGGCGCGATCACCCTGGGGCTTGTCGTCTCCCTCCCGTTGCTCCCTTACCTGATCCGCTTCCTCTTCCCCGAGAGCTACTGGGAGCCTGTCTGGCTGCTTTCACTGATCCTGGCTCCCGGTCTCGCGATCGTGTCATTCTCCGTCGCGAACGATGTGTTCTACCTGGTGACGGGGCAGATGCGCGTGGCGATATGGATCTCAGCCGTAGGTCTCGTCGTTAACACGGTCGCCATCGCAGCGCTCGCGTGGTACTTCCCCCGGATCGGAGTGGCGCTTGGGTTGACCTTCACCTGCTTCTTTAGCTTGGTTCATATGGGGTACGCCTTTCTATGGTTCCGCAGGAACGATCACCTGTTCCTGCGGGAGCGCGCAGACGGAGCGGTCGTCGCCGGCACCGCGGCCGACGTCGCCGCCAGT
Source organism: Paracoccaceae bacterium (assembly GCA_047635895.1). GTDB lineage: Bacteria > Planctomycetota > UBA1135 > UBA1135 > Saltatorellus. The sequence goes on along the minus strand of JBLIHL010000260.1, from coordinate 4,272 downwards.
TGACGCTGCCGCGAGAATCAACTGAGCCGCGAGCGAGCACCCCCGTCAGTCAGCCGCCTGCGAGGTAGGAAAGATTTTCCCAGTCGGCCCCAGGCTCTGAGCTCTGATTGCGCGTCTTGAGTCACAGTGCCCCCGGCTGACGCAAAACCTGGACGCTTCCCTGCTCGCGCACAAGTCGATGACTCGCCCCTGTCGATGAAGCCAGTCCCTATGGTGAATCGAGTCGACCCGCCTGCTGGCTTGCCGAAGGCCGTGCTCTTCGACCTCGACGGAACGCTGTATGACCAGCGCCCGTTGCGGAGATCCATGCTATGGGAGCTCGCCCGCGCACCGCTCACGAAGGGACCGCTTGGGGCGCTTCGTATCGCGCGCGTGCTGAAGTCGTTCCGGATTCGCCGTGAAGAACTGCGGGCTCTAGGGGACTGTGAGGTGGCCGTCGGCACCATTCAATACCAGCGCCCTGCCGACGAGCTCGGCATCAGCGCCGCCACGGTGGAGACCATCGTGACGGAGTGGATGTATGAGAAGCCGCTTCGGCATCTCCGGGCGGCGGGTCGGCCGAACCTGCGCGCGATCCTTGAGCGCCTCCGGGGCGCTGGGCTGCAGCTCGGGTGCTTTTCCGACTACCCCCCAAGGGCCAAGCTGGAGGCTCTCGGCGTGGATGATCTCTTCGGGGTCGCCGTAGGTGCGACCGACGCCGACATTCATGCCTTCAAACCCCATCCAAGGGGTTTCCTCGCGGCCGCCGCCGCGCTCGGTGTGGAGCCGTGTGACGCGATTTACGTCGGCGATCGTCATGAACTGGACGGTGCCGGCGCGGACGCCGCGGGCATGCGCAGCGTGATCCTTGAGACGGGCATGCAGCATGTCGGTGAGCACGGTGAGGCGTCCGCCCGATCCACTGGGGCTCATTGCCAGACCATCCACACATTTGCGGAGTTGCCCGATGCTCTCGGAATTGCCTGAGCTCAGCGGCGCGGCCGCAAGCGCGCCACCCGGTCAAGGTCTGTGGGCCCGCGTTCGTCCCTACGTGCAGATCGCACGCATCGACCACTGGTTCAAGAATGCCTTCATGGCGCTCGGGATCCTGCTGGCCTTCTTCTATCGACCGGAGCTCTTTAACCTCGCCTCCGCTTGGACGCTGATTGGCGCGTTCTTCATCGCCTGCATCATCGCCTCGAGCAACTACGTGTTGAACGAGCTGCTTGACGCGCCTCTGGACCGTGAGCACCCGACGAAGCGCTTTCGGCCCGCTGCTAGCGGTGAGATCCAGCCGGTCGTTGCGGTCCTCCTCTGGGGCTTCCTGGGCATCATGGGAGTGACGGCCGCCTTCGAACTGAACGGCCCGTTCGGCGCCAGCGCGCTGGGGCTATGGGTCATGGGCTGCGTTTACAACGTGCCTCCTGTTCGGTCGAAAGAAGTCGCCTACATCGACGTGCTCTCGGAGTCCGTGAACAACCCTATCCGGCTCGCGCTCGGCTGGTTTGCCCTCGTTCCAGATCGACTGCCGCCGCTGTCGCTCGTGCTTGCGTACTGGATGGTGGGGGCGTTCTTCATGGCCACGAAGAGATTCGCTGAATACCGTGCCATCGGTGACCCTGAACAGGCGGCGCGGTACAGGCGCTCTTTTGCGGTCTACAACGAGTCCAGGCTCCTCGCGAGCATGATCTTCTACGTCGCCTCGTGCGCGCTGTTCTCCGGAATCTTCGTGATCCGCTACAAGGTCGAGCTGATCCTCTGCGTGCCGTTCGTAGCCGGATTCTTCGCGTTCTACGTAGCGCTCGGCCTCAAGGAAGATAGCGCGGTCCAGAACCCCGAGAAGCTCTACCGCGAGAAGCCTTTCTTCGCCTATGCGCTCGGGATCACCGCGCTCTTCATCGTGTTGATGTTCATCGAGATCCCCGCGCTGTATTCGTGGTTCGGGGTGGAACCTTCGTCGTTCGAGCCCCTCTGGCGCCTGGGGACCTGAGCCTTGCCCGCACTGTTCCGGGGCATGCGATGTGCGGTGTTTGCTGTCCTTCTTGGGATAGCGGCATTGGTCCAAGTACGCGTCGGAGCGCTGAGCAGTGGGTTCGGCGGTTTCGAAGACGAACCCGCCCACCTGGTCACCGCGCTCATGATCCGGGACTGGATCGTGAGCGGCCTCGGGGACGCGCAAATCTGGCTCGAACCTCGCGCATTTGCTGAGCGCTATTACGTGCACTATCCGAAGGTGGCCGTCGGGCAGTGGCCACCGGTGTTCCACTTCCTACTGGCGATCTGGATGGTGATGTTCGGGACATCCAAAGTCGCGATTGTCTCGCTGCTAACGGTCCTGACGGCCGCCTGTGCCTACGCGGTGTTCGCGCTGGTCCGGCGTCCGTTCGGCGCGGCTGCGGGGCTGGTGGCAGGCGGGTGGTTCCTGGCTGTTCCGATCGTTCAGATCTGCAGCGCTTCGGCGATGACGGAGCTGCCGCTGGCTCTCTTTGCATTCGGTGCAGTGATCGCCTTCGGACGCTTCCTGGACACCGGGGAAGGGCGCTGGGCCTGGCTCTTTGCGGCGGCAGCGGTCGTGACCGTGTTGACCAAGGGAAGCGGGCTCGCGCTGGCACTCGTTCCACCGCTCGCGATAGCGATCAGCGGCCGCTGGGCGGTGCTGAGGCGCCCAGTCCTTTGGGGTGCAGGAGCGGCGGTAGGAATCGTGACCGGCCCCTGGTACCTCCTCACCGTGGCCTCCACCCAGGATTCGTGGGGCGGCGGCGTCACGCCCAGCTGGGCCTACGTTCGCTTTGCCGCGGATCTCTACACCGGGTGGGTCTTGGCACTTGGCGGTCCCATGGCGGTTCTCTTTGCCTCCGTCGGGGCAGGATGGGGCGTCCGTGAGGCCAGGCGTGAGCCAGCCGCAGGCGGGGTCTGGGTAGCGCTAGTGGCCTGGGTTCCTGCGCTCATTCTTCTTCACCTCGTGGTCCCGAGCAGCGTCGAGGAGCGTCATCTCGCGGTTCTGGCCCCGGCGTGGATCGTCTTGTCGGCGCTGGGGGCGGCGACCGTCGCCCGGACCCTGGTGGGGAGGTGGCGGCCCGCCGTGGCCTCTGCGCTGGGGGTGGCACTGGTCGGAATCACGGGGCTTGTGGGGCCCCGGGAACGGCCGATCAAACATTACCAGGGCTGGGACAAAGCCGGAGCGTCGCTCGTCGACGCTCTACCCGGAGGCCCTTCCCGGCTTCTCGTGGCGTCGGATCCCACGGGTGAAGGGCTCTTCGTAGCGGGGGCGGCACGCGCCGATCAGAAGCGGCCAGACGCCGCCGCGCCGCGGGTGCTCGTGTTCCGCGGCAGCAAAACGCTCTGCCTCGCGAACTGGAGCGGTCGGGAGTACGCACCCCGTTTCGAGGATGAGCTCGGCGTGGGCGCCTGGCTCGAATCCAAAGGCGTAGGGATGATTGCGATCGATGTTTCGATCGAGGGGACGCGCCACTGGTACGAGCATGCGGAGCAGCTCCTCGCCCTCGTGACTGCGGAGGGAAGCCCGTGGACTCAGGTGGGTCGGTGGGATCTGGTCCGGGGTGGCGTCGTCAGCCAGGGTGGACTCTTAGGCTATCGCCACGAGCGCTGGCGGGACCTGCCAGCGCCTCCGGTCAGCCTGGATGAAGCTCGCGGGATAGTCCATGATTCTGATCATCCCGACAGGGCCGCGCGCTAATTTGGGCTGCATATCCTCGCGCTGGATTTTTGGGCCTCATTCCAGGGCGTTCATGGCCTAATTCATACATAGGGCGCGGAGTACAGGACCGTAATGTTCCGGGATCTGCTACAAAGTTGCTATCGCAGCGTAGATTGCAACTAAGCGCCTCTGCCCACACTCTATGTCGAAATTCAAATCACCAAGCCGAGGCGGAAACCTCGTTCATCGGCTCGACCTACCCGGACTGGGGCAGAGCTCTAGTCCCTCCAAAGGTGGCCGTAGACGTGATTTGAGAGCGGTGCCCCGTCGTCGGGGCTCCGTCATTCCGACTCCTCCGGAGCCGCCTGCCCCCGCGGTGACGCCTCTGCCGGCGTACGTCTTGCCCAAGGCCCCGGACCAAGATCCGGTGCGAGAGTCTGGGGTGGAACGGTACCCAGAGGCCCTGCAGGACAGTCAGGCACGCAAGCAGATCGGCGTTTTGGAGCGCAGGCTGGCCAAGTTATCGCGGCTCCTGGAGCAGCGCGATACGGAGATCGTCTCAAGGTCCCGTCAGGATGAAGAGACCGGTGTGGCGTCGACCTACCGTGTCGTCCAGGGCGTGGATGAGGCTGATG
>JBLIHL010000259.1:0-8154 GCA_047635895.1 Paracoccaceae bacterium | reverse complement strand
CGGCGGTTCGCCCTTGGGCTTTCACCTGGTGTCCTTGCTGCTGCACCTCGCCGGGACGATCGTCGCGTTTCGCCTCGCGACTCTGCTCCTGAGCACACGCGCCGGCGTCACGGACGGCGTCCGCGCCGCGCTGGGCGGCGCCGCCGCCGCGCTGCTCTTCGCCTTTCACCCCGCCCAAGTCGAGGCCGTCGCCTGGATCTCGGCGGTCAACGATCCGCTCTGGGGCTTCCTCGCGCTGGCCTCGCTCTTGGCCTACGAGCGCGCGGCCCTGCGCGGACGCACCCCGTGGCTCGCCGGTGCGCTGATGCTCGTCGCGCTCTGCTCCAAGGAGCAGGCGCTCGTCATCCCGGTCCTGGCGCTGCTGCTCGACGTGACCGCTCGTCGTCGCATATCGCGCGCTAGCCTCGTCTGTCTCGCCGCGCCCCTTACCGCCTGGTACGCGACCCGCTGCGTGGTCTTTGGGGGCCCAGGCGCCGGACTCTTCCGCGACTACGGCGACTTCGGCATGACGGCCATGCGCGAGATCACGTTCAGGATCGAACTCGCGGGCGGGTTCATCCACAACCTCGTCTGGCCGGCAGCCCCGGCGGTCTTCCGCCCTGTCCACCCGGTCCTGCCCGCAGGGTCGCACGACGTTCTATACGGCGCGCTCTGGCTAGGCGCTGCGGCGCTGGTTGCTGCCCTTGCCTTTCTCCGTGGTCGTCGCGCCGTGGCGTACGGCGTGCTCGCCGCCCTTGTGGTCATTGCCCCCTTCATCGCATCACCCGACAAAGCGGGTCTCTTCCCCGAGTCGGATCGCTACCTCTACGTCGCCGTATTCGGCGCAGCGCTCGCACTCGTCGCGGTGCTGGCGCGTTTCCGCTCGGCCATCCCGATGGTCGTGCTGACCCTCGCGGTGACCGCGCTCTTCGGCAAGATCGCCTGGGCCCACCAGGACACGTTCGCCAGCGAGCTGGCGTTCCGGGACGCGGCCGTGGAAGACGCGCCCGAGAGCCCCAACGTGCGCTGGGGCGCCGGCCGTGCCTATATCGCCGAGTACGTGCGGACGCAGGACACGCGGATGCTCGAGGAGGCGTACCTGCAGTACCTCCACTCGCTCAAAAACGTGACCACGTACGGTGACGGATCCTTCGTCGATAACGAGAGCCAGATTCCCGCGGAGCGCATCGCGCGCCTCGAGAACCTGATCCTCAACACGCCGCCGGAGAAACGGCGCCTGGACCCCACGATCTTTGCGACCACGGACGACCGCTACCAGGCCACGCTCGGGCAGATCTACTCGAACCTACTGCGCATCGATGTGGCGGAGTCGCCCGACCTCAACTATCCGCTCCAGCTAGCCGAAGGCGCGTCCAAGATCCTCGACTGGGGCCAGCGGCCGGAGCTCAACGCGCTGAAGGCGCAGATCCATCTTCGTCGCGGCGAAACCCAGGAAGCTAAGAACGCCATCGCGGTCGCGATGAAGGCTGCTCCTTCGAACGCGGGGCACACGGCCCAGCTTGGTCGCATCCTGATGCGCGAGCGCGACTACGAAGCGGCGCGCGCCACGTTCGATCGCGCGCTCGAGCGTATGCCCGACCACCATGGGCTCCGCCTCGAGTACGCCGCAGCCGCGCTCGAAGCCGGACGACTCGAGCTAGCAGAGACCGCGGTCAAGCGTGTGCTTGCCGAGGATGATCCTTCCAACGTCGAAGCGCTGGTTCTGCTTGCGTCTTTGGAAGCCAAAAGGCGCCGCCCAACCGAAGCGCTTCGCTACCTCGACCGCGCGCTCGATAAGGACCCGAACCACGGAATGGCGCACAAGCAGCGGGGGCTCGCCATGGCCCAGCTCGCTAACATGGACGGCGCGCTGGAGAGCTTCAGCAACGCGGCTCGGCTCATGCCCGAGGACTTCGAATCGCACTACAACGTCGCTTCGCTACTTCTGAGTCAGCAGCCCGCCCCCGGTGCGCCTGAGTCGGCGTTCGAATCGTGGCTCCTGGCCCTCGAGCCCGTACTCGTCCGCGCCTACATGCTCTCGCCCAGGAACGGCCAGGAGCAGCTGGCTCTCCAGCAGCAGCTAGAATCCCTTGTGGGCGACAACCCGGATCGGGCGCTCACCCTGGCCACCCAGCTCAAGCTCCAGCAGCGCAACGCGCTGGCGTTGATCTGGGTCAACAAGGCGGTGGAGCACCAGGCCAGCTGGTCTGAGGAGAAGCGCGACGCGAATCTGGTGCTCGCCTACACGCTGCAGGGGCAGCTCTCGCGGCAGGCCGGCCTCGCGGAGGATGCGGTGAACGCGTTCAGGAACGCCGTACTTATTGACTCGGATCACTTTCCGGCGCAGTTCGATCTCGGCGACCTCCTCATCAAGATGCGCCGGTACGAAGAGGCACGCACGCCGAACAGGAGAGCCCTGGAGCTCTTCCCTACGGCGGGAGTCGGCCGCGAGATGGCCGCGGCCGTCAAAGGAACGATCGAGCAGAACCTGAAGATGATCGACGCCGCCATGGCGCCGGGTCCACAGCTGCCGCGATAGCAGCAGGTCTCCTCCTCGCGCCGTCAAAGGCAGGTGAAATGGGGACAGCGCCGCGAATTCACCTATTCGCGACAATGTCCTGACTGGCCGAGTGAGCGAGAGACGGCTATTTTGGAGCCGTTCCGTCCTCTCCTACCCCGCTCTCCATGCGCACATTTTCCCTTCCTGGCCCGCGATCGATTTCCCTCCTGGCACTGGGGACGGCCGCAGCCCTCGCCTCGACCAGCACCGCCCTCGCCCAGGGCGCCGACAACTGCACGATGCCCCAGGTGATCATGGGCAGCGGGCCGTTCTCGTTCGATACGGCGGCAGCCACCACCGATGGTCTGCCGGACCCGCTCTGCGACAACGCGGGCAACGATGACATCTTCAACGACGTCTGGTTCCAATGGACGGCCACGGACAGCGGTCCGCACATTCTTTCGATGTGCAGCGGCTTTGCGAGCGGTGACACCAAAGTGGCGGTCTATGACGGCAGCTGCGCCGGCAGCGTCATCGCCTGCAACGACGACGTCTGCGGCCTACTGAGCGAAGTCACGTTCTCCGCAACGATGGGCAGCACCTATGCGTTCAGGGTCGGAAACTACGATGCGGCAGGTACTGCCATCGGAGACTTCAACGTCAACCTCGATGCGCCGACCGTCAACCCCACCAACGGTCACTTCTACAAGCTCTACAGCGTCAACCTCTCCTGGACGGACGCCAAGGCCGCGGCCGAAGCCGACTTCTGGCAGGGCATTCCCGGGCACCTGGTGACGATCCAGGACCAGGCTGAGCAGGACTGGATCATCGCAAACCTCGCGCCGTCCCGCCCCTGGATCGGCCTCTCCCAGAACCTCAACTCACCGAGCTTCTCCGAGCCCGGTGGCGGCTTCGAGTGGGTCACCGGCGAGCCTTTCACCTTTGTGAACTGGTCAGCCGGCGAGCCGAGCAACAACGACGGCGCCGGTGGCACCGAGGAGTACGTGGAGATGTTCGGCAACGGCCAGTGGAACGATGCCACGGACAACCACTTCATCACGGTCCAGTACCTCGTCGAGTGGGACGGCAATGGCGGCTTCGGCACGAACTACTGCATGGCCAACCCCAACACGACGGGCCAGCCCAGCAGCGTCTCCGCCGCAGGGTCGCTGACGGCAGCGGATAACGACCTCACGCTGACGGCTTCGGATCTTCCGCTGTTCGGCTTCGGCTTCTTCATCACCAGCAACGACGAGGGCTTCGTGACGAACCCCGGCGGCAGCGCGGGCAACCTCTGTCTCCTCGGGGCCATTGGCCGCTTCGTCGGACCCGGCCAGATCCAGAACTCAGGCTCAGGCGGCGAGATCGAACTCACCCTCGACCTGACCCAGATCCCGACGCCAACCGGCTTCATCTCGATTCAGGCCGGTGACACGCGGAGCTTCCAGCTCTGGCACCGCGATTCCTCCTCCGGCGGGACGCCCACGTCGAACTTCACGGACGGTCTCCGCCTGACGTTCAACTAAACCGTTGTGGCGGGTCAGCCCGGCAGTTCTACTGCGAGGCATGCCCACACTGCGCTGTATCACCACACGGGCTGCCGCGTGCCTCTTGGCCGGCAGCCCGTTCGCGTTCTCTGCACAAACGGAGTCCCCCTGGCGCCTCTCTGAGGCCGTCGGAGCCCCAGAGTGGTTCGAGATCGGCGGCACCCTCGATGCGCGCTACGAGAGCCTGGATCGGCGCCTGAAGGCCGGCCAGTCCGGCGAGAATCATGGTGTCTTCACCAGAGCGCTCCTGGCGATGACGCTCAAGGACACGTACCTGGACTTCACCGCCGAGGTCATGGATGCGCGCGCACTCGGTGCGCCTGACGACGCCCCGACGAGCACTGGCCAGGTGAACACCGCCGAGCTGCTTCAGGGCTACATCGCGGCACGCTTCACGGACGCTCTCGCGCCGGGAGACCGCCTTCGGGTTCAGTTCGGGCGACACACCATGGACGTCGGGAGCCGACGCCTGGTAGCGCGCAACGTGTTCCGCAACACGATCAACGCTTTCACGGGCTTCAACGCGCAGTGGGAGTCGGCGAACGGCGCCAAAGCTCGCGCGTTCTATGCGCTCCCGATCCAACGGCTGCCAGGGAACGGCGACGCGGCCGCCCTCCAGGATGGAGACATCCAGTTCGACGAGGAGCGTACGTCCGTCCGATTCTGGGGGCTTGTCGGCGAAACGCCGCGCGGCCCTCTCGGGTCGAGCCTCCAGGGCTACCTCCTGGGCCTTGACGAGAGCGACGCGACGGGGCTCGCGACCAGCAACCGGGACCTGAACACCGTAGGAGCGCGTCTCGTCAAGGCGCCGTCACCGGAGTCCATGCACTGGGAGCTCGAATCGGCCTTCCAGTTTGGAGAATCGCGTTCGTCGGGGTCGTCGACCCAGGACCTCGATCACGAGGCGTTTCTCCACCACGTGACCCTCGGCTACATGTGGCCCGGCGCCACCAAGCTGCGGCTAGAGGGAGTCTTCGACTACGCATCGGGTGATAAGGACCCCACGGACGGCGACAACGAGCGCTTCGATTCGCTCTTCGGCATACCTCGCCAGGACTTTGGCCCCACCGGACTGTTCCGCGAGATCGCTCGCGCCAACGTCCTCTCTCCTGGCGCACGCGTCTGGATGCGGCCTGCAGACCGCTGGGCCGTTATGGCCCTCTATCGCCGGAACTACCTGGCGTCGGATCGAGACGCCTGGACCACTACGGGGATCCAGGATCCCACCGGCAACTCCGGCGATCACATCGGCGATCTCTCCGAAATTCGTGTCCGCTATGACCTGGTCCCAAAGAGCAGCCGCCTCGAATTCGGGGTCGCCTACCACTCAGCCGGCGGATTCGCCAAGCGCGCGTCTACAGGCAACAGCGGACGTGACGCGCTCTTTGGCTACATCCAAACGACGTTCTGGTTTTGAGAGAGAGCGCTCCTTTTGGCGGCGCCGGAGCGGCTTTTGGTCCACCACCTGATCGCCTTCGTGGTTCTTTCGAATTCATTGGCGGGGTTTTGGACGGACCGCGTTGCCTTGGGCGTGAAGAACCTGAGCCATGCCGTAAGTCACCGCGTAGCACCCCCCAGTGGGTTGACGGTAGCGGTCTGGCCGGATTTGAGTGAGGATACGGTCATGGCGGATACTCGCAATGACGTGGGCTCTGGCCCTTCGTCCCCCGCATCAAGAGACGCCAACCAGTGGCTTAGTACTCCCGAGGTCTACGAGGAGCTCCGTCGATTGGCCCGCGTCCAGATGGGGCGTCAGCGTCCTAGTCACACGCTTTCGGCGACCGCCCTCGTGCACGAGGCTTACCTCCGGCTACGGCGCCGAGATGGGTTCAACGACCATGTCCACGCGGTCAGTGCGGGCGCCCGAGCGATGCGGTCGGTGCTCATCGATCACGCTCGCTCACACGCGACGATAAAGCGTGATGCCTCGCGGCGGACGGCCGTGGCCGTTGAACAGTTGCTGGACGAATCGGCCCCCTTCTGGGCCCAGCTCGAATTCGATGAGCTCCTCGATAAAATGGAACGCGATGATCCCGAACTCGCTCGGCTCATGGAGCTCCGTTACTTCGGGGGACTAAAGGAATTCGAGATCGCTACGGCGACGGGCAAGTCCATGCGGACGACCCAGAGACTTCTCAAGCTGGGCCGCCTCTGGCTGGCTGAGGCTCTGGGATGAAAGGCGAGGCTTGGCAGAGGCTGAAGCCGCTGTTGCTCGCCGCCCTCGACCTGATGCCGTCCGAACGGGCGTCGTTCCTGGAAACGGAGCTTGGCGACGAGGAGGCCCTCTACGCGGAGGCGCTTCGCCTGCTCAGCAGGCTCGAGGCCGAGGTCGGTGAGAACGAGCAGGCCGATGAGGGAAGGACCATTGCAGGCTACGAACTCCGCGAGCAAATAGGCCGGGGCGGAGTCGGTGTCGTCCATCGAGCGTTCGACGCCCGCTTGGGGCGCGAGGTCGCCCTCAAGCTCCTCGCGCTTGGCCCCTCGGCGGACCCCCAACAGGTGGACCGCTTCCGGCGCGAGGCAAGGGCTGCGGGACGGCTGAACCACCCGGGTGTCGTACGAGTGCTCGACGTCGATGAGGAGCACGGGCAGTGGTTCATCGCCTCGGAGCTGATCGATGGACACGACCTCGCCGAGGAGATCCGCCTTCAGGCGGGGACCTCGCCCGAAGCGGTTGCGATGAGAATCCTGCCCCCCCACGGAGACCGTGCGTTCCTACCCGCTGCGGCCAGTGTCATCGCCCACGTCGCCGACGCGCTCGAGGCAGCGCACGGCTCCGGAATCGTCCACCGCGATGTGAAGCCGCAGAACCTCCTTCTGGCCCGGGACGGCGTCATCAAACTGACGGACTTCGGACTTGCCAGAGATGCCAGCTTGGGCAGCATCACCCAAACGGGCGCCATTGAAGGGACTCCGTTCTACATGAGCCCCGAGCAGGTGCAGGGGCGGCGTCACCAGGTCGACCAGCGGACAGACGTCTATTCGCTCGGAGTGGTCCTCTACGAGCTCCTGACGCTGCGCCGCCCTTTTGAAGGAACGACGTCTCGCCAGGTGATTGCGCAGATTGAGTCCGTCGAGCCTCCTCCCCCTCGCCAGGTGAATTCACGGATCCCGAGGGACTTGGCGCTGGTCTGCAAGAAGGCGATGAGCCGCGATGTCAGTGGTCGCTATGCAAGCGCCAGCGCCTTCGCGTCCGACCTCCGCCGGTTCCTGGGGCATGAGGCCGTCCTTGCCCAGCCACCGAGCCTCTGGAAGCGCGCGACGACCCACGTCCGCCGAAGACGAGCGGCCTACGGCATCGCCCTCGGCGCCTCCGTTCTCATCCTGTTGACCGTCGTTGCCTCAGCGGCGTTGGGCCAGAGGCAGGAGCGAGCGCGCTCGCTCCTGGACGTGGAGGAGATCCTCCTGAATCGAGGGGAGCTCAACGGTCTAGCCGACAGGCTTCCAGGCCTCTTGAAGTCGGCCCTAGCTCTCCGGCAAAGCCCCCATGTCGGGACCCATGAACTGAGGCAGACCAACGACGCGATCACGCTGGTCGACGAGCACGGTAGGTCCCTCGAAGACGAGGGACGCAGGCTCATCGCCGAAGGATTGGGTGAGCGAGGCGGCGGCCTGATCGCTGCGTCCGCGTCGAAGTTCTTCCTGGGGCTCCAGAGGCTGAAGTCCGCCCAGGCTCTCCGTCCCGACGATGATTCGCTTGCCAGGGCCGCGGACGGGATGACCTATCGACCACGGCTCGAGATCGACGGCTTCCACCGATCCTCCACCGGGGCACAGGATTTCCAACGAGATTTCCAACAGGAATTCCAACGGGCCTTCGTGACGGAGCTGCTCGGCGGCGGCTCCTTGGGCCCGAGGATCGACCTGGACGCCGGTGACGTCGGGGGGTCCCCGCTCGTCCCCGGGATCTACCGCGTGACCGTCGTAGGCAAAGCGGGCCACGCGGAGCTCTCCCGTACCCTCCACGAAAGGGGTAGGCGCTATCAGGTCTCCCCTGTCATCCGCGACACCACGGACGTGACGGCCGACATGGTTCTGATCCCCGCCGGAGACGCCTGGATCGGTGATCCTCGCTGGAACTCCGGCGACAGTCGCCGGTGGAAGGCGCGCCGCCAGATCGAGCACCCA
>JBLIHL010000258.1:0-8188 GCA_047635895.1 Paracoccaceae bacterium | reverse complement strand
GATCGCGCCCCGGCAGGTCGAGCTTGTTGATGAAGGTCAGGATAGGAATTCCGCGCAGGCGGCAGACGTCGAAGAGCTTCCGGGTCTGCGCCTCGACGCCCTTACCAGCGTCGAGCACCATGATTGCGGAGTCGGCGGCGATCAGCGTCCGGAACGTGTCCTCACTGAAGTCCTCGTGGCCCGGCGTATCGAGCACGTTGATGATGCAGTCCTTGTAGGCAAACTGCATGGCCGACGAGGTGATTGAGATGCCCCTCGCCTGCTCCATGCCCATCCAATCAGAGGTCGCAAGCTTGCCCTTGCGGCTCTTGACCATGCCGGCGCTCTGGAGCACGCCTGAATAAAGCAGGAGCTTCTCCGTGAGCGTAGTTTTGCCCGCATCCGGGTGGGAGATGATCGCGAAGGTGCGCCTTCGGGCGATCTCAGCTTTGAGTCTAGGGCCGTCCATGGGCGGTACGGTACCGGATCCCGAGCCATGTTGACGCCTGAACCTCTCTCAGGAGCCTGTTGCGGATAGCTGAATCCGCGTAGCACGCCCCCGATTCCCGGGCGCTGCATTGCCCCAAGACCCCGGGAGCTACGGCTACGAGGGGTCAGGGAACGCCTTGCTCCCGAGGATCGGAGACGCACTACGCGAAGCCATCTATCCGCAACAGGCTCCCAAGCCGGTCGTCCTCGTCCTAAACTGACCACCTCACCTCTCCTTCCGTTCACCTCGACGACTGACCTCACCATGCTCACTGGAATCACCCTCGCCGCCGCGCTCCTCGTCTCCTCCCCCGAGCCCGCCCCGGTCGCAGTTGTCGCGCCCGCCCTTGCCCCCGTCGTCCACTGCCAGGTCCCCTGCGGGATCTACGGGGACCATCTCCGGGTTGAAATGATCACCGAGGACGCCGCCACGATCGAGAAGGCCATGAAGCAGATCGAGGAGCTCAGCGCCGCTGACGCCCCGAACTGGAACCAACTCGTGCGCTGGATCACGACCAAGGACGAGCACGCCCAGAAGATCCAGGACCAGGTCTCCGCCTACTGGCTCGCCCAGCGCATCAAGGCCCCGAAGGCCGCGGAGGGCACTGAGGCGTACCGGACCGAGAATGCGGCCTACATGACCCAGCTCGTGATGGCCCACCGCCTCACGACCTACGCGATGAAGTGCAAGCAAACCACCGATTTGGCCAACGTCCAGGGCCTTCGGGGCAGCTTGGACGGCCTGAAGGCCGCCTACTTCTCGCCGGAGGATCTCGGGCACATTGATGCCCACGAGCACAAAGACGGCGATCACGACCACAAGTAGCCGTCGCCCGCGGCTATCCTCTTCGCCTCGTTCCCTGTGGGGGAGCCCCCTCGGAAGCGTTCCGCTGGGGCTCGAACATGGGGGTTTAAGTCGGTGCTCGGGTCCTCAGTGTGGGGCCCCTGGCATCAGGTAGTCGGTTCCGAGCTCCACTCTATATCTGAGGGGCGGCCAGGATCCGGTCGATGCGGTCGCCAAGTGCGGCCCGGGAAAGCGAAGAGGAAAACACGATGGGAAAAGCCACCCTTACAGGAAAAGGCCGCCGCTGGTTGCTCAAAGGACACCCTTGGGTCTACCGCGATGACTTCGCAGAAGTCGAAGGCACGATGGGGGAGCTTATCCCCGTGAAGGACCCGAGCGGCGGGTCGATGGGCTGGGGCCTCTATAGCACCCAGAGCCGCATCGCCGTTCGCATGGTGACGCGCAGCTCGGAGCAGCCGAACCGGTCGTTCTGGGAGGCTCGCATGCAGAGCGCGGTGGACCGCCGCCAGCGTCTTGGCATGCTCGATCCCGAAGGAGCCTGTCGCCTGATCGGCGGCGACGCTGACGGTTTCCCCGGCCTCGTCATCGACCGCTACGCGAAGACGCTCGTCGTCCAGTCTGGAGCCCAGGGCTCGGACGCGATGCGCGACTTCCTGCTCGAGATCCTGAAGGAGATCCTGCCCTTCACTCCCGACTGCATCGTCGATCGTTCCGATACGTCGGTGCGCAAGCTAGAGGGCCTCGAGAAGCGCGTTGAAGTCCTTGAGGGCACGCTGGACGGTCCAGTCCTCGTGCGCGACGGCGAGCTGCAGTACGACGTCGACGTGACCGGCGGCCACAAAACCGGCCACTACCTCGACCAGTCATTCAACCGTCGTGAAGCCGCGAAGCTTGGCGTCGGTGGCCGTGTCTTGGACGCGTTTGCCTACGACGGGCTCTTCGGCCTGCACGCGGCGCTCGCGGGCGCCGAGCAGGTTGTCTGTCTTGAGCAGAACAAGGGCGCCTGCGAGCGCATCATGAAGAACGCCGAGCGCAACGGCTTGGCCGATAAGATCCGGGTCGAGAAGGTCGACTGTATGAAGGACATGCGCGCCCGCGCCGAGACGGACGAGCGCTACGAGCTTGTGATCGTCGACCCGCCCGCGTTTGCACGCTCTAAGAAAGAGGTCGAGGGCGCCGCCCGCGGCTACGTCGAGCTGAACCGTCGCGCGATCGATCTGACCGTGCCTCTCGGCTCGTTGGTGAGTGCGTCCTGCTCCCACAACGTGGGGGCGGAGCAGTTCATCAAGATGATTGGAAAGGCCGCCCACGGTGCGCACCGGCAGGTCTGGCTAGAGGAGCTCCGGAAGGCCTCACCGGATCACCCGCACCTTGTGACGCTTCCGGAAACGGACTATCTGAAGTGCGCGTTCCTGCGCATTGGCTGAGCCTTACGGTGCAGCTCCCCGGTCCGCTTTTGGGCCCACTGAATGACCTTCTGGCCCGCGTTGCCGCGGGGGGGAGCACCCGTCTTGAACGAAACGACCCACATCTCGATTCATGTGAACGGTGAGGCGACCGAGGTCGCCGGCGGCTCGACCGTGGCGGACCTCGTCGCGGGGCGAGGGCTCAAGCCGGTTCAGGTCGCGGTCGAGCTCAACCGTTCGATCGTCCCACGCGTGAAGCACGCGGAGGCGGTGCTCTCCGCGGGTGATCGCGTGGAGATTGTCACGATGGTAGGAGGCGGCTAGTCCGCCTAGAATAGGAGTACCCATGACGAACACAGCTCATTACATGCAGGACGAGGTTCTCAAAATCGGTGAGTTCGAGCTCCGCTCGCGCCTGCTCGTCGGGACCGGGAAGTACGCATCCTTCGAGGAAACGCGCACGGCCCTGGAGATCACAGGCACCGATATGGTGACCGTGGCCATCCGGCGCGTGAACATGGACCCGTCGAAGGGGGAGTCGCTGCTCGATTACATCGACCGTGACCGCTACCAAATCCTCCCGAACACGGCGGGCTGCTTTGACGCTGATTCCGCGGTGCGGACCGCGCGCCTTGCGCGGGAGCTGCTGGATACGCCCCTGGTGAAGCTGGAAGTCCTTGGGGATCCCAAGACTCTTCTGCCCGATCCAATCGGAACGCTGGAGGCCACAAAGACGCTCGTCGATGACGGGTTTACGGTCATGGTGTACTGCTCGGACGATCCGCGTATGGGCGTGCGCCTGGCCGAGCTCGGCGCCGCCGCAGTGATGCCGGCGGGTTCGCCGATTGGCTCAGGCCAAGGCGTGCTGAATCCGAATGCGATTCGGATCATGATCGAGCTTGTCGACGTGCCAGTGCTTGTGGACGCGGGCGTTGGAACGGCGTCGGACGTCGCGCTCTGCATGGAGCTGGGCGCCGAGGGTGTCCTTCTGAACACGGCCATCGCAGGCGCGCGTGAGCCACTGCGCATGGCTGCCGCGATGCGGGACGCCTGCCTCGCCGGGCGCAACGCCTACCTCGCTGGGCGCATTCCGAAGAAGCTCTACGCGAATGCCTCCTCGCCCGAGGAAGGTCTGATCGAAGAGGCGGGACCGGCCCCCAAGTAGGGGATTTGGGTCATGCTTCTTCCGCAGGAGATCGCGGCGCCGGTAACGCCTTCAGGAACGCTCCCAGCGGCGGAATCCACCACTGACTCCGCGGGCGTGTTGATCCCCACGGAGAGCACCGGGACCGCGACCGCTCCCGAGGTCGAGCCCGCGACACTGGCGCTCATGGGGGTGGCGCTGCTGCTCCTCGGTCTACTGCAGATTCCTGCTGGCCGCTTTGCCGCGGCCAAGCTCTTGGATCGTGCGCGCCAGCCGTCGAAGTCCTTCCTGTGGCGGGACCTCTCAGGCGTGATCTTCGCGTTCCTGATCGGTCAGATCTTCGTGCGTCAGCTCGTTCTCTGGCGGCATCCAGACTTCCAGGACTTCAGCGAAATAGGGACGGTAGAGACGCTCGTCCTGACCGCGGTGGGGTTCATGGCCCCCTGCGCGTACATCCTCGCTGCCGCAGCGTCCCGTCCAGGCGGCTTCGCGGCCGTCGGAGTCAACGCGGCGACGCCTGGCTATCGCCTGACGTTCTCGACCGTGCGCTACCTCGCGGGCCTGCCAATGTTTATGGGCCTCGCCGTCCTTTCGGGCCTCTTCATGACCTGGCTCGGCGAGCCCGATGCCAAGCAGGAGGTCGCGATGATGATCCGCGATGGGCTCCTTGATGCGCCGTGGGTGATTCTTCTCTTCGTGGTCGTCGTCGTACCGCTGCTGGAGGAGATTCTGTTCCGGGGTTTCCTCCTCGAGATCGTGGCGGGCACGTTCGGCCGGACCGCCGGCGTCCTCGTGTCCTCGGCGGCTTTCGCTATCGCCCACGGAGCGGCCGCCGCTCTTCCGATCTTCGGACTGGCTATCATTCTCTCCCTGGTCAAGCTGCAAACGCGCAGCCTCGGCGCCTGCTGGTTCGTCCATGGACTCCACAACGGCGGCACCACGTTCCTCCTCTGGATCAGCACGCTTGTGCCGGTCACCTGACCATGACGAACTTCCCACAGAAAGGACTCTTCCGCGCCCTCGAAGGCGGCGCTTTCGCGGCGACCAACGCGACGCTCACCGGGAATATCGAGCTTGGCGGCGGCGCCAACGTTTGGTTCGGCTGCGTCCTGCGCGGTGATGATGCCCTGATTCAGATCGGCGCACGGACGAACGTTCAGGACCTCACGATGATCCATGCCGATGTCGACGTGCCCAACATCATCGGCGAGGAAGTCACCATCGGTCATCGCTGCGTACTGCACGGCGCGACCGTCGGAGATCGCTGCCTCATCGGCATGGGAGCGGTGCTTCTCGGGGGCTCCGTCATTGGGGAGGGGTCGATCATCGGCGCCGGCGCCGTGGTGAAGGAAGGCATGGTCGTGCCGCCTCGCTCGCTCGTCGTCGGGATTCCGGGCAAGGTCATCCGAGAAGTCTCGGAAGCTCAGCTTGAGGGGATCAGGGCGAGCGCTGACGGCTACGTACGTAAGGTCCAGCAATACCTCCTGTGATGAATACACCGCAGCCCGCTGGCACGTACGAAGAGCGTGTCGAAACCCTTCACTCTGGGATCACGAAGCTCGGCCGCCTCGCGGTCGCCTTTTCGGGGGGAGTCGACTCGACCGTGCTGCTACACGCAGCGCGTGAGATCTTGGGTAAGGAGAACGGCGTGGCCGTGATCGCAGATTCGCCGTCGCTCCCCCGGGCCGAGCTGATCGAGGCACGTGAAATCGCGGCCGCGATGGACGCAAGGCTCATCGAGGTTCGCACCGACGAAGGGAACGACGAGCGCTACCGCGCGAACGTAGGTAACCGCTGCTTCTTCTGTAAGGCCGCGCTCTTCCGCGCGATGGAGAGCTTCGCGGCCGAGGAGGGGTTCCCGTACCTTTCGTTCGGTGAGATCGTCGATGACTGGGGCGACGATCGTCCCGGGGCCAAGGCTGCGGCAGAGTACGGCGTCGTGGCTCCGCTGAGCGCGGCGGGCTTCACCAAGGACGACGTGCGGCGCTACGCCGCTGAGCGCTCGCTGCCGGTCGCCGACAAGCCCGCGTCCGCCTGCTTGGCCTCTCGGATTCCGGTTGGGACCGAGGTGACGCCCGAACGTCTGTCCACGGTGGAAGCTGCGGAGGCCGAGCTTAAGGCACGCGGGTACCGCGTTCTGCGCGTACGCCACCACGGCCGCAAAGCGCGTCTTGAGGTGGGTCCGGACGAGGAATCCCGCGCTCTCAGCGAACTGACGCTGATTGAGACGCTTCTCGCCAAACATGGCTTCGAGAGCGTCGAGTTGGCGGTTTACGGGCGAGCTTAGCCGTCCGTTCCCGGGAGGTTTAGGGCGAACCGAACGCTCTATTCGACGGCCTTTTTTTGACAACCCCTGAAAGTGGGGTAGTGTTGCCCGCCTCTTTCCGCGGCTGGGTTGGCGCTCGTTCCCGCGGAACTTCACGGGAGGCCCGGTGCGAACCGGATCGACGGCGCATAGCGCCGTCGCAGGACGTAAAACCCCGCGGTGGAATCCACCGGCAGGGGACCCCTGAATGGAGGGGGCGTAGGGCATGGTGAGAGACGTTGATAGGCGAGATAGAGCAGTGAACCGGATCGCCGGGCGCGCGGAGCGTGCGTGGCGACCCGGACCCTCCGAGGTTCGAGGCTCCCGGAAAAGTGGCTTCACGCTGGTTGAGCTCATGATCGCGATCGTCGTGCTCCTCATCGGGACGCTGGCCGCGTTCGGCTCACAGGTGACGAGCGGGCAGTTGATCGACCTAAGCCGTGATGTGACCATGGCGGTGACGGACATGGAAATGTGCATGGAGGAGCTGCTCCTGCAGTCTGCGGACGACATGCCGACGGCCTACCCCGAAGGCGCACCCATACCCGGCTACACCGGCCTGCACCTTCGCAATGAGGAGCTCGCACCGACCTATCTCAACTGGGATGCGGGCGAGCCAATCCCCGATCCGCTGGAGATCCGGCTCACCGCCACCTGGCTGGATGGCTCGGGCCGCCAGCAGCAGCAGACCCTCACCACGGCGAAGTCTCGATGAGAGTTTCCATGCGCACAAAGGGTCTGAAGCGCGCTGGCTTCACGCTCCTCGAGATGGTCATCAGCGTCACCGTGCTCGCGGTCCTCGCGATGATGCTCATCCTCAGCAGCCAGGCGAGCAGCACGATGACGTCCGTGGGCAACATGGAGGCGCGCCTCCTGCGCTCGGGTGAGAAGGCGATGAACCGCATCGTGGGAGACCTGCGCATGTCGGGGGCCCAGACACTCAACGGGCGATCCTACCCCTATGTCTACGACGACGGGGCCGCAGCGGACGGCTTCGGAGCCTACGCATACGCTCCGGCTCCGATGGCGGCACAGCCAGGAGACGCGGACTTTGGCGTCATGCGCTCCATCATTCTTTGCGTCCCGAGCGACCTGGACGGCGATGGACGCCCCGAGTTGGATGCCGACGGCGACGGCGTTCCGGAGCTCGATGGGGATGGCGATGGCACTCCAACGAGTAGTGCGGCCGACACCGTGGCTTGGGATCCCAACGAGGCCGAAGTGCACGCGGAGACGCGGCTGGTCTGGGACTATAGCGACATCGCCTACAAGGTCCGGATTGGGCCGACCGGTGAGAACGAGCTGGTGCGCCTTGTGTCCAACGGCGCGGAGGGCACCGAGGTCTTGGCACGCGGCGTCGAGCGCATTCAGTTCGACACAGCCGTGAGCGCCGGCTTCACGATTCCCACTGGGAGCCTGAGGGTTCGAATCTTCTTCCGCGTCTCTGACGAGGAAGGGCACGTGTACCGGAGCCGCCGCGAGTTTCTCGTGCGGCCCCGGAACTCCTGATCGGTTTCGGTCGTGGCGCGACCGACGATCAGGATGAAGTGAGGCAGGCCGAAAGGCCGAAATGAAGGGGCTCCAGTTTCGGAGTCCCGAGGGGCAATTGAGCGATGAGAATAAGAAATCAGATTCACAGACCGCCTACGGGACGTGAGGGCATTGCGCTCGCGTACGCGGTCTTCGGTACCTTTGTGGTAGCTAGCATGGTGTCCGTGATGTTCACCATGGCAGGCGTCAGCGATAAGCAGGCCGACATCAAGCGAGGGCAGTCCAAGGCCAGGCTTCTGGCTGAGGGAGCCCTCAGCACGGTCGAGAAGGATCTCCAGACCGCGCTGGCTAACTGGGACTCGCCGGAAGGCGCGGGTACCCGGACGCTCGCGGGGGTGGACATAGACTTCCGGGTCGACGCGATCGGTGCGCAGGCAACGATGACGGACCCCGCAGGCATTGTGCGCCTCGTGCAGCCCTATGAGATTCAAACCCGCGCTCGGGTGGACGGAATCGTCGCCTCGGCGCACAAGATGATCAACGTCGAGTGGACGCCACTGTTTCAGTTC
>JBLIHL010000257.1:0-8233 GCA_047635895.1 Paracoccaceae bacterium | reverse complement strand
TCAATGCAGACAGGAATTCCGTTCGTCATAACCCTGGTCTCATCGAGTGGCTCGGTGAGACCCTTGAGGCCAAACCCGATTCGGCCCCGATCGGCCCCAAAAGGGGCCTCCCAAGCCCCCCAGGGCCCCCAAGGGCCGATTAGCACCTAATCCGTGCTAATTCCCTCGCAAGCACTTGCCCTCCCTTCAAATGGCACTAAACTACAGCCAATCCAAAGGGCACTCAACCGGTGCTCTTTGCGGCGCCGATAGGCGCCTCAGCCCACACCTACCGTGCTCAAGCTCAACAAACGCACCGAATACGGCCTGATCGCCCTGGTTCACCTGGCGGAACAGGCACATCTTACGCCCGACGGCGTTGAGGTGCCGGTGGTGAGCGCGCGCTCGATCGGGGACCAGTTCCCCGTCCCCCGCAGGCTCTTGGCCGAGGCGCTGAAGCAGCTCCAGCAGGACGGGCTCGTTGTGTCCACCCGCGGGGCCCAAGGCGGCTATCGCCTGGCCCGCCCGTCCACGGACATCTCCCTCGGAGAGGTCGTTTGCAGCCTGGAAGGCGAGCCCTCGCTCACCAGCTGCGCCGGCCTGGGTGCCGCTGGTCAGAACAACACCTGCGACGTCGAGTCCGTCTGCCCCATTCGTTCACCCCTGGCGCGCCTGCGCACGGGGATCTGGACCCTCCTTGAGGGGGTTTCCTTGAAGTCACTCACCGATAGAACCGTAGAGCCCATCGCGCTCTTTGCTGGAGACTCATTCTCCGGCCGCTCCACAAGCCTCTGATGACGAACCCCATCTATCTCGACTACCAGGCCACCACGCCGGTAGACAAGCGTGTCCTCGACACGATGCTTCCCTTCTTCACGGACGCCTACGGCAACGCAGCCAGCCGCAACCACGCGTTCGGCTGGGTAGCGGAAGAAGCCGTAGATACCGCCCGCGCATCGATCGCATCCCTGATCAACGCCTCCGAAAAGGAGATCGTCTTCACTTCGGGTTCCACCGAGGCGATCAACCTCGCCATGAAGGGCGTCGGCGAGATGTACGGTGCCAAGGGCAAGCACATCATCACGAGCCTCGCCGAGCACAAGGCCGTGCTCGACACGGCCAAGCACATGGAGAAGCTGGGCTTCGAGATCACCTATCTCAAGCCTGACAAGAACGGCGGCGTCACCGTCGAATCCATTCGCGACGCGATCCGCGAGGACACCATCCTCGTCGCTGTCATGTGGGCCAACAACGAGGTTGGCACGATCAACCCGATCCGCGAGATCGGCGCCGTATGCCGCGAGAAGGGCGTGCTCTTCTTCAGCGACTCGACCCAGGCCGTCGGGAAGATTCCGGTGGACGTCGAGGCGGACAACGTCGACATGATCTGCTTCTCGGGGCACAAGCTCTACGGGCCGAAGGGCGTCGGCGCCCTCTACGTGCGCCGCCGTAGGCCGCGCGTGCGCCTGGTTGCCCAAATGGACGGCGGCGGACACGAGCGCGGTATGCGCTCCGGTACGCTCAACGTCCCCGGCATCGTCGGACTCGGCAAGGCCTGCGCAGTCGCCGAAGCAGACCTCCAGAAGGACATTGCCCACAGCAACGGCCTTCGCGAGCGCTTCGAGAAGAAGATCTTCGCCGCCCTCGACTACGTGTTCATCAACGGCGACGAGCACAACCGCCTCCCGGGCTGCTCGAACCTCTCCTTCGCGTACGTCGAAGGCGAGTCGCTCATCATGGGGTTCAAGGACCTCGCGGTCTCGTCAGGCTCCGCCTGTACGTCCGCCAGCCTTGAGCCGAGCCACGTGCTCCAGTCGATGGAAGTCGGCGACGAACTCGCCCACAGCTCGATCCGCTTCGGCTTCGGCCGCATGACGACGGAAGCCCACGTGGACTTCGCCGCTGAGCAGGTCATCGGAGCGGTCAAGAGGCTCCGCGAGCTTTCCCCCCTCTACGAAATGGTTCAAGAGGGCATCGATCTCTCGACCATCGCCTGGACAGGTCACTAGTCCAGTCTTAACGCCGCGTTGACCCCGGTTGACTCTGCGCCCTCCACACCGAACATCCACTGCGCTCTATCAGCGCCCCACGACAACAAACACCATGGCATACAGCGACAAGGTCCTCGACCACTACGACAACCCCCGCAACGTTGGCTCCCTCGACAAGAAGTCGAAGGACGTCGGTACCGGCATCGTCGGCGCCCCCGAGTGCGGCGACGTCATGAAGCTTCAGATCCAGGTCGAAGGCGACACCATCGTCGACGCCAAGTTCAAGACCTTCGGCTGCGGCTCCGCGATCGCCTCTTCTTCCCTGGCCACTGAGTGGATCAAGGGCAAGAAGGTCGACGAGGCTATGGCGATCTCCAACACCGCCATCGTTCAGGAGCTCGCGCTTCCGCCCGTGAAGATCCACTGCTCGGTTCTCGCCGAGGACGCGATCAAAGCGGCCATCAAGGACTACAAGGAAAAGAACGGCGCCTCGGCTGCTGCGGAAACGCAGAAAGCCTGAGCCCGCGCTACCTTCCCAACCAGCAAGACTAGGAAAATACTCCCATGGCTATTGGCATCACCGACCGAGCAAAGAACGAGGTTTCGCGCATCCTCGTCGACCAGAACATGCCCGACGGAACGTCCCTCCGCGTAGGGGTCAAGGGCGGCGGCTGCTCCGGCTTCTCGTACACCCTCGGGTTCGATGACGAGATCCGCGTCACCGACCAGATCAACGAAGATGAGGGCGTTCGCGTCGTCTGCGATCCGAAGAGCTTCCTGTACCTCAACGGAACGGTCGTGGACTTCGAAGAGAGCCTGATGGGCCGCGGCTTCAAGTTCACGAACCCGAACGCTGACAAGAGCTGCGGCTGCGGCGAGTCCTTCAGCGTCTGAGCTTATCCATGTCTGGCGATGGCAATCAGCCCGGTCTCTGCCCGGGCTGTCAAGCCCCACTTCAAACGCCGCTGGCCTGCGGAGCCTGCGGCGTCTTGATTAATGTGAGCGGCCCAGGTAGCGCTGAGCCTTCACCCTTCGCGATCCTCGGATTGGAAGTCACCTTCGACGTGGACACCAAGGACGCCCGCAAGCGCCTCCGACGTACCGCGCACAAGGTCCATCCCGACTTCTACGCGACCGCGGGCGAGGCCCAGCGCGAGCTGGCCGAGCAAAACAACGCGATCCTCAACCGCGCCTACGAAATCGTCGTAGATGACGTGCGGCGGGCTGACTGGATCGTTCGGCACCTCGGTGGCCCCGGTGAGAAAGACTTCGGGTGCATGCACCAGGAGTTCCTCCTCGAAGTCATGGACTGGAACGAAACGCTCGACGAGAACGAGCCTGGCTCGGAGGAGTTCGACGCGCTTGACGCCGATCTGAAGGCCGAACGCCGCCACCTCATCGAGTCGATCGCGGGCTACCTCACCCCGTTGCCTGACCCGAAGACGTCCGAGGGCACAGAAGCCCTCAAGGACGTCCGTAAAGATCTCAATGCCCTGCGCTATGTCGACCGCGCGCTCACGCGCGTCGCCGGGCTCCCGACCCCCGTTTAACTCCAACCGAAGCCATCCCCTGTGGGCTACATCGAACTCGACGTCCTCGACAACCAGCCAAAGCGCATCGTGATCGGTATCGATCTCGGTACGACCAACTCGCTCCCCGCGATCTGGTCAGATGGCCGGCCTGAGGTCCTGAAGATCGAGGGCGAGCCTGCGCTCGTCCCATCGGTCGTCCACGTGAAAGAGGACGGCACCGCTATCGTCGGCCGCTCGGCACGGGCGCGCTCGCTCGATGATCCCGAGCACACGATTCACAGCATCAAGCGCTTCATGGGGCGTTCGCTCAATGAGATCGACGTCGCGGATCTCGAGCGCCTCCCCTACAAGGTCTCGGAGACCGAGCGCGGCCTCGTGCAGATCGAGGTGCGCGGCAAGAAGCTGACGCCCCAAGAACTCTCAGCGCTCATCCTCCGCGAGGTCTGCAACCAGGCTAGCGCGGCCATGGGCGGAGCCGAGATCATGAGCGCCGTCATCACGGTGCCCGCTTACTTCGACGATGCCCAGCGACAGGCCACCCGCGACGCGGCGCGCCTCGCGGACATCGAGGTCCTGCGTATCGTGAACGAGCCGACGGCTGCGTCGCTTGCCTACGGCCTCGACCAGCGCAAGGAAGGAACCATCGCGGTGTACGACCTCGGCGGCGGCACGTTCGACGTGTCCATCCTGACCATCGAGGAAGGCGTCTTTGAGGTCCTCTCCACCAACGGCGACACGCACCTTGGCGGAGATGACATCGACGCCGTGCTCATGGACCTCCTGAAGGCCGAGATCGGAGAGGGCCTCGATCAGGCCATCCTCGACGACCCCGCTTTCAGGCAGTCCGCGCGCCTGAGCGCCGAGAAGACGAAGATGCAGCTCTCCTCGGACCCCGAGGCGGACCTTGTGCTGAGCCTACCGGAGCACGGCATCAACGTTCGACGGCGCGTCACGCGCGAAGAGTTCAACGCGATGATCGCGCCGCTCGTGAAGCGCAGTCTCGACTGCGTCCGCGCAGCCATGGCCGACGCCAAGCTCGAAGCAAGCGAGATCGACGAGGTCGTCCTCGTCGGCGGCTCGACGCGCATCCCCCTGGTGCAATCCGAAGTCGAAGCCTACTTCGGACGCAAGCCGCACACGGGTCTCGACCCCGACCAGGTCGTCGCCCTTGGCGCAGCGGCCCAGGCCGAAGTCCTCATGGGCGGCAGCCGCGACATCCTTCTGATGGACGTCACTCCGCTGGCCCTCGGCCTCGAAACCGTGGGAGGCGCCGCCGAAAAACTGGTCCAGCGCAACAGCCGGATCCCGTGCTCGGTCAAGGAAGGCTTTACCACCTACGTGGACGGCCAGACCGCCATCGAATTCCACGTGGTCCAGGGCGAGCGCGAGATGGCGGCGGACTGCCGCTCCCTCGGGCGCTTCAAGCTGACGGGCATCCCCCCCATGACTGCGGGCATGGCCCGGGTCGGCGTTAAGTTCCACCTCGACGCCGACGGGATCCTGACCGTCACGGCCAAGGAGGAGAGCACGGGCGCCACCGCCTCCATCGAAGTTCGCCCGTCCCACGGACTGTCCAACGAAGAGGTCGAGACGATGCTCGAAGCATCCCTCGCCAACGCGAAGCACGACTTCGAAGAGCGCCGTCGGGTCGAGCTCATCGCCGAGATCGGCACGATGCTGCGCCACTCGGAAGCCAACCTTCCCGTCGCGCGCGAGCACCTCGACGCCGAGTCGGTACAGGATCTTGAGGAGGCCATCGCCGCGGCGAAGACCGCCCAGAAGTCGCACGAGCTAGACGAGGTACAGGACGCCCGGGACATTCTTGACCGGGCCACCATGCCCCTCGCGACCGTCCTCATGGACTCCGTCGTCAGGGAAGCCGTCTCCGGTAAGCGTCTCGGGGACATCTGAGTGATGAATCCTGACGAGATCGACTGGAGTGATCCGAATGAGATCGGTTTCCGGCTAAGCGAGGCTTTCCCGGACACGGACCCCCTCTCCGTTCGCTTCACCGACCTGCACCGCTGGGTCACCGAGCTCGACGGCTTCGTGGGCGATCCCAAAGCGTCCAACGAGGGCATCCTGGAGTCTATCCAGATGGCCTGGCTGGACGAGAAGGACGACTGACTCGCCCCTCACGCCCCGTGGCCAAGAAACAACGCCAGCCAGGCGGCACGCCGGCCACATCGAAGCTCACCGCGCTCGGGCTCAAGTTCGAGCTTCTCGCCTACGACCCGGGAGCGCTGGAAGGGCACGTGACGCTTGGCGAAGCCGTCGCGCACAGCCTGGGCATCGATCCCGCTCGGATGTTCAAGACCCTGATCGCTCTGGTAGATGGCGAACCGGTGTGCGCCATCGTTCCGACGTCATGCGAGCTCAGCCTCAAGGCCCTGGCGAAGGCCGCTGGCGGCAAGCGAGCCGAAATGGCGGACCCGGTGGATGCGGAGCGCTGGACCGGCTACGTGACGGGCGGGATCAGCCCGGTGGGTCAGACCAAGCGCATCCCTCGCTTTGTCGACGCCTCCTGCCTCGACCATGATCGCATCGTCGTGAGCGCGGGTAAACGCGGCCTCCAGATCGAGCTGGCACCGGCGGACCTCATGTCCGCGAGCGAGGCCGAAGCCGCATCGATCGCGGCCCCGGGCGATCACTGACGCGGCTCAGGCGGGCCACAAAGAGGCGCCCGCTCGCCGCGCTGGAAGCGAACGGCTCTGGGAAGACTCCAGGCGAAGTCTGCCGCGATCAGATGTCCGTGGTAGATTTCACGCCCATGAGTAAGCGCCAGAAGAAGAGTCGACCGTCCCGGAGTGACGGCGCCGCCACGAAACAAGGTCCGAGCCGTGAGGAGAGCATCAACGCCGCCCTCAAGACGTCCCACGAGCGCCTTCAACGCCGCCAATTCGAGAAGGCCGAAGGGATCCTCCGGAAGGCCCTCGCCGACCTCGGCCGTGACCCCCGCATGATGGGCAACCTCGTCGCGGCGCTCGAGAACCAAGGCCGCGGAGACGAAGCGCTGGCCGTCGCTCAGTCCGCCGTCGAACACTTCCCCGAGGACCCGCAGAGCTCCAACAATCTGGGCGCAATCACCAAGTTCCAGGGCGACCTGAAGGCGGCCGAGGGCCACTTCCGCCGCGCTGTCGAGCTTTCCCCTGACTACGCGGACGCGTGGCGCAACCTCGCGGGCCTGAAGACCTTCACGAGCGCGGACGATCCGGACCTGATTCAAATGCGCGACCTCCTGGTTCGCATGCCCCGCAACAACCCGCAGCGTGCGGCGATGTACTTCGGGATCGCAAGGGCATTGGACCAGGTCGGCGAGACAGGTGAAGCGTTCATGCACTTCGAGCGCGGCAACCGTGCCCGCCGAGGCACGCTTCGCTTCAGTGCACCGGATCTTACGCGCCTCGTAGATGAGACCATCGAGCTCCAGTCAGCCGAGCTTGTCCAGCAGGGCCCTGCCGCGGGAGCTTCGGACGAAGCGCCAATCCTCATCGTCGGCATGCCTCGTTCGGGTTCGACGCTGATCGAACAGATTCTGAGCAGTCACCCGGACGTGCAGGGCGTCGGTGAGGTCCCTGACTTTCCCCG
The DNA here is from genome assembly GCA_047635895.1 of Paracoccaceae bacterium. Taxonomy (GTDB): domain Bacteria; phylum Planctomycetota; class UBA1135; order UBA1135; genus Saltatorellus. The sequence continues at coordinate 1,143 of JBLIHL010000257.1, read as the reverse complement.
CGCGCTCGATCCGCACATCGACGATCCCCAGTTCCGCATGAAAACGCTCAGCCTCCTGGGCGACGACGACCTGAGCTCCATCGGCCGCGCCTATGCGCTGTCGCTGCGCAAGCGGGCGCCCGAGGCGGGACGTATCGTGGACAAGTTCCTGACGAACTTCATCCACCTTGGCACGCTGCGCCGGGCGCTTCCAAACGCCCGCATCATCCATGCGACCCGGGGCCCCCTCGACAACGCGTTCGGGTGCTACACAACGCTCTTCACGTCCGAGGTGCCGTTCGTCTACGACTTCAAGGAGATCGCTGCCGCGATGGCGCAGTCCGGCCGCATCATGGACCACTGGAAGTCCGTGATGCCGGAAGCGATCACCGAGGTGAAGTACGAGTCGATGGTCTCGGACATCGAGGGCGAAACGCGCAAGCTTCTAGAGTTCCTGGGTCTCCCATGGAGCGACCGCTGCCTCGAGTTCCACAAGACGGATCGCCGCGTCAACTCCGCCAGCGCGACCCAGGTGCGCCAGCCCCTTTACTCGTCGTCCGTGGGACGTTGGAAGCGCTACGAGGCGCACCTCACGCCGATGAAGCGCGCGCTCGCCGGCGAAGGACTGATCGAGAGCGCCGACTGACTCTCATGTCGAAGCAACTCCAGGAAGGACGCGCCCAGTGCCCCTGCTGCGATTACTACTCGCTTCAGGGCCGGGGCGGGTTTGAGATCTGCCAGGTCTGCTACTGGGAGGACGACGGCCAGGACCTTGATGCCCTGGACACCGTCTCAGGGCCGAACCACATCACGCTCAGGGCGGCCCGTCTGAACTTCGAGAGGATCGGCGCAAGCGACGCGGCCGCCGCGTCGCTGGTTGCGAGCAAAGAGGCCCGCGACGGGCTCCGCCGCGAGCAGCGGGCCACCTACTTCTGACTCGGGTGCTGGAAGAAGCAGGGTGCCGGAGAGGGCTCAGTCGCGCCCAGCGGCACCCAGGGGGGTTTTGTCCCCAAAAAAACAGGTCTGTTATAGGCTTGTAGGGGACGTCCTCAACCGTGATCACTAGTCGCGGCATCCTCTAAGCCATCCCCCCATGCGTCAGCTGCTCGCTGCCCTCCTCTCGACGAGCCTAGCGACGATCGCAGTCGCTCAGACCGCGCTCGT
>JBLIHL010000256.1:0-8298 GCA_047635895.1 Paracoccaceae bacterium | reverse complement strand
CGTTTCCAGAGGCGGCACCGAACCGAACCGCCGTCACATTCCTCGACAAGAAGCCGTCCGCGGAGGCCGCCGCCGAGGCGACGAACGTCAAGGACGAAGAGATCCGGGGCGGTCGCCGAGAACTCTACATCCACTACGGCAGCGGCATGGCCAGCTCCAGGCTCCAGGTACCGGCCGCCAAGAACGGGACGGCGCGCAACATCAACACCGTGACGAAGCTGGTAGCTCTGCTCGCGGCCCTCGAGCGATGAGCGTTCAAGGGCCGCGAGCAGAGGTCACGCTCCGCCGAGTCCCAACTCCTCTGCGTGCGACTTGAGCGCATCGATGATGAACTCAATGTGATCGCCGAGGTCCACCTCGAGCATCGAAACGCCCGCGGCAACCTCATCGCGATCACGTTGCCGCAGCGACGGCGTCACGGCGAGTGATCCACGATCAATAGCTATTCGCTGACCGCGACCCCTTTCCAGAACGCGACATGCCCCTTGAGTTCCTTGGCCGCATCCTTGGGGTTCCGGTACGTCCAGACGGCATCAGGGTTCGTGTCGCCGTCGACCTCGAGGTGGTAATAGTTTGCGGTTCCTTTCCAGCCGCAGACGGATGTGGTTTCGCTGGGCTTCAAAGCCGAGGGATCAACCGATTCGAGTGGGAAGTAGTGGTTCCCGTCCACGACGACTGTGTTCGCCGACTCCGCAATGGTGCGTCCGTTCCAGGTAGCTTTCATGGTGGCGCGGAGGATACAGAATTGGGCGCCATGTCGACCCTGCGGCGTAGTGGCGCACAGCGGCGCTTACGGACGGAACGTCACCTGGCCCAAGAGTGCATCCAGTGCGTGCACCAGATCGCCCCATCGAACATCGTCGCCCACCGTTCCCTCGAGCAAGGCGTCCTCTGGGAACACCTTCGCGTCGAAGACGGCGGCCACGTTCTTGTGACTCACGCCGTCGACGACAAGCCGTGCGCCTCCCGAGGCTGACCCATCTGCCGTGAGCGCTGCGCGAACGGGGCCGCGCGACTCATCCGGGTCGCCCCGAAGAGTCCAGAGTAGATGGGGCTGGTAGCCACGCTCCACCCTAGGCGCGCCGGTGACCCAGAACACGTCGACCCCACCTTCGTGAAAACGCTGCAGGGCAGGTCGCAGCTCATCGAACGGGGCGTTAGCAGCGATGGTCAGAAAAACCTCTGGCTCCCCCCACGGCCCTGTCGAGCCGCTCGTGGCCACCGCGGTATCAATTTCCATGAGCAACTGCGCATCATCGATCGCCCCGCGCCACTCCCGAGGACGCGCGATCGAAGAATCCCTGTAGTCCTGGGTGAGAACCCGACACTGCTTCAACCCGTCGCACTCCAGGGTTACGAAGACAGGCCTTTCCCAGATGACGGACCCACTGTTGACGATCGCGGCGAGAACCATAGTTCCTGGATCCGCGAGATCCGATCCGCGCCGCTGCGTGAGCAGCGCGACGTCCACGAGGGCGCCGGCCCAGCTCGCTGCGACCAGCGACGTACCCGCCAACGTCAGACCCAACACGCTCGGACGCCAGAACGCTCGCACGAGTGCAATCAGCGAAACGAGTGCCGCCGCACCCAGCATCCAGAGTCCCGGCACCAGCTCGGCCGGGCTCGTTCGCCAGCGCAGGAACGGCGGGCTGCTCCAGTTGCCGGTCGCAGCCACGTTGACGGCGGCGCCCCCCACTGCCAGCAGCGCCGCGGCGCAAAGGCATGCGGCAACCAGCGCGACCGGATCGATGACCCGATTGCCGCCGCGCTGCGCCCGCATCGTCACGGCAACCGCCGTGATCATCCACATCAGATGTGCCCAGGGGACCGTCGCCCACGGGGAGTACACCGGTCCGCGAGTGTCGTCGCGGAACGGCTTCACTTCAAACGGAGCCGCCACGCCAGGCAGGGGTTCGAGTGACTCGCCCGGCCAGGGTAGGCGCTCGATATCCAGCGGACCGCCCCAGCCAAGACGGAATGCCACGGAGCCTGCGAGGCCGAGTATCAGCAGACCGACGATGGCGGTCATCCACCCTGCGGGATGGCCGCGGGGGGAGCGTGGCGGTCCGGAACGGTGCAAGTCCATGCGGCGATCGTAGCCAAGGGTCAAACCTCCTGGTGCTTCAGGTTCCAGACACCCGTAGCGGCCACCCGCCGCGCGTAGTCGCGGAAGTCGCCCGCCGGACGCCCGAGTGCGCGCTGGACGTCGTCCGTCACGCTTGCATTGCGACCATCGAGGACCGACGTGAACAGGTAGTCGAGGAGCTCGATGTGTCCAGTCGGGAGTCCAGCGTCGATGAGGCCCGCCTTGAACGCGTCGCCCGGGACCTGAACGTACTGCACGTCGCGGCCCGACGCCTCCGCGATCTCAGCCACCGCCTCGGTAAACGTGAGCAGCCGCGGACCCGTGACGTCGTAGACCTCGCCGACATGGCGGTCTTCGATCAGCGCCGCCACGGCGATCTCTGCGATGTCCTCGACATCGATGAAGGGCTCACCAACGTCTCCCACCGGCAGGGTGACCGCCCCTGAGAGCACGGGTTCGAGGAAGTCCCCCTCGTCGAAGTTCTGGGCGAACCAGCTCGCGCGGAGAATCGTCCACTCCAGTCCCGACGCCTGAACGATCTCTTCGCAGCGCTGGGCCTCTTCTTCGCCGCGGCCCGACAGGAGGACGAGGCGTTGAACGCCCTTCTCCTTCGCCAGCTTGGTGAAAACCTCGATCGCTGCGGGCGCGCCGGGCACGGCGAGGTCGGGACTGAAGACGACGTAGGCGGCATCGACACCTTCGAGGGCCGGTGCCCAGGTCGAGCGATCGTCCCAGTCAAAGCGAGTCGAGCTCGAGCGGGAGCCGCGGCGGACCGGGCGGCCCTGGGCCTCGAGGCGCTCGGCGACGCGGCGTCCGGTCTTTCCTGTGGCGGCGATGACGAGGGTCGTGGGGAGGTTCTGCATGGTGTTACTGGTGGGGTGGAGAATCTAAATGTTGGAGCCTCAATCGCTCCGAGGAAGAGAATCGGCGAAGAGTTCGGGACGCACCATGCCATTGCATCCACACTTATATGCCGATCGTCCATCCCCATGGACGATTGAGCTATCTCCGGCAATGCTATGACCATGCACCACACACCGGCGCCCGCACCGACCGAGCTCCCGCCCAACTGTGACCCTCTCAGCGAAGCACTCCACCTCCTGCGGCTGACCGGCAGCCTCTACGCCCGTTCGCGATTGACCGCCCCCTGGGGCATGGACCTCCCGCCGCTCGAAGAGCACATGATGTTCCACATCGTGACCTCCGGAAGCTGCTGGCTGGAGGCCGACGGAAGCGAACCGCTACTCCTCGAACGTGGCAGCCTCGCCCTCGTTCCCCACGGCCTTGGGCACCGCCTCGTCCACGAGCGCGGGGCTGAATCTGTCGACCTCTTCGACCTGCCCATCGAGCGCGTCACCGAGCGCTACGAGATCCTGAACCACGGCGGCGGCGGCGTCGAGTGCCAGCTGATCTGCGTCGTCGTGCGCTTCGACCACGCCGCTGCCGAACGCCTCATTGACGCGTTTCCTCCGGTGTTTCACGTGGACGCCTGGGAGAGCGGTGAGGATCGCTGGCTCGCCGACACCCTGCGCTTCATCGCGCGGGAGGCCGAGACCCTGCGCCCCGGCGGCGAGACGGTCATCACTCGCCTGGCAGACATCCTCGTGATCCAAATGGTCCGCCGCTGGATCGAGACGACCACCGACGTCGACACGGGCTGGCTCGCTGCCCTGCGAGACCACCAGCTTGGCCGCGCCATCGCCGCCATCCACCGCGAGCCCGGCGCCGACTGGACGCTCGCAGCACTCGCGCGGACGGCCGCCATGTCGCGCTCGGCCTTCGCGGCGCGCTTCACGCGCGTCGTCGGCGAACCTGCCATGCGGTACCTAGCGCGCTGGCGGCTGCGAGTGGCAAGAACCGCCCTCGTTGAGTGCAGCGACCCGATCGGTCTCGTGGCCGAACAATTTGGCTACCGCTCCGAAGCTGCGTTCTGCCGCGCCTTCAAGAAGGAGTTCGGCGTCTCCCCAGGCAGCGACCGTCGGAGACCAGCCAGCTCCGTCTTGCCCATGGCCTGAGGCCGCCGTTCTCCGCTCGAGCCGCCCAGGCTGCATCCAGGGCCGTCTCACCGCGCTTCTCCGTGGAACGGCCGTAACCTAAGAGCGGACCAGGAGGTCCTTGCACTGATGGACCTCTTCCATGGCTCCCAACCCGCTCGCTCACCATGTTGGTTGCCCTTTCAATCCTCGCGCTCGCCGGCCCACAGATCACCACGTCGGACCACATCGAGCTATTGCTCCGCGTAGGCGACGCCGCGCCCGGCTTCCCCACCGGCTCGATCGTTCAGGATTTTTGAGGGTTCGCCTCTGGCCCGGACGGCAGGGGGGAAGCGCGGGCCGCCTTTGCCAGGAAGGGCCCATCGGCCGCGTGCTCAACCAGGTTTTCCTGCCAGATGCGACCGGGAGGGCCTCGGTCTCGATCGACCTCACGATAGTGCCGCAGCTCGGGTTCACCACCAGCATCCAGGCGGGCCAGACCTGGTACGCCCAGGCCTGGCAGCGAGATACCGTGGCTGGATCGGTGACCTCGAACTTCACGGTCGCGACGGCCATGACGTTCGACTGATCGCCCCTCCGGGCAGAGGCCCGCCACCTGAGAGGCGCGCCGGGCCAGAATCACCGGCTCAGAAGGGCCGACGGCCGCCCGCCTCCGCTACCCTCCCCGGATGCAGAGTTTCCTCGATCAGATTCGCGCCGCCATTTCCGCGGAAACCGGCCTCGATCAGCCCAAGCTGGAGCGCCCGCGCGACCCCTCGATGGGCGACGCCGCGTTCCCGTGCTTCCTGCTCGCCAAGGAGCGCAAGACCGCTCCGCCCAAGATCGCCCAGGAGCTGGAGACGGCTCTGAACGCGCGGATGGAGGGCATCGAGGCCAAGGCCACGGGGCCCTACCTCAACTTCACGATCGATCGGGCGCTGCTGGCCGAAGCGGTCCTGACCAGCGTCGCCGTCCAGGGTGCGAACTACGGCCACACGGACGAGGGCAACGGCAAGACCATTGTCGTCGACCTCTCGTCGCCAAACATCGCCAAGCCGATGTCCGTCGGGCACCTCCGCTCGACCGTGATCGGGGCTGCCATCCAGCGGATCCACGACGCGCTCGGCTACAAGACCGTCGGCATCAACCACATCGGTGACTGGGGCAGCCAGTTCGGCAAGCTCGTCGCCGCCGTCAACCGCTACGGCGACACGGTCGATCTCGAAGGCGACCCGATCCCGTCGCTGCTGAAGCTCTACGTTCGCTACCACGAAGAAGAAGAGGGCGACCCTACGCTGGCTGAGGAAGCCGCTGCGGCATTCCGCGAGCTCGAGAGCGGCGTCGATGGCCCCGTTCGCGCCACGTGGAGGAAGCTGACGGATCTCTCGCTCCTCGAGTTCGACAAGATCTACGGCCGGCTCGGCGTCCACTTCGATCTCGTCCGCGGTGAGTCTTACTACGAGTCGCACCTCCAAAAGACCATTGATCGCATTGTCGCCGCCGGCGTGACGGAGGAGTCCGAGGGCGCCCTCGTCGTCGATCTGTCGCAATACGGCAAGATTCCGCCGTGCCTTCTGCGCAAGACGGACGGCACGACGCTGTACGCCACGCGGGACATGGCCGCCGTATTCCACCGCTGGGAGGAGTTCGAGTTCGAACGCTGCCTCTACGTCGTGGGCGGGGACCAGCGCCTGCACTTCCGTCAGCTCAAGCACGTCCTCGACCGGATGGAGCTCGGCTGGGAGCCGCGGGTAGAGCACATCGCGTTCGGCATGATGCGTCTGCCTGAGGGCAAGATGAGCACCCGCAAGGGCCGCGTCGTCTTCCTGGATGACGTGCTCGACGCCGCGACCGCCGAGGCCAAGCGCGTCATCGAAGAGAAGAACGCCGATCTGAAAGACAAGGACGCGACGGCCGAGATGGTCGGCGTCGGCGCAGTGGTCTTCAACGACCTCAAGCGTGAGCGCGTCAAGGACATCGACTTCAAGCTCGAGGAAGTCCTCTCCTTCGAGGGCGATACGGGCCCGTACGTCCAGTGGACCCACGCGCGACTCGCCTCGATCGAGCGCAAGGTCGGCGAGATCGAAGCGAAACCCGACTGGTCCGTTCTTGAGAGCGCGGCCCCGATCCTCGGAGCCATGGGTCGCTACAGCGACGTGCTTCGGAGTGCAGCCGCCAACGCCGAGCCTTCAGAGGTGACGAACTTCGTCCTGGGGCTCGCCCGCGACGTGAACTCCTGGGTGGCCAAGGACCGGGTCCTCGGACAGGAGCCAGCCGTAACCGCCGCCCGCCTTGAGCTTGTGAAGGGCGCCCGCCAGGTGATCGGTAACGCGCTGGGCCTCCTGGGCGTCGGCGCTCCGAGCGAAATGTAGGCTGGAGATGGGGTGGCGGCGGAGCATTGCCCGCCCGTTACGCCATCCCAAAAGGGCACACTCTCGGAGAAATGGGGCATTGTGTCGTGGAAACCGACACTGCACTCCGAGAACTTAAGCCCTGAACGTGAAATGTATGAGTCGCGGTTCAAGTCGGGCCGACTGAGCGCCGAAGACAGTCAAGCGCGCCCACTAGGTGGCGACCGCCCGCGAAAAGAGTGACTCCGGTTTTCGGAGCCAACGTTCGCTCGGGTAGCGCCGCGCAAAGGCCTCGCTGAACCGTCACTTGATCGAACGCTACATCCGCGACGTCCCGGACTTTCCGAAGCCGGGGATCCTCTTCAAGGACATCACTCCGCTTCTGGCTAGCCCGGAGGGTCTGAAAGAGACCATTGATGCTCTCCAGCAGTGTGTCAGTCCCGATGAATACGACGTCATTTGCGGCGTCGAGTCACGAGGCTTCATCTTCGGTACCGCGCTCGCGCTGGCTGTAGGCAAGGGTTTCATTCCCATCCGAAAGCCGGGCAAGCTGCCCTGGAAGACCGCGTCGGAGTCCTACAAGCTCGAATACGGGACCGACACGCTTGAGATCCACACCGATGCCGTGAGCCACGGCAAGCGGATGCTCATGGTCGACGACCTCCTCGCCACCGGCGGGACGATGGAAGCAGCCATCAAGCTCGTTCGAAAGATCGGTGCTGAACCGGTCGCCAGCCTCTTCGTGATCGAGCTCGACTTCCTGGAAGGAAGGAAGCGTCTCGATGTGCCCACCCATTCGCTCTTGCACGTGGGCTGATGATCCCCTGCCAGGATCTCGCCGCCTCAGACCACTCCTCTAGTCCTATGACGACAAAGAAAACGACCGGAGCCGCTACAGCGGCCAGCGCTAGCGCCGCCGCACCGGCCGCACGCCGCCGCACGACTTCACGCAGGAGCTCCGTCAAGAAGTCGACCGAAGCCCGGCACCTAGCGATCGAGGATCTCCCCACCGAGGAGATCTGGATCCACTACAGCGAAGCGCGCGTCGCCAAGAACGTCCAGGACATCGAAGCGATCCGGAACATCCTGATGGAGCGGCACTTCCCGCTCGTCAAGTACATCGCTGAGCGCCTCCTCCAGACGCTGCCCAAGTCGATCGAGCTCGACGACCTCGTCAGCGCCGGCCTCTTCGGCCTGATGGACGCCATCCGCGGCTTCGACCTCGACCGCGGCATCAAGTTCAAGACGTACTGCACCACCCGAATTCGCGGCTCGATCCTCGACCAGCTGCGCAGCCAAGACTGGGTCCCGCGCCTGGTGCGCCTCAAGGCGAGCAAGATCGACAAGGCGCTCCAGCGTCTTACCGGCCGCTTCGGCCGTGAGCCAACGCACTCCGAGCTGGCGCGTGAGCTCGAGATGGATCACCAGGAGCTGAGCAACGAGCTTCAGAGCGCCAGCGCCAAGGCGATGTACTCCCTATCCGACAAGTGGGAGGATCGCGACGACGACAGCTCCATGGAGAAGGTCGACGTGCTCGAGGACAAGAAGTCCATCGACCCGCTCGGCGTCCTCAACCGCGACGACATGATGGGGTTCCTGACCCGCTCGCTCACCCACAAGGAGCGCTTCATCATCGAGCAGTACTACCAGGTCGGGCACACGATGCGTGAGATCGGCGAGATGCTCAACCTCACCGAAAGCCGCGTCTGCCAGATCCACTCCAACGTGATGGGACGCCTGAAGAGCCTCTTCGGCACCAAGCAGAACACGATGCTCATGTAACGAGCATCGAGAGCGAGCAGGAGACTCCGACCCCCCCCACCGATCCTTGGCAAAGGCCGGCGTGCATTCGATTCCCCCATCGAATGCACGCCGGCCTTGCTCGTTT
>JBLIHL010000255.1:0-8306 GCA_047635895.1 Paracoccaceae bacterium | reverse complement strand
GCATAGATGGGTTCGGGTAGTGGGTCCCCAGGTTTCGGAGGCAAGGCGCTCCCTCACCCCTAGTGGCAGTAGTCCCAGGGGTGCTGGGGCTACGCAGCCTCCGGAAGCTGGGGGCCCGCTACCCGAATCCATCTATGCGCGACACGCTCCTAGCTTCGCGATGAACTCTTGCGGCGTGAACACGAACGACTTCGTGCCATCGCATCATACCTTGCGGAGGGACCAGACGATGTTGCCGTCGCTACGGACCTCCACACGCTTCAGACAGAGCGCCGGTCTCGAGATGTAACGGCAGAGCTTCTCCAACCGATCACGCTCACCCTTGGGAACCACCGTCGCCGCGTGGAGCGAAAAGCCGTTCGAGTTCTCGGGCCAGAGGTGGAGAGACGCGCTGGCCTGACCAGCCGGATGGCTGATGAGCTCGGGCCAATTCGGGGTCGCGGAGACGCTGGAGCGGCAGGCCTGTGCGCGGGCCGAATGGGACAAGTGAGCTGACTGACGCTGACTTCAGGCCTGGAAAGAACGCGCCGTCACGCGCATCGCCGAAGTCGAGCAGCGGCTGCTCGTGCTCGGAAGAGTCGAGGCTCGCGTCTGTGCCCTCTTCTCCAGGACGCGGCGGTAGGCCGAGCTGCAGCGGGTTCAGGCCAGACCGCTCCAGTACACGGCGGATGCGCGCGATCACGTCACGGTGGACCCGGGCGACCTCGCCTGAGTCGAGGATGCCTGCGGGCATGAAGACGGGACGGTGAAAAGCGCCGCGCGTGACATAGACCCCGTCGAGATAGAGGGAGTGCTGGTGAACATTGAGCTCGAGGGCCGACCCAAACCGATGGGCCTTGTTGATCGCTCCTGGGTGAAATTGAACCTGGCCTGTGGAGGGGCCGGAGGAGGGTTTCTCAGCTTCTCCGGCAGCTTGCGGCTCATCTTCAGCCTCATCTTCTTCCAGGTTGAGCGCAGCCTTCGCCCGGCGGACGTAGGACGCTGAGACGGCGCGCAAGTAGGCGCGAGTCACGTCGCGGCAGAGGCTCGCATCCATGGCCATCGCCAGTCGGAGCGGCTTGGGCACCGATAGCACCCACTGGCGGATGGGGACATCCGGGAGGACTCGGTCGACGAGATGGGCCGCGCTTTGCGCCATCTACCGCCCGCCGCAGGTCAGTCGATGCCCGCGCGGATGCGGCACGATGGGCGCGAGCACCCTTCCCACTCCACTGGGTCTTACCCGGCCTTGAGTAGATCAGTTGAACGTAACGCTCACCGCGTCGGTGAAGTTCGTCGTGGCGGTCGGGTTCAGATCGCGATGCCACGCTTGGAAGTTCCACGTGTCGCCGGGCTGCACGGCGACACTGGCCAGTGGCTGCGGCAGTGAGTTCAGGTCGATCTGGAGCGAGAACCAGCCGCTCAGGCCGCTGTTCAGCACCTGCCCGGAGCCGTTGAAGCGACCGATCGAGCCCCCAAGGCACAGGCTGCCCTGACTCCCGCCCGCACCGACGATGAGGTCCTGGGACTGGCTGGCCAGGAAGTAGCCGAACGTGCCCTGCGGGAGCTGACTGGCGACCAGTGTGATGTCATTCGCAAGGACCGCATTGTGGCCGACCACGTCAAGCGAGGCCGGCAGGCCCGTCGAGTTGTTGATGGCCGGGGCGCAATAGCGAGTCGCCACCAGGCCGCCGAAGCGCGCGAGCGAAGCGTCGGGTCCGCCCGCTGACGAACCTCCGAAGGCGCCGGACACGAAGACCCCACCCGACCCATCCGGCGCGGCCGCTCTTGCGCTGTCGTGCGCGTTCGTACCGAACTGTCGGATCCAGGTCTGGTTGCCCGCACGGTCGAACCGCGCGAGCCAGGGGTCGGAGCCACCCGCTGTCGGGCCGCCAAGGTCGCCACCGGTGGAGCCGCACACGAGTAGGCCGCCCGAACCGTCGGGTGCGGCCGCGGTCGCCTCGTCGTGGCTTGTGGTGCCGAACTGTCGAATCCAAGCTCGATTTCCCGCGCCGTCGTAGCGCGCGACCCATGCGTCCGTGCCTCCGATCAGCGGCCCGCCGAGGCTGCTTTCCGCACGACCGCAGAGGTACACCCCACCCGACCCGTCCACGGCAAGCCCGTACGCGAACTCGAGGCCCGGTGCCCCGAACTGCCTTATCCAGGTCTGATTGCCTCCGCTGTCGTGGCGAGCGATCCAGACCGTGTGGCCGCCCGGTGACCCTCCGCCGAGGTCCCCAGGCGTGGTGCCGGCGATGTACACACCGCCCGAACCGTCCGGCGCAGCCGCGAACGCCCTGTCATCCAGGGGCGACCCGAACTGGCTTATCCAGACCTGATTGCCCGCTGCGTCATAGCGCGCGAGCCAGACATCGAATTCTCCCGCGTTCGGCGCACCGAGGTCGCCACCCGTGAACCCGGTCACGTACACACCGCCCACGCCGTCCGGTGCAGCACCTTCTGCGTAATCGTTGGAGCCCGTCTCGATGTGCTGAATCCACCCCTGATGACCCACTGCGTCATAGCGTGTGATCCAGGAGTCAAAGTTCCCGGCCTGAGGCCCTCCGTCCGTGAAGCCGGCCACGAACACGCCGCCTGAATTGTCGCGCGCGGCGGCCCGTGCGTAGTCGAGATTCGCCGTCCCGAATTGTCGGACCCACAGCTGACCGCCATCCCGGTCGTAGCGGGCAAGGAACGCATCGTAGCTACCCGCGTTCGGTCCACCGAGGTCGCCACCCGTGAAGCCGCACATGAACACGCCACCGGATCCGTCTGCCGCCGCCGCCCATGCGAAGTCCCCAGCGGGAGAACCTAGATGACGGACCCACAGCTGATTCTGTGCCCCCGCGACCGCGGCGAGCGCCCCGATAATGAGTGCGCTGCGCAGGCCTGCCCACGGCACAATGCGAGTGATCTTCATGGGTTCAGTCTCCCATGGGGTGGCCGCCGTCGCTAGCGGGCCGATGTGCGCAGGAGGTGAATTGAGTGCGCGCCCGCGCGAGAGTGAGGGATGCTCCTGAAGTGCATGCCGACCTCCGTGTGTGGGCTGGGTCACGAGAATGCAGGACCCAGCTCATGGTAGCCCGCCCGGTGTCCGGGCGTGTCAGGTGGACGGCCTGTGGCGCGAATGACCCATCATCAGGTTCAGTTGGGAAGCGCCCCCGAGGATTGATCGCCTTCCCAAGCGAGTCCCTGGGGCGCTTCAGGCATTCAGGCAGGAGCGCTCGGCCTGAACCTCCGCTGCCTCGTATCCGCCACTTGAGTGGAGCTACTGGAGTCGGACGGAGACCCCCGACGAGAAGTTCGACGTCACGCCCGGGTTCGCGTCACGGTACCAGTACGCAAAGTTCCACTCTTCCCCCGGCATGGCCGCAACGGGTCCCAGCGGCGTTGGGAGCATCGACAGGTGGGCGGGAGCGGTGACCTGACCACTTGGACCTGCTTGCAGGATGACGCCGCCGACCTGCCGGCCGATCGTGCCACCGAGGCAGAGCGTGCCCTGGGCTCCTCCGGCCCCCACCGTGCTGGCCTGGGTCAGGCTGCAAAGGAAAGTAGCCGAACGAATTCGTCGGGAGCGCGGAGCAGACCACGGACAGGTCGTCGGCGGTGACGATGGCGGTTCCGGTCAGGCTCATCGCGGCCGCGGTGCCCGACGAGTTCGGGGCCGACGTGCAATACACGGTTCCGAGGCCTGATGCGGGGATATCGAAGCGCAGGACCGAGGAGCCGCCCTTCTCTATCGGGCGCGACGGCCTGGCTCTTCAAAAGGGAACGCACCTTATGCGCCTGTACTGCAGCACGCCAGAGCTCCTCGTCCACGGCGTCCGCTTCACGCTTACGGCCGAAGCTCCAGAGCGTGACTGAGCTCTGGCCGCGGGTCAGCTGCCCGGCACGGCCCACAGAACAACGCCTTCCCGCTCCGTCGAGCCGACGCGTACGGCTCCCCTGACCGGCGGGAACTGTGACTGGCGGCAGACACCGACGTTCAGGTAAGTGGGGTGGTACTTGGCGAAGAACTTCGGCGGCACCACCTTGTCGTGCCCCGGGGATCGGAGCTGCTTGTGCGGCTCGCGCATCGCCACTTCACGGGTGACGAGCCCGTTGCGATCGTAGATGAACAGGTTGGAGAAGTACCCGATCGCGCCCACGGCTCCGAAGACCACCGACGCGTTGGGCGGCGCATGCTTACCGAGCGCGCGACCCGCGATGCTCCACTCCTCCGAGCGGTCCCTCATGTTCTTCCACTGCTCGTTCTCCGAAGTCGAGGGCGTCACGCCACCGAGTCTTTGGTTGTGCCGGAAGTGGTACTGGAGCCGCGTTTCCTTGGACACCAGGTGCACGTCAAAGACCGCCAACACGGTGGTCGACACGGCGGCGAGGGCGAGGACCGCTGCGGCGACCCTGGAGCGCGATTCCACCGAGGCCAGGAGCGCACCAAACGCGAGCGCCGCCATCGGGATCGCCGGGACGAGGAAGCGGGAGTACGCCATGAAGTCGCCGCCCGCAGCGATCGAGTAGACCACAACGCCCACCATGACGGCCCCCGTGCTCAGAGCCGCTCCGGCGCCGATCCGGCGCGCGGACACGGCCAGTCCAACGAGGCCACCGCCGAATGCCAAGGCGAGGCCCGGCATCGACAGGAACGTCGACATGACGTAGTCCAGGCCGCGCCCGCTCGCCGCCGCGGAGAAGCCAAGCTTGGCGCGGGCGGTGTTCGGCAGCCAGTCGCCGTAGAAGCTGTAGCGCCAGGCGACGTGCAGGCCAAACGCCGCGGCTGAGATCAGGGTTCCCGTGAGTGCGCTCACGAGCAGGTCCCGCCGCCGAGCGAGCAGCCCTACGAGGATCGCCGGCCCAAGGATCAGCGCCACAAGGATCGCTGCGTCGGCGCGCATCAGCGCCAGGGACGAGGCAGCCAGGCCAACGAGGAGTCCGTGGGTTGGAGCACCGGAGCGGCGCCCGTAGAGAAGCCAGAGAAGCAGCACGCCGAGGCTCGCGGCCGGCATGGTCGCCATGCCCCCCGTGGCCCAGACCCCGAGGGGCGGAGCCGCGCCGACCAGCGCCGCGGTCCCGAAGAGCGCGATGGGTGAACGCGCAAATCGGCGCGCGGCGAGGACCACCACGAGAGCCATGCAGACGGCGCCGAAGGCGATAGAAAACACGCGGCTGAACGTCTCCGGCTGGACGCCGAAATCGAACCCAAGCCGCATGAGGACGGCCCAGAGGAACTCGGAGTAGCCCTCGACCGGAGGCTCGACGCCCGGGTTATAGACGAGCCCCTTACCCTCGGCAAAATTGCGCGAGTAGCGGAACGTGATGAAGGCGTCGTCCGTGACGAAGTTGAAGCGCTGCACGAGCCAGGCGAAAGGCGCGAGCGCCACGACGAGGGCTGCCAGTAGTCGTCCTGCGGAACCGCTGGCTCCGTCGCTGGCTTCGCGGCTGGCTCCATCCCGTGCTGGCGCTACAGCATGGCTCTCCAGGGCATCACTCATCAGGAGTCTCCCCCAGGAGCTCGCTCGTTTCCGTGGAACGGCGCGGCTGAGACGCTCGTCTCAGCCAACTTCGACGCTGTAGATATGCGGCAAGCCCCGAGCGACGCAGCGCCAGTTCTCGCCCTCATCCCGCGAGAACCAGATCTCGCCCGTTGATGTTCCGATATACACACCCAGGGGATCGTAACCGTCCACGGCCAGGCATTGGCGTTTGACGGTCCACCAGCAGGGCACTTTTGGGAAGCCCGCCGAGTGCGATGTCCAGGTCTGGCCCCCGTCAGTGGTCTTGCGCACCGTGGGCCGACCGTCCTTGGGCATCCGCGTCCAGGCCTCCGACCCGTCCATGGGCACGGTCCAGGCAATGTCAGGGTCCGCGGGATGGACGGCGATCGGAAAGCCTGCGTCAGGGCGCTCACCCTGGCTATCTCCGACGCGCTGCCAGATCCGTTCCTCGAGGTCCATCCGGTACACGCCAAAGTGGCTCTGCATCCACAGTCGGTCGGGGTTCGTCACCCCCATGGCGAGGGCGTAGGGTTCACGCGCCTCCGGGCCAATGAGCCCACCATCGAGGCGCTCCCAGGTCGCGCCTGCGTCGAAGCTCTCGAGGACCCCGCCGGTAGACATAGCGAGGACGAGGTGATCTGCGTCGCGGGGATCGATCACGACCGAGTGGAGCTTGGGCCCATCCGGTGTCTCATCCGATCCCGCCGCGGTCCATTCGTCGAACTCAGGGTGCCCATGGAGTCCCTCCATTGGCTCCCAGGTGATCCCTTGGTCCTCGGACCGGAAAAGCCCCTGGGGCGAGGAGCCCGCGTACCAGGTGCCGTACTCGGAGGCGTGACCGGGCGTGAGCCAGAAGACCTGGTTCACCGTCCGCTCCCACCAGATCCCTGGAGCCGTAGCGCCTTCGGCTGCGTTGACCTCAACGGGGTGGTCCACGGCAAACCGAGGGCTCTCGGCGCACTCGGCCCAGCTGCGTCCACCGTCACGGGAAGTGACCACGGTGGGAACTCCACTCGGCGTCCGCAGGGCCGCCACCACGGCGTCACGATCGCGGGGGTCGGCCACCGCGTGGAACACCGTCGCACCGATCCAGTGCGGCTCGGGCTCAGCGAAGTCCTCGCGCGCCTCGTCCACATCGATCGAGAACAGGCCTTTGCGCGTACCAACCCAGAGGCGCATGGCGCCGCGCCGCGCCCTGGGCACGCGCAGCTTGTGCTTCGGCAGCGCCTCCTGTGGATGCGCGCCGTTCTCGGGCTCGTCGGTTTCGGGCACGTCAGACGACATGATGCGAGCTAGGAACCCCAGGCCCGCAGGCGTCGAGCCGCCTCTTCGAGCACCTCGAATTCCTTGGCGTAGCAGAAACGCACGAGCCCCTGGCCGGACTCCTGCCCCGTTCCAGAGAAGAACGCCGTTCCGGGCACGCTGGCCACGCCTGATTCCTTCATGAGCTGCATCGCCGCCTCCTTCGCCGTTTCGGCCCCTATACGACTGACATCAGCCAGGACGTAGTAGGCACCCTCCGGCACCGCCGGCGTCAGCCCGATATCCGAGAGCGCGCCGACAATCAGGTCACGTTTCTTCGCATAGTCCGCCCGCATCGACTCGAAAAACGAGTCTGGGAGGTCAAAACCGGCCGCCACGCCGTGCTGGAGCGGCGTCGGCGCGCAGATATAGAAGAGATCGTGGACGAGCTTGAGGCGCTCCGCCATCTCCGGCGGGGCGACCGCGTAGCCCAGGCGCCAGCCCGTGATGCTGAAGGTTTTGGAGAGCCCCAGGATCGTCACGCAGCGCTCGGCCAGAGCCGACGAGGTGGACGCCGGCGAGACGTGCTCGCGCCCGTCGTAGGTGATGGACTCGTAGATCTCGTCCGTGATGACGAAGAGGTCGAATTCCACGGCGATCCGCTCGGCAGCGTGGATCTCCGCCCGCGTCATCATCCGACCCGAGGGGTTAGACGGCGTACAGAGCACGAGGCCCCGCGTGGAAGGCGTGATGGCGGCCCGCAGAGCCTCTTCCGTAAGCTCGAATCCAGGGGCTGCCAGGCTCACGTACTGGGGCACCAGCCCCGCCACGCGGGCCGCGCCGACGTGGTAGCCGTAGTACGGCTCGGGGATCAAGAGGCCGTCACCTGGGTCGAAGAGGCCGTGCAGCACGCAGGTGAAGGCCGCAGCGGAGCCCGCCGTCACCACAATATCCGTCTCAGGATCGGCCTGGATCCCATTGACCCGCCCGAGCTTGGCCGCGATTTTCCGACGTAGGTCGCCGTCGCCTTCCGCGTAGGTATAGGTGCTGCGCTGGCCCTGGATCGCCCGGATAGCCGCCTCGGCCACTGGCGGCGGCGTCGGCAGGTCGCAGATCCCCTGTCCGAGATTGATCGCGCCGGCCGCATTGGCCGCTCTCGTCATGGCGCGAATGTCGGACTGAGCCAGTCCCTCCAGGCGCTGATTGATGCGGGGTCTCATAGGGGGAGGATACAGCCGATCGTTTAGACGCGCTCCCCGCGAGCGCGGTACCTTGTCCGCATGGGCAACGAGATGAACGCAGGCATGGAAAAAGCGAGCTGGGGCCGACTGTTCATCACCGCCGCACTGCTGTGTGGCACCACCGGGTGCTGGTTCGGCGGAGGCCAGGATGAGGAGAAGATCGATCCGAACGAGGCGACGGCCCGAGACGCGGCCTTCCGCACCGACGCCGAGAAAGCCCGGGATGATCGCTTCAAGGACCGCCTCAAGCGCCGTGTGCACCTGGATGAGCCCGTCCGGTAGCTTCCAACCTTCCAGCGGTCTATGAAGGAAGCCCGCGGCACCCCCGAAAAAGGGCGCCGCGGGCTTCGCG
>JBLIHL010000254.1:0-8333 GCA_047635895.1 Paracoccaceae bacterium | reverse complement strand
TCGAGCCGCTTCCGAGATCCGACGCGATGAAACGCACGCGCACGGAGTCCGTCAGTCCGACGTACTGCGCCACGTTGAGCTCCATCTCTTCCCAGCCGCCGCTGGTTCCCGCGCCGGTCGGGCCGACTACCTCGGCCGAGACCCACGTGATACCGCCGTCGTCAGAGAGGTCGACCTGGAAGATATCAGCCCCCGGCGCGCTACCGGTGCTGTTGGAGTACCACCGGGCGTAGCGAACGCTCGCCGCCTGGGAATTAGAGAGGTCGAACGCTGGCGAGACCAGCGTGGTGCTCCCACCGTCCACGTCATTCGCACCGGAGCTGCCGCCGACGCTGCCCTGCCCGGTGACCCAGCACTGCGTTCCAGGATCGACCGAAAAGTCGTTCTCTGGCTGGGCCGCCGTGCCGTTCGGATCGACGCGCGTCCACTCGCCGGTGCTCGCATTGTTCGGTGCACCGACGGACCAGCCCTGGTTGCCACCCGCCTCAAAGTCGTAGGCAGCCACCGTGCGAACACCCAGCGTGATCTCGGCCGTCATCTCGAAGCTCCGGCCGCCCTCCGTCACGATCACAACGATCGGAATGATCGAGCCAAGCGGCGCCGAGGGGCTGATTACGAACCGGAGCGGCGCGGTGTTCTGAGCCGTGTCGAACGAGCTGGCAAAGAGGATCGAGTTCCCATCCGTCACCGTCGCGAAGGCGCTCGGTACCGTCATCGTCACCGTCGCCGAGCCTGAATCCGCCCGCCCAGAGTTGCGGACGAACGCATCGATCACGACGTCCTCCCCCGGCTCGAACGTTCCGTCCATGTCACCCTCGTCGGTCGCGATCAGGCTGAGCGGCCGGAGCCAGGAACCTGCGGCCAGCGCCGTCCTCGTGAACGCGGTGCGGTTGTCCTCGGCCAGCGGAACAATGCGGTTCTGGGCCGGCCAGAAGCCGTCAGCGCTGCTGCCGATTTCGGGCGTCCACGAATAGGTGTCGTGCACGCCGTAGTCGTAGTCGTTGGTGACCCCGTCGGCCTGGTACAGCACGATCGCCGCGGGCCCATGCGTGTAGCCGTTGTCCGCCGCAGCGAGGTCGCCGATTTCCTGCATCTCCGTCCAGTCGGGCGGGTACTGCGCGACATAGCCCCACGTCGAGAGCCAGAGGTCCGAGTACGTGTGAACGCTCAGCGCGGTGGAGAACTCACGGGACGAGATGAACTGGGTCATCGCCGCTATCTCGGGCTCGGATCCAGCGGAGGAGCCGCGGTAGGTTTCCGAGTTCGGATCACCGCTGGATCCGCCGCCCCCCCATTGGAAGGGGTAGTTGCGGTTGAGGTCGACACCGACCGAACCACCGTTGCTGCGACGGTTCTTGCGCCAGAGCCCGCCGCCACCCGGCGACTGGCTGCGGTTGTACTCGTAGCCGTCCGGGTTGACGCACGGCACGACATAGATCTCACGCTCGTTCAGAAGGTAGGTCGCGAGCGGATCCGTGCCGTACTCCTCAAGCAGGTAGCTCAGGAAGTAGAGCGTCGTCTGCATCCCCTGGGGCTCGCGCGCATGGTGCAGCGCATCGATCCGCATCTCCGGCTCCGCCTCATCTACGCCGGGGTTGTCCGACACCTTGAGCATCCAGAGGTCTCGGCCCTGGATCGACGTGCCGATCGAGACCTTAGGAGCCACAAGCGCCGGGTAGTTCGCCGTCATCTGATCCATGACCGCCACGATTTGATCGTAGGTGTAGTAGCCCCCCATGCCGCCCTGGCCGAACTGCGGGCTGAGCCACTGTCCGTACGGGCCGCCGGCTGCCTGGCTGCCGGCTGACTGACCTCGGCTGGCCACGCCACCCTCGCGGAGACGACGGGCGTAGTGAGCGGCCAGATCCTCGATCTGGATAGTGGCCGTCAAACCAAGGTCTCGAATTGCCTCGACGTCACCGTCGCGGGCGAGCACCACCACCTCGCCCTCGGCGAGCTTGGAAGTCACGGTGTCCAGATCCAGGCGCGCGAGCCGCAAGAGCTCCAGCGTTTTACCTGTGATCGAAACGAGATGCACGACCTCGTGGACGTGACCCGCTGGCAGAGCGATGGACGCGCTGGTTGCCGGGGGTAGCGGGCGGGCGTCCGGAGCCTGAATCGCCAGGGAGAGCAGCATGGTGATGAACATGCTGTCTTCGACGTAACGCACGTCACTCGGGTTCCTCGAAGTCGAGGGGTTGCCAGGGAGTCGGTTCGCTGCTCGGGTAGTTCAAAAAAGAGGGAGCTTGTCGGCACCGTTCCGAACACCCTGACAGGGTTGTTATCGGTACGGAGGCAGCGAATCTTGCCCGCCTCATTGCAAAAAACGCCGCTACTCGCGCAGGGCAGCCGTAGCGGCCCGAACGGGACCGAGATCGAGTCCCTGGTAGCCCATCCCCTCAAGGTCAGCCAGAACCTCTGCGGCGCTGGCGTCCTCTCCGAGGAAGAACAGGCTGCGCGTCTTCAGCACCAGAGCCGGGATGTACACCGAATTTTCACGCAACAGCTCATCGGCAATGCCGAGAGCGCGCTCGCGCGCCCTGGTCGCCACCTCGTTCTCACCTTCCATGGCGCGTACGGCGGACGTAACGAGCAGCGCGCGCGCACGCTCCAGTCGCACGGCCCGATCGCGTCCACTAGACGCGAGTTCTTCCACGTCCTGCAGGAACTTCAAAGCCTGGGACTCAGCTTCACGCCAGTTGGCCTCGGCAAGGAGAAGCTCAGCACGGATCACATCCGCACGCGCCTTGGCCGATCGCCAGCGGTCTTCGCTTCGCGGCGACGTGGGTGCCCTCCCAATCCGCTTATCTGCGTTCGCGAGGTGCCTGCGCGCATTGACGATGTCTCCGGCGGCATGGAGGCCTTCCGCTGCGGACAGCAGCTGGATGCCAATCTCCAGCTTGGTGCTCGCCGGAAGCAGCTCCGTGTCGACCATCAACTGAAGGTCATCCAATGAGGTCTCATGAAGAAGCGCCGCTTCCTGCCACTCACCGACGTCGGCCAGCGCCAGAGCCAGATCGCGCGTGGCGCGGGCCCACTGCCTGCGCCAGCGAATCTCCAGTGGCTCCATCGCTCTCAGGAGTCGCCATGCCTCGACGGACTTACGAAGGGAAACCACCGCTCCGTCAAGCTGGCCAATACTGAGCTGAGCCGTGCTGAGTACACCCGCGCCTTGCCCCAACATCTGGTGCAGTCGTGAACGGCCTGGATCCATCTCAACGAGGCGCTGAGCACCTTCCACGTGCTGGCTAAACTTCTTGATCCCGATCAGGTCCTTCCCCTGCCTCATCCTCAAGCTGCCCTCGATCCGATAGATGCGGACGTTGATTTCCAACGCGTCGCGGTCCATCTCATTATCCGCGACTGACGGGTGGGCGAGAACGGTGCGCGCGCGCCCGAAGTAGTCTAGCGCTGACGCCGCACCGCTTGAGCCCGTCACCATTTTGAGCTCTCCAAAGCCCATGAGAGCCGTCGCAAACGCAATGCGCCTGCTCCTTGAGTCAGGATCCGCTTCTAACCGCGTTCGACCGATGCTGAGCGCGCTACCGTAGTGGGCAGTCGCCGACCCGAACTCGCGCCTTGCCACTTCGAGATCCCCGAGAGCCGTCTCGGCGTCGAGGATGATGTCAGCCGCGACCTCCGGCTCATCCAACGCCTCCGCACGGGCGACCGCTCGCTCGAACAGCTGGATCGCCGCGTCTTGGTTGCCTTGGACGCGCTCTGCCTCGCCGTTCCAAAGGAGCGTTCGCGCCAGGAGCAGTCGATCCCGCGGGGATCGCTCTTCCTCCAGCATCGTTTCCATGGAGGAGAGCGCGTTGCGTCCGGCCTCGGCGAGGGGCGCGATATTTTCGACTCGCTCGAGCTCGGGGTAGATTCCGCCGAGGAAGCCCTCGAACGCGGCGCGCGCGTCCTCGAACTGCTGCGTCGAACGAGCCCGCTCCCGCGTCGACTCGCGCAGCATAAAGGCAAGCATCAGGATGGCGGCGAGCGCCGCTCCGATGATGAGCCAATCCTGCTTGGCGAAACCTTTGAACTGGCCGGAGCTTTTCAGCGCCGCAGCGAACGCGTACGCCGATGGACGGTTCTCTGGGTGCGGGCTAGCGGCCAGCGCCGCGAGGCTGATGAGCTCGCCTTCAATCCCCTGTGGCACGCTGACGCGGCCATCGATCGCCTCCATCACCAGGTCGTCTCCCGTACCGCGCCGGGCAGGGATCCCTTCGATCAGCTCACGAACAATGAGCGAGAGCGCGAAAACGTCGGCGCCCTGGCCAAGCTCTTCCCTACGTGCCGCCTCTGGCGAGGCGTAGCGCATGCGATAGAGCGCGGGCTGCGGGGCATCCGCCGCCACAATCGACACTCCGCCACTGCGTGCCAGGAGCACCGAGCGAGGCGTCAGCTCGCCGTGCACATCGCCGCGGGCGTGCATGGCGGCGATCGCCTCGGCCGTACTCAGGGCGAGACGCTTCGCCTCCTTGGGGGACAGTCCTTCGCGAATAGCGTCGTCCAGGCTGGGCGACGACGTTCCGTTGTTCTTTACGGTGGAGCTCACGAGGGAAGGCTAACCCGCTCTCTCCACTACGGGGCAAAAACATCGCGCCCCAGGAGCGTGTCGCCTGGTGACTCATGGAGAGGCACCGGGCGGGAGCACTTTACCTGTCAGGCCGTGATGATTTCGACGCCGTCGGGCCCGATATAGAGGGTGTGCTCCGTCTGGGCGACGAGGACGCCTTCCTTCTCCACCAGCGGTGGGTAACGAACGAGGACTCCCTGGCGCGCCAGCTTGGCGATGGTGTCTTCGACCGCATCCGTCGGAAGGTCGCTGAAGTAGCGACGCGCGATGGGAAGCCCCCTCCACGCCTGCATGGCACGCAGGACGTCCTTGTCAATCCCCTTGGCCCGCCGAGGCGGGCGCATGAGCATGAAGACCTCGGCCCGGCCCGCTTCTTGAATGAAACCCCGCCCGGTACAAGCGAACGGCTCGATCGCAATGACCATGCCTTCGGCGAGCTTGCCGCCGCTCCGCTCCTCATAGCTGGGAATCTGAGGGGCGCAGTGAACCTTCCACTGGTCGAGCCCGTGACCGGTCAGGTTCCTGACCGGCTCGAAGCCTGCCTTGGTAATGGTCCGCTCGACGGCGGCCCCGATCTCTGACACCGCACGGCCGGGCTCCACAAGGCCGATCGCGGCGGCAAGCGCGTCCACAGACGACTGGATCAGCGCCTGATTCTCTGGCTTCCCTGAGAGATCCACCGTGCAGGCGGTATCCGCGATCCATCCGTCGATGTGCACCCCCATGTCGACCTTCACGACGTCACCGTCCTCGTAGACAGTCTCGTCCTCGGGGCTGGAGCAGTAGTGAGCGGCGCACTCGTTGCGCGACGTCTGCGCCGGAAAGGCGGGCGCGGCCCCCTCCTTCCGGATCGTGTCCTCGATCGTCTCGAGAATATCGCGGAGCCTAACCCCGGGCTTGATCGCCCCACGGGCCCACTCACGGCACTGCGCGGCGATCTTTCCTGCCCGGCGAGTCTTTTCCAGTCCTTCAGCGTTCATCCGCGGGATGGTACCGCCGATGGCAACTGGCCCGGGCATCCAGTCGCCGTTGCCGCGTCCAAGTGGCGCAATTATTTCCGGGCGCCCGCCATGAGACCCATGTCCCCCCCCACAACCCGCCCAACCACCTGGCCCACCGCCGGCTCCTTCGCTCGCGCGGCGGCCCTGGCCGCCGCTCTGGCCCTCCCAGGCTGCTTGACGACCTCTTCAAGCCAGCCCGTGGGCGCTGATCAGGCCGTCCTCATGGCCATCCCTGTCTCCAGAGCATGGATCGTCCACGAAGGAGACCAGATCGTGGGCTCCGTCATTCGCTACAGCGAAACGGGGGCAGACGGCCGCTTTCTCTACGTCGTCCGGAACCCCTGGGACCAGGACCTGGGCGTCATTGACGAACGCGGAAGGGCCTGGCGAAGGATTCCCCATCAGGAAGACCACTGGATTGGCACCGGAACGGTCCTTCATGGCGTTCGACAGATCCTGGACACAGGAATTGAAGGGCGTCTTGTCGAGATCCCCGCGTCGGACGTCGAAGCCGCCATGGCCGCCTCAAGGGGTCGCTAAGGTCACCAAGGCCCTCCAATTTCAATACTTTTCTACCCGAAGCCGACCCTGAATCTGACCAGGACACGGAGAAGGAGGGGACCCAGCATAGGTTTCCCTCAATCCGGAACGGCTTTCGCTCGATGTAGGGGGAGCGTAGCCACTGGCTCCGGTCGCCTCCACGTGAGGCCTCGTCGCCTGTGCAGCCCCCGGCTGCGCCACTCTCCTCCCCACCCCCCCCAGCAACGCTCCCTTACCTCGTCCGAGGCACCCTGATGATCAAGCTCGAAGCCGGCGAACGAATCGGCGCCTACCGCGTGATCGACTTCATCGCGCGCGGCGGTTTTTCGCTCGTCTACTTAGCAGAGGATGAGAGCGGCCAAAAGGTCGCCCTCAAGATCGGCGATGTCGCTGGCGGCGGACGCTATGTGACTCGTTTTCTAGAGATCACTAACAAGCGTCAACCGGAGGGCATCAGCCCTGACGAGACGCCTGCAGAAGCCATCTTCTTTCGCCAGGATGGCGTCCGGATCGACTTCTTGGACGTCCACGAAATCGACGACCTCGTCCGTAGCGAGGCCGAGATCCTGAAGCCGATCAAGAATCCGAACGTCGTTCGCGTGCGGGACTGCTTCCGCCACGAAGGCCGACCGGTCATGGTCATGGACTACGTGCGCGGCAAGACGCTGCGCGAGAAGATCCGTGCCCTCGAGGGCATCCGCCTCAACTGGTTCCTGACGATCGTGCGCTCCCTCCAGAAGCTTCGCACGACGACCGGCCTGGACTACCACGGTGATCTCAAGCCAGAGAACATCATCGTCAAGCCGTCCGGCTCAGTCGTTCTCGTAGACCCGGCGATGCGCGCCGACGAGCGCGGCGTCATCACCACCACCCCCCACTACAACCCCTTCCTCCTTCGGGACAGCAAGGCGGACGTCATGGGCATCGGCGTGATGCTGTACGAGATCCTGACCGGCGTTCTGCCGTTCGACGACGTCCCCTGGCAGTACGCAGGCCGCGAGCAAGGAGGTGAGGTCGAGCGCCTCTCACTCAGTTTCTTCCTGAGCTACGCTCCGCCCAAGGACCTGAACCCGAACACTCCTGAGGCGCTGTCACGCATTGTCTATCGCTGCCTCACCATCCAGGAATACGGGCTCGAGGAGCTTGAGAGCGACCTGGTCGACTTCCTGCGCAAGGACTGACGCCGGCCCGCCAGATGGACCCCAGCACGCGAAAGGCGCGGCTCGTTTTGACGAGTCGCGCCTTTCGCGCATCGAGGGTCCACTTCGCCGCTTGCCCCCAAGTCACCCCCGGTTGACAATGCGTGGCCATGGCCGTCCAACGCATTACCTACGTCGTCCCGAAAAAGCTCAGCGGCGAACGAATCGACCGCGTCCTCGAACTGATGGTCGAGGACCTCTCGCGCTCGCAGCTACAGAAGCTGGTCCGACGTGGGAACGTCAGGATCGCTGGCAAGGTCATCACGCGCTCCAACGGCCGCGTTCAGAAGGGCACCTCCATCGAGATCGAACGCGAGGCACCGCCCCCCACGATCGGGATCCTCCATGAGGACGAGGACGTACTCGTCGTGGTCAAGCCTCCGGGGCTCCTGACACACGGTGCGGACAGGCTGCCGAACGCCGACGATCTCGCGAGTCAGCTCGACCGTCGATTCGGCCCCCTGCCCACCAGCCGAGGCGACGAGCGCCCGGGGATCGTCCACCGCCTGGACCGCGACACGAGCGGGATCTTGGTAGTGGCTCGCCACGAGCAGGCCCTCGAGATACTCCAGGACCAGTTCCGAAAGCGCACGGTCCTCAAGATCTACCACTGCCTCTCGTCAGGTACACCTCTGGAGACGCGCTTCACCATGGACGACCCTCTCGGCCCTGTGCCGGGCAAGGCCGATCGCCAGCGCGTCGACAGGGCAGGTGGTAAGGAAGCCCGCACCGTGTTCGAGGTCCTCCAGTCATTTGGCTCTCACACGCTCTTCGCCTGCGCGCTCCACACGGGCCGACGCCACCAGATCCGAGTGCACCTCTCCGCGCAAGGGCATCCTGTGCTCGGAGACCCCCTCTATGGATCCCAGCAGCAGCGTCCGCTCCCGGACGGCGTTGCGACGCCAGGCCGACTGGCGCTGCACGCCCAGGCGCTGGCGTTCGCTCACCCTCGAACCGGCGAACGCATGGAATTCGAGGCAGCGCTCCCGGCCGACCTCCAGCGCACGGTCGACGGCCTCCAGA
>JBLIHL010000253.1:0-8346 GCA_047635895.1 Paracoccaceae bacterium | reverse complement strand
GCGCTCCGAACTCGCTTCGTAACCGTAGCTACGTGCGGGTTCGGGCAACGCAGCGCAGCGATTCGGGCAATGCGCTACGCGGATTCAGCTATGCGCGACACGCTCCTAGATGGCGTCCCTGAGCCTCGCTTGCCCTTACCTACTTGGACTTTACCTGCTCGCCCCCATCGCTCGGCGCCGCCTGAGCGAACACCGGGGCGAGACAGAAATCGGGCAGCGGTTCCAATCTGGACCCGCCACGCCCATGATCTGGGATCCCATCCTGGGTCTCCCGCAACCTCTACCGACATCGACCATGGTGCCCGTACGCCTCATCACCTCCCTCGTGATCTCCGCCGCCGTGGCCGCGGCCCTGACCGCCTGTAGCACCGACCCGACGGGTTCGAACCCAGGCTCGACCCAGTCACAAGTCGAGCCCACGGACACGCCGGCGGATGAGCCCTCCATCGTCATTTCGGAAGAGGAGGCCGCTGAGACGATCGCAAGCCTCGAGCAACTTGTCGCGAACCTAGAGCCAAACGTCGAGACCTTCGACTCCGGCGCGGCAGAAGCCGCCGTCACCGGAGCCCCCGCCACACCCATGGACGCGGCCGATGTGGTCAGCGCCCCCACCACACCGAACATGCAGAAGTCCGTCCAAGCCGCGCAGTACAACGAGCTCTCCAGGGAAGAAACCCGCGTCCTCGTCAACAAGGGCACCGAGCGCGCTGGAACCGGCGAACTCACGAGCAACAAGGCAGAAGGCACCTACATCTGCCGCCAGTGCAACGCCGCGCTCTACACCTCTGGCGACAAGTTCGATAGCCACTGCGGCTGGCCGAGCTTCGATGACGATATCGAGGGCCGCGTCAAGCGCGTCACCGATGCCGACGGACGCCGGACCGAGATCCTGTGCATGAACTGCGATGGCCACCTCGGCCACGTCTTCATGGGCGAACGGATGACGACCAAGAACACGCGTCACTGCGTCAACTCGGTCTCGATGAAGTTTATCGCCGATGGAGAAGAGCTCCCCGCGATGATCCAGATCGAAGACGTTCAGTAGAAGGCGCCAACGCCCCCTGAAGAGACTACCGGCTGCGCCGGGGCTTCCGCTTCCTAGCTGAGCCCTTGGCGCCGCCTTTCTTTTCACCTGACCCGCGGCCGAACTCGGGCTTGACGTCCTTCGGCTTGACCCGCTTGCCGGTATTCGCCTTTTGAATCAGGTACTCGTCGTCGAGCTCCGCGAAGCCCTCCAGGAACCGGCGCGGGATGCGCTCGCCGATGTTGCGCTCGATCGCGCGGACGGCCTCCAAGTCCCCGCGGGAGATCAACGTGAAGGCAAGGCCTTTGCGCTCGGCTCGACCCGTACGGCCGATGCGGTGCACGTACGTATCGGGGTCCAGCGGCACGTCGTAGTTGATGACGTGGCTGATGTTCTCGACGTCAAGTCCGCGCGATGCGAGGTCGGTGGCCACGAGGACCTCGAAGTCGCCGTTCTTGAACCCGTCGAGGGCGCGCCCGCGCGCGCCCTGCTTCTTGTCCCCGTGAAGGAGCGTCACGGTGATGCCGCGCTTCTCGAGCTGGAACGTCAGCACCTTGCCGCGCTGCTTCGTTCGTACGAAGATGATCGCCGAGCGGAATTCTTCGCTCTTAAGAATCTGAAGCGCGAGCTTCGTCTTGGCGGACGAGCGCACGGGAAGCAGCACGTGCTCGATCGTGTCGGGCGGCGCAGCGTTGCCGAGGTCGATGATCTCCGGGCCCTTCAGGATGCGCTGGGCGAGCGCTTGAATCTCCTCGGGCATCGTCGCCGAGAACATCATCGTCTGGCGCTCGATGGGAACCAGCTTCAGGACCCGACGAACGTCCGGGAGAAAGCCCATGTCGACCATGCGGTCGGCCTCGTCGAGTACGAGCACCTCGACGCCGGCCAGCGAGCACGTGCCCTCGCGCACGAGATCCATGAGGCGGCCGGTGCAGGCAACCGCGATGGTGGCGCCGGCGCGGAGCGCCTCGCGCTGGCGGTCGATTTTGATCCCGCCGATGAGGAGCGCGACGCCCTGGCCCGCGGCCGAGCCGAGCTTCGCGATGTCCGAGCCGATCTGGATGGCCAGCTCGCGGGTCGGGGCGAGCACGAGCGCGCGGATGAAGCTGGGCGGGTCACCTGCAGCTGGTCGGGCGCCTGGTTCGCTGGCTGCATCACCCTCAGTCTCTGCTGGCTCGCCAGCGGATGATTCAGCGGCTGATTCAGCGGCCGCATGGCTGGCCTCATGGGTCACAAGCCTCTGGAGGAGCGGCAGCGCGAATGCCGCCGTCTTCCCGGTCCCGGTCCGGGCAAGGCCGAGGATGTCCCGGCCCTCAAGGGCGGGGGGGATCGCGCTGACCTGGATGGGCCGCGGCGCCTCAAAGCCCGCCTCGATCACGCCCGCCATCACGGACGGAGCGAGCCCGAACGACTCGAACGTCACGACTTCGGCCAGCTGCGGCGCGTCTTCCTCGGGGGTCTCAGGATCCATGTGCGGTGACGATGACCGGGGAGCCCCAGATCACCAACCAGGAACCGGCGCAATCCGGGGCCCGGTGTTCTATTCTGCTCCCATGCCCCCCTCTAAATCAGTCACGCTCGCCCTGGCGAGCTTCATGGACTCCTCGTTCGCCCAAGGCCTGGACACCCCAGAGCCGGACGTCCGCAAGATCGTCGGTCGCTTCCTGACCGTCTGCTACGACGATCTTGGGATCGAGCCCAAGCAGCTCGACAGCCAGGATATGCACGGCGCCCTCGGCCACGCCCTGCCCGGCAAGTTCAAGCGCGGCGAGGCCCTCGCGGAGCAGGTTCCGGACGTGCTCCGCGCCTACATTGCCCACCTGGAGGAGAGCGAGGTCCTCTCCCACGTCTTCGAGCTCAAACAGGGCTTCGAGACCACCATCAACGAGTTCTTGCACACCGTCAAGACCGGCACCAACCCCCACGGACACGGGCACCACGCCCCCATCGAGCCCTTCGCGCACCAGGCGGAGAAGCTGGGGCGCAACGACCCGTGCTCCTGCGGCAGCGGCAAGAAGTACAAGAAGTGCCACGGGAAGAACGCATGAACATCGCGGCCGTGATTCCCGCCAGGTACGGCTCGACGCGCTTTCCAGGGAAGCCCCTCGCCGACGTGGCTGGGCGCTCCCTGATCCGCCGGGTCTACGACCTGGCGAGCGCGGCCGAGGGCGTCAGCCAGGCGATCGTCGCCACGGATGACGAACGCATCCAGGCCCACGTCGAGGCCTTTGGCGGCGTCGCGATCATGACGCCCGCGGAGTGCCGCAACGGTACCGAGCGGGTGCATGCGGCTATCCAAGGCCTCGACGTGCGGCCGGACGCCGTGATCAATCTCCAGGGCGACGCGGTCCTGACGCCGCCCTGGGTCATCGAGGCCGTGGCGGCCGAGATGCGCGCGCACCCGGAGCTGCCGATGGTGACGCCCGCGGCGCGGCTGGACGCGTCCTCGCTGGAGCTCTTGATGGAGGCGAAGAAGGCTGGCGAGGTCGGTGGGACCACCGTCGTGTTCAACCGCGCGGGCGATGCGCTGTACTTCTCCAAGGCCGTCATCCCCTACGTGCGTGACCCCAAGGGCGGCGCGCCGACGTTCCGGCATATCGGACTCTACGGCTATCGAACGGAGGCCCTCGACGAGCTGGTGGCGATGCCGCCGAGCCCGCTGGAGCTGACCGAGGGACTCGAGCAGCTTCGCGCGCTCGATAACGGCATGCGGATCCGCGTGGTCGAAGTCGACTACCGCGGGCGCCGGCACATGGCGATCGACAGCCCCGAGGACCTCAAGCGCGTGGAGAGCCTGATCGCCGAGGACGGCGAGCTGGTGCCGCGATGAGCGTGGAACTGGTGCTGGTTCGGCACGGCAACACCTTTGGCCCGGGCGATCGGATCGTCTGGGTCGGCAAGGGCGAGGACCTGCCGCTCGTGGCGAGCGGAAAGGCCCAGGCGGAGACGCTCGGCGAGTCCCTCGTGGCCGCCGAGTGGATGCCGTCGGCGATCGTCTCGGGCGGGCTCAAGCGCCAGGTCGAGCACCTGGCCCTCGCGGCTCCGCCGGGGTCCCCCGAGCCAGTAAGGCTCGAGGCCCTCGACGAGGTCGACTACGGGCACTGGGGCGGCCTGACGACCGACCAGATCGTCGAGCGCTTCGGCGCCGACGAGATGAACGCTTGGAACGAGCGCAGCGTCTGGCCCACCGCGGCAGGCTGGCCGGAAACGGAGACCCAGGTGCGCGAGCGCGTGCAGGCCTTCCTCGGCGAGGTGACGGAGGGGCGCTTCGGAGAAAGAGTGCTGGTTTGCAGCAGCAACGGCCTGCTCCGCTGGTTCCTGGACGCTATGCCGGGCGCGCTGGACGAGGCCCGTACGAACGGCACCTTCAAGGTGAAGACCGGCGGCGTCGGACGCATGGTGCTGAGTGCTGACGGTGATTCGCCAGGCTGGACGTTGACCCACTGGAACACCGCGCCCGCGGATTTTCGGCCCTGACCCTGTAACCCGGCCCAGAGCCCGCTGGTCCCCCTGGCATGGAGACAGGAGACGCGACGGAGATTCACGAGCTGTGCAGGGGCGATGCAGACTGGCCGGAGGGACTGGCGACCATTGATGTGGAGCCCGCCCGGCTCTGGCTGCGCGGCGAGACCCGCCTGATCCGCGCGAGCCACAGCGTGGCCATCGTGGGCAGCCGGGCCCCCACTCCCTACGGCGTGGCCCAGGCCGAGCGCTTTGGCCGCGAGCTGGCCGCCGCCGGGGTCTGCGTGATCAGCGGCCTGGCGCGGGGCGTGGACGCCGCCGCCCACACGGGAGCGCTCGACGCACGCGGCGGAACGATCGCGGTGCTCGGCTGCGGCGTGGATCGGCCGTGGCCATCGGGTCGGCTGGCCGACCGGATCGCGGAGCACGGCCTCCTCGTCTCCGAGTTCGCGCCCGGCACGGCGCCTCGTCGGCATCATTTCCCGCTCCGTAACCGGATCATCGCGGGCCTCAGCGACGCCGTGCTCGTCGTCGAGGCCGCGGAGGCGTCGGGGTCCTTGATCACGGCGAGGTGGGCGGCGGACCAGGGCCAGCAGGTCTTTGCGCTACCCGGACGCGTCGATCATCCGATGGCGCGCGGAACGCTGTCGATCATGCGCGACGGAGCCACACCTGTGGGCTCGCCCCAGATGCTGCTCGACGACCTCTTCGGAGAGACCGAGCTGTTCCCCACGGGGTCGACAGACGACGGAATCACCAGCGGCAGAAACCCGCTAGAAAGCGCCATCCTGGAGGCGCTGACCGGTGAGACGCGAACGGCCTCCGAGGTCGCGAAAGCCGTCGCTCGCGAGGTGCCAGAGACGCTGGCGGCGCTCACAACGCTCGAGCTAGGCGGCGCGGTCCGGAGGGCACCAGGCGGTCTGTACCACCGCGGATGAGGGCCCCAGGTCCCGTCAGGAGACGGACGCGAACGTGTGCTCGACGACGAGCATGAGGACGATCACCACCGTCGACACGAGCACGAAGGTCAGGTAGCGGCGCGGGAAGAGCTTCAGCGCCTTCTGGTCATCGGCCTCGGTGAACATGCAGCTCACGGCAACGATGACGAGCGTTGAGAACAGAAACAGCCCGATGTGGAATCCGAGATCGTTCATGGGGCTAGCCGAGGGAGGCGTCAAAGGGACCGGACTCGGAGGCGGGATCAACCGTCGCCTCGGTGGCGAGCGGGCGGCCAAAGCGCTTGGCCTCGCTGTAGCCGTAGACGTCGAGCAGCAGGAGCACGTTGAGCATTCCCGCGACGGACGAAAGGACGACGCCGGCGTCGGCGTACTCGACGTTCTCGGTCATGAGCGGGTGACCGTGGACCATCTCGACGGCGAAGGCGATCGGCCCGAGGAGGGCCTGGCCCGCCCAGTAGTAGAAGTGTCGCGAGCGATCGAGGTTCGTACCGCCTGCGAGGTAGCAGCCGATGGCGAAGAGCGTGACGACGAGGCCGAAAGCCACCAGGCCCCGGACCTTGCGACCCTGGAGGATGTGGCCCGCGCCGGGGATGATCCAGCCCAGGAGTGCGGCGACACCGGGGTGCGGCGCCTCGTTCTTGGCTTCACCGGTGGCCTCAGCGCGTGCGTCGTAGTGCACGCGGCTGCACAGGATCAGGTTGGCGATCCCGGCGCTCGCCGTCAGAATCACGCCCAGGTTCAGCGTGCCAGGGAAGGCCTCGGGCACGAGACCTCCGAAGCCGTACTGTCGCACATGGAGCAGGAGCGCCCCCAGGTTGCCCGCCTCCGGCGTGAGGGCCGCAGCGAAGCGCCCGCGCATTTCCGGCGGAAGGATCTGGAGGAACATCCCGTTGGAGAGGAGCACCCCCGCGAGGTAGAGGCCCTGGATCACCAAGAAGGCGATGATCGCGGTGCGCATCTTGCCCAGGTAGAAGTGACCCGCGCCGGGTATGAACCAGTTCAGAAGCGCTGCCACCGTGGGGTTGGGCGAGTCCTGACGGGCTTGGGATGGGGCTTCTGGGCTAGACATCGGTCGGGAGGTTCTAACAGAGGCGGGGTGACTTCGGCTATTCCTTACTCCCAGCCATGCAGTCAACCGCCGAATCCGGTCCCGGGAAGCCCCCGGAACGCCCCTGTTCCTTCACCCACCCGGCCACGGTCCGCTACGCCGAGACCGACCAGATGGGCGTCTGCCACCATGCCAACTTCCTTCTTTACCTGGAGGATGCACGCACGGCGATGATGGCCGAGCGCGCGGTCCCCTACGGAGAGCTGGAGAAAACGGGTGTTGGCCTGCCGGTCCGCCAGGTCCATGTCCGGTACAAGAGTCCGGCTTTCTACGAGGACCGCCTCCTGGTTGAGGTCTGGATCGAGCGAATGCGGTCAGCGTCGGTGACGTTCGGCTACGAGATCCGCCGCGAGGACCCGGGCGGACCGATGGTCCTGGCGACGGCGGAGATCGAGCTGGCCTGCATGGATATGGGCACCAGGAAGCCGAGGATCTTCCCGGCGGAGCTGCGGGCTGCGTTTAGGGGGTGATTGCGGGGCGGGTTCGTCGCTGGGGAGATCCCTGGGAGGTCCCTACCGAATCACTGCGGCTTGAGCTCAGCGTCATTGAAGGCAGCGGCGAGCTTTTTCGCGGCGGGGTTGCGTTCGCCGCGGTATCGCCAGTGAATCGCGCCGTCCTTCTCGACGGGGAACCTGAACAGGGCGACGCCGTTGTCCAGGACGAGCTCGTCGAGGCCGCCGAGAAGCGCGGTGCCGAGGGCCTTGGCATTCCCGTCCTCGTCGCCGGCCAGGCCCTTGATCAGGATCGCGACGTCGGCGGGCGTCATGGGTATGCGGATAGCCAGCTGCTCCTCGGAGAGCGTCAGCCAGTCGCCCCCGGCGTCCATGAAGGCGCGCAGGTTGTCCCGCGAGCGCTTGGACTCGAAGAGCTGGAGCACGTCGTCTTTGGGTGCCAGGTCTGACTGCTTGAGCGCGTCACGCACTCCAGAGGTGATCAGCGCGTTGATGGCGGCGATGCAGGCCGTCGCCTCCTCGAGACGGACACTCTGAGTCACGGCCACCTCGCCCTCGGCGTCCAGGTAGGCGCTCGAGGCATCCACGTGCACGTTCTTCAGGAAGATGTTTCGGAACTCGACCAGCGCCTCAGGGGCGATCCACGGCTCTTCTTCTGGGGCGCTCTCCGAAACGTCCGCGTCGAGGTCGAAGATCAGCGGGAAGGTGAGCAGGTGCAGGTAGCGCTCGCCGGTTGCCATACGCCGGACCCTGTCTCGGGCCCGTTCGAGAATGAACTTCGGCGACTCTCCCCACTTGAGTTTGGTGGCGAAGAGCCCCCGGGTGTCGATCTCCAGGATCACCTGATCCGTCTCCGCGAGGTGCTGGACCGAGAGGTCCTGTTCAGCGAACTCGTACTCCGAGCAGGCGGTTGCGACGAGTGCGAGTCCCGCTAGCGCGGTGCGGCCGGTGACGGTTCGGAGGGTGGAGGCAAGGCTCATGACGGCTGCGGGAAGACAGTGGTGCGAGGGGTACAGGGCTGGGGCCTACGCAGGACACTGGCACTATTTTGTGGATACCGCGATGGTGATCGGAAGTGTCATTGGGCGAGTCTTGTGACCTTGTGACCTTGTGACCTTGTGCCGTTGTGCCCAGTCCAAGACCGTCCCACGCGTCCGCAGGACGCCCGGGCCACAGCGCGGGCCCGCAGGGCTCGTGCGGCCCGCGCGAGGCCACGCCCTCGCGGCCCCTCCGGCGAGGAGGCCCGTGCGGCAGCACGCCCGTCCGGCGAGGACGCCTGCGCGGCGAGCGCACAGGGACATAATCGCTCCAGCGCCGTCAGGCGATGGGCGCATAAATACA
>JBLIHL010000252.1:0-8367 GCA_047635895.1 Paracoccaceae bacterium | reverse complement strand
CTGTTCCGACTCCTCGATCGCTGATCGATCTGCTTCAATACCGCCCATGCGATTCCTCAACTTCTCCGGCGGCGACCGGATGCCTGCACTTGGACTTGGAACCTGGAAGTCGGACCCCGGCGAGGTCGGGGCCGCCATCAAGGAGGCCATCAAGATTGGCTACCGGCACATAGACTGCGCCTCGGTGTACGGCAACGAAGCCGAGATCGGCCAGGCTCTGTCGGAGGTCTTCTCCGAGGGCCACGTGACGCGGGACGATCTCTGGATCACGTCGAAGCTCTGGTCGAACCGGCACGGCCGCGACGAAGTGGTTCCGACGATTCAGGAATCACTCGACCGCCTCGGCGTCGAGTACCTGGACCTCTACCTCGTGCACTGGCCGGTCGCGATTCGGTCGGACTCCAAGCCGCCGACCCAGCCGGAGGACCTTCTCTCTCTGGAAACTCTGCCGCTTGAGGAAACCTGGGCCGGGATGGAAGACGCGCTGGAGCGCGGGCTGGCCCGTCACATCGGCGTGTCGAACTACAGCGCCACGAAGCTTGGGCAGCACATGTCCATGAAGCATAAGCCCGAGGTGAACCAGGTTGAGCTCCATCCGTACCTCGCTCAGCCGGAGCTGCTGAAGTACACGAAGGAGAACGGCATTCACCTGACGGGCTACTCGCCGCTCGGCTCGAATGACCGGCCGGAGGGCATGAAGGCCAAGGATGACAGGGTCTTGCTCGCGGACCCAGTGGTGCAGGCGGTCGCAGGGCGCCTCGCCATCACGCCGGCCCAGGTGCTGCTCGCCTGGGCGCTCCAGCGCGGCACGTCGGTGATCCCGAAGTCCGTGAACCCTGGACGCCTGGCCGAGAACTTTGCGGCGGCCGGGATCGAGCTGGACGACCAGGCGATGGCGGAGCTCAAGGGGCTCGACGACCACCGGCGCTACGTGACGGGGACGTTCTGGGCTAAGCCCGGGAGCCCCTACACCGTGGCGAGTCTCTGGGACGAGTGAAGCTCAAGGCGCGTGGCTCAGGGCTCCAGGGCCAGTGGCTCAGGGCTAGTGGCTCAGGGCTAGTGGCTCAGGGCAGGGCAGGGGAGGGCGTTCCGCTTTCGGTTCGGGCCTCGCGCGGGCCCGGCTTAGCTCCCCTTTGGCGATTCCAGCAGTCCGAACTGATGGAAGTGATGCGCCGTGTGATGGCGCACGAGCGCCTGGAGCGTCTCCGCGTCCGTGTCCCCGTACATGACGTGCTGGCAGACGCCGCTCAGCCCTGCGACCTCCCGTAGGCCAGCCCGCAGCCGGTCCGCTGCGGGCTCAAACTCCGTGACCACGTCGGGGTCGACGCTGATCTCTCCGAGGGTGCGCAGATTCTTGGGCGTGGCCGTTGGCGACTTCGCGAGGACCCGCTTCAGAAAGAGGGGGCCGATCAGGCGTGCCATGATCCTGATGGGCCTAGAAACCGTCAGGCGGCCTAGATAGAGGTCCACGAATCGGGCGCAGTGCTCCAGCATGGAGGGGGCGTTCAGCTTGCCCCAAGCCGGCGTAGTTCCGGGCTCAAGTCGATCGACGGCAGCGATCAGCTCATCGAGCGTGGGGGTATCCGCAGTGGGTGGAGCAAGTTTGAGCATGACGGTGCTACGTGAAGCGCCTGAGAGTGTTTCTTCGAATCATCAGGTCACAGGATGGAGGGCACGGAAGCTACCAGATCAGAGATGACCACTCCCCAAGATATTGCCGCACGCCGCGCACGTTCGAGCTCCTTCGCCGAGGACCTCGCGCGGGAGCATGCCTGGGTTCAGAAGCTGGCGCGGCGGCTAGTTGGGTCAGGCAGCGACGCGGATGATCTGGCCCAGGAGACGCTCCGGGTGGCCTGGGAGAAGCGAGTTCATGGGCAGGGCATTTCGTCGGGAAGTCCGGCAGAAGGCCGGTCGGGTGCCGGGGACCGTCCAGCGCTTCGGCGCTGGCTCGGCGCCGTGGCCCGGCGTGCAGCCCTCGTCGGTTGGCGATCGGAGGCCAATCGCGACCACCGTGAGCGCGAGGCCGCACAGCGGGAGGCGTTGCCGTCCTCCGCGGAGGCGGTGGCCAACGCGGAGGCGCGGCGGCGGCTGCTCGACGCCGTCCTCGGCCTGGAGCCGTCCCTGCGCGATGCCGTCCTGCTCCGCTACTTCGAGGGCCTCAGCTACGGGTTGGTGGCGGAGCGGCTGCAGGTGAGCCAGGTCGCAGCGCGCCAGCGAGTCTCACGGGGCGTGGCGGCCCTGCGCGAGCGGCAAGAGAGGGAGTCGGACGCCAAGGGCGGTGGAGGCTCGCTGGAGTGGCTGAGCGGCCTTGTGGGCCTCACGGCGCGGAACGTATCGGGACCGGAAAAGGCAGCTAGCACCGCTGGAGTAAGCCTCGCAGCCACCGGAACGGCGGCACTCATTATGAAAGGACAGATCCAATGGGCCGTTGGCGCGGTGGTACTTCTCGCCGGTGGAATCGCACTTCTGGGGGGCTGGCGCCCTTCGATGGACTTGGCGCCGAATCGCGCTGACAGCGCCCTGGTGGACGCTGAGGAGCTCGTTTCCGTAGGAAACCAACTGCTGGAGCGCCCAAGCGTTGACGGCGCCCGTATCGCTGCGCCCTTGGTGATAACGGAGCCGCAGGAGCGGGAGCCCGACGTGACACCAACCGGTCTCGCCGGCGAGCTCTTCGTCAGGGTCATGGATGGGCGCGGCCGCACAGTGCCAGGCGTTACGGTGGAGCTGACGCCGGACATGGAGGCTGGATTTAGCGACGCAGGCTTCCACAGCTTCGACGCAGGCCAGGCGATTGCGGGGCTGCCAACGGCGACTCCGGGGCTCTACCGCGCCGACGTGGGGCCGGGCGAGGCCTACCAGGTCGCCGCTCATGCTGACGGGTACGCGCGTGTTAAGCGCGCTGGCTGCTTCGAAGGCTCCACGATCGAAATCGTGCTCCTCCCGGGCGCGCGCTTCGAGGGGACCGTCCGTGCCGCAGCGGACGGCATCCCGCTCGAAGGCTCCATGGTGCGCGTCTTCCACGGACCCGACTGGGACCACATCGATCACTGGACGGATACGGAAGGGCGCTTCGTCTTCGAGGATCTCGTGCCAGGAGAAGGGGCCTACTTCGTCAGCCCGAGGGAGCACCGCGCGACCCGGCATACCGAGACCGTGTTCGAGTCCGGCGCGACACTCACGCGCGACTTCGAAGTGGAGACGGGCTGGGCTATCTCCGGGCAGGTCCGTGACGCGACGACCGAGGCGCCCATCGGGGGAGCCGAGGTCAGTGCTTGGAGTTTCCAGGGGGCGTCGGCATGGACGGACGTCAACGGCTTCTACGAGCTGCGCGGGCTAAAGACCCTTCCCGGGAAGGTTCACGCGCGCGCCCCCGGATACGCCATAGGTGACGCGGAGTACCGCGCGGGTGGGGCCATCCTCGACGTGCGACTCGAGGCTTCCGTCGCCGTTCGTGGCCAGGTGCTCGATCCCTCACGGCGACCATTGCCCGGCGGGTTCATCAGCCAGCGGCAGTACTCGCCGGACTGGCCCGATCCCCACCGCATCGAGAAGGACGGGACGTTCCTGATCACCGGGCTGGGCGCACATGGGATGATTCAACTGCTACCCCGCGTGCCCGGCTACGAGGCGACGCCGTTCACCATCGATCTCTCGATGCGCGTGCCGGACGCCGACGGCGTCATCGACCTCGCGCCGATGATCCTTGCGCCGGGCGCCAGGGTGTCGGGCCGCGTGCGCTGGGCCACCGGAGCGCCCGCCCAAGAGGCGCGCATGTACCTCACGCGCCCGGAGCCCCCGGAGCCCCGCGATGCGCGATGGACCGAAACCGAGCATCGCAGCATCTACTGCGATGCGGAGGGTGCGTTCCGATTCCTGGAAATGGGCGCAGGGACATGGCGCGCGCGGATTCTGGCGCCCGGCGTGGTCGATCACATGGAGACGTTCACGCTGGCACCAGGCGAGCGACTCGAAGGACTCAATTGGATCCTCCCGGACACCGAGGGCGCGGTCATCTCTGGCCAGGTGACGGGGCCAGAAGGCGCGCCCCTCGCCCACGTCTATGTGAATCTGCGGGACGAGTCCACGGAGCTCCAGGCGTCCAACTACCGGCGGACTGACGTCGACGGAAACTTCCGCTTTGACCACCTTCTCGGCGGGTCCTACCAGCTGTACGCCCACGCCGATGATGACACGCAGAAGCGTCTCGACCTTGACGCGGTCCTGCTTGCGCACGTGCAGAAGGGCGTGCTTCCCGACGGCCGGCACGTGCACATTCAGCTGCGAGCCGCCGACCTGGAGATCAGCGGAAGAGTGCTCGACGCCAGCGGCGCGGCGGTGGCCGGCGCCTACGTTTGCCGGGAGGAACGCGAGGGACGCTATTCGCGAGGCGTGTTGGCGAACGCCGCCGGCGTCTTCCGTATCCACGTCGATTCCAGCGCCGCGACGAGGCTGGGCGCGTGGTCCACTCGGCCCTTCGGGGAGACAGGTGGCAACACCCACGTCGCCGAGATCCATCTCCAGCGCTCGATCGTGGACTATCCAGGGAAGCCGCTTGCGGCCATCACGCGCTCATCAGATGGATCCACCACCGATGACGCCGGCACCCTCGGGCTCATAGTCCTCGACTGATCACGACGGGTCCTCTGCGCCAGCGACGGGTCGTGCGCCTGCTTGCCCGCCCCAAGGGTGTGGGGGCGGTGGTGCCCTGCGTCCTCGGGATCTTTCTGACGTACTTTGCGGTGGGGATCGTGCACATCGGCACGCAGGAGGCAGAGCCCCAGTTCCTTGAGCACTACGCGCCCAAGAATCGAGCAGTACGGCAATGCACGAAGCACCTTCTCGCTCTGACGGCGGCGACCCGGAAAAACCCTCTCAGGGCATCGCACGGCCGATCAACGGGAGGGTTCGCTTCTCCCGAGCGCTGAGCGCAGCGGTATCCACGATCTGCTGACCGATCCTCGACATCGACGGCGAGAGCGGCCCTTCGATCGGCAGGCCTTGCTCGAGGCAATGCACCAAGTACTGCACTGGATTTTGATTCGGTGCCTCGATCCGGTCCACTGACAGCACCGTCCCCTCCGGCCTATCGCGAGTCTGTACTCGTACCGTCTCCTCGTAGTTGTAGGAGCTGATCGTGCCGTGCTCGCCAATGATCTCGAAGCCACACTTCGGCTGCGGTTGACACGTCCAAGGGTCGCTGAATGTTCCCCAACGGGTTTCAAAGCGGCACAGGCTGTCTGCATAACGCGCCACGGTGATCGAGTGCTCGTCCACTTCGAGCCCTTCGGGTACGTGGGCCACGCAGGTGATTTCGAGTGGCGCACGACCGCCCAGGAACCAGGTCCCGAGGGTCGCGCCATAGCCCAGGTAGTCGAGCAGGGATCCGCCGCCTTCGTCGCGCTTGTAGAACCAGCTCGTTCTCTTTTGTTCCGCACGGAACGCAGCGGTCGTCTCCCGCTTGTCCTCGAGATGGAAGAGAGGCCCCCTGTTGCCGTCGTAGTAGTTGACGTGCGTGACCGTTCCGATCGTGCCGTCCTGGATCAAGCGCATCGCCGTCACGTGCGGCGGGTACCAGGCGAGGGGCCAATTGATGGCCAACGGCGCACCCGCCCGCTCCATCGCATGGACCATTCGATCGGCTTCGTCGAGGCTCGCGGCGAAGGGTTTCTCAAGCAGTACGGCCTTCCCAAAGGGCGCGACTCGCTCGATCCAATCCGCATGCGTCCCGGTGGAGGGACACAGGATGATGAGGTCGGGATCGGTTTCCTCGATGCACTGCTCTGCGTCGGTGTAGATGCTTGACTCGGAAATCGCAAAGGACTCGATCACGGAGCGCATGCGAGAGGGGTCCTCATCGCAGACAGCCACGAGCTCGACACCTGGGTGCTCGTGGGCGAAGCGTAGGTTGTCGCCCATGTGCATGTGATCAAAGTTGATGCCGGCAATCTTCATCTCGGCGAGCGTACGTCACGGCGCATAGCTGAGTCCAGCGATCCAGCCGCGAGTGGCTACTCCGAATGAGCCAGTGCGAACGCGCTCAGATCGTGCGTGACCGTGACGAGCTGCCCTCATGCAGGGCCAGGTCGGGGCCGTGCGGCGCTGCTCCGTGGAACGCTGTTTCTTAATGGCCTGCTATTCGCGACACGCTCCCAGGGATTGCGGGACGCGTGACGAGTCTGGAGGCGTTCAGCTGCCCGCCGCCGATTCCGTGGCTTCTTCGATCTCGGACTCGATCACCTTCTTGACCTGGTCGATGTGCAGATTGCCGAGGTGACCACCGCGCTCGAACACCGTTACCCGATCTTCGCCCAACAGGTTAGTGATCCACTCGAGGTCGCCTGGTGCGAGCAGGAAATCGTTGCGGTTCGTGATGAAGCGCACGCGCGGGTTGGCCTTGAGCTCGTCCTGAATAGAGCGCACGTCGCACAGCTCGAGCAGGCGGGCGGCGCCGGCCTCCGTTGCAGGGATCTCGCCGGCCATGCGCTTCGATCGAGCCATGGCGGGCAGCGCAAACGCGTAGATGAACTCCATGAACGAGAACTGCTCGATCTCGCGCTCGACCAGCGTACGGCGCTCGGGATCGATGGGGGCGTGAAGCACACCCAGGTCTTCGATGGCCTGGGTCTGGAAGATCACGTCCTGGATCGTCGTTCGGAAGAGGAGGCCGATGAGGAACTGAGCTTCGTCCTGGGTGAAGGGCAGCTCCGTCTGATTAGGTTCCAGCGTTCCGTTGGTCAGGCGAAGTATCTTGGCGAAGAGCTGATCAAGCCAGGCGCGACGCTCAGACTCTGGAATTGAAAGCGGTGAGTTGTAGAACGCGTCGAGCCGTTGCGCTCCGTAAGCCAGGCTCAGCGGAGCGTTGATGGCGATGTACGCGTCGAAGTCAATCAGGTCCGGGTCCGTTTCGGCAGCCGCGATGTAGAGCGCTGTGATACCACCAAAGGAGATGCCGCCCACGCGCCGGCCGAGCAGCCGTCCCGGGAAACGCTGGCGTAGATCCGCGTCGATGACGCCCAGCAGCGTATGGGTGTCGCGGGCATCCGACGGAATGAACCCAGGCACGGCTTCCGTCAGGCTCGAGTCAATGAACTCAAAGTTCATCGAGCTTGAGATCGTGACCGCGGTCTCGCCGGCGTTGTACACCACCT
The DNA here is from genome assembly GCA_047635895.1 of Paracoccaceae bacterium. Classification (GTDB taxonomy): domain Bacteria; phylum Planctomycetota; class UBA1135; order UBA1135; genus Saltatorellus. Next base: position 1,219 of record JBLIHL010000252.1, on the reverse strand, counting down.
CTGCGAGTGCGATGGAGGAGGATCCCATGCGGTGTCCACCGAGTCCGGGGATGATGTAGTCCACACGCGACGTGCCCGGCTGGAGCCAGACTGAGTAGGACACTTCACGTCCCGTCGACGGATGAACCACGCCAAAGCGTTGGGCCTCGTACTCGAATTCGGTGTCCTCAGGCACGAGGAACACCGCGCCGAGCGTGTCGGTCGCTCCGCTGGGTTCGCCCGTCGGTGGCTTCTCCCGGTCTTCTTCGTTGGCTAACGGGTCGAACACGTCGAGGGCGTCCCTCGAGAGCATGTACAGAAAGCGGGAGAGCTCGTACGCGTCGTACTGGGAACGCAGCGCGGTGACGAGCGTGGGGAGCTCGTCGGCCAGACTGTTCAGGCTTCGCACCTGCGCCGCGGGCGTGTAGTAACCGGCGATGTCGAGGCCCCAATCGCCGAGGGCTCCCACGCCGTCCCGGACGGTGGTTGCTCCGAAGAACGGAGCCGTGAGGAACGTCGAGTTCTCCCAGCCCCAGGCTTGGAACGTTTGGCCGAAGTCCTCGTCGCTGGGCTCGATCCCCATGCGTGTCGCGGGGTCGCGAAACCCGGCGACGCCGACGGTTGAGTTGACCGCGAAGCGTTTCGTCTCGCGCCAGGCGCCGGAGAACTGCCCCTGGAAGAGGTTGTTGATCAACCGACCCGGGTAGAGCAGGTTCTCGAAAACGCGGTCTGTGCTACGCCTCACGCCGCGCGGAATGAGTCCCCGGTAGAGGCGTGCGATGGGCTCACCGAGGCCGGTGAGCACGCTCTCGTTGAGGCCAAAGATCGCTCGGTTGACCGGCTCGAGCGGGTCGTCGTACGAGAGAAAGGTGACCTCTTCTCTCTGGAAGTACTCCTGACCCGGCCCTTGATGAACGGACCAGTCGAACGCGGGAGGCGGGGACACGCAGCCCGCAAGCGACCCGAGGGCGACCGCCAAGAGGAGGCCAGGAGGAGGCCCAGACGGAGACCCAGATGGAGACCCAGATGGAGACCCAGATGGAGACCCAGAGGCGAAGGAAGACGTCACGCGAGGAGCCGGGGCAAGCGGAGGAGATTCAGCGGGTCGATGTCGAGGGCGTAGGGTAGTTGGAAGGGTCGCGATAGCCCAGGGAGCCGGACCGTCGATACCGCCTTCGGCTGGCTTGCCCGCAGCTTCGCGCGGTCTTGACACGCAGGCAAGGGAGATTGTCGACAACCA
>JBLIHL010000251.1:0-8420 GCA_047635895.1 Paracoccaceae bacterium | reverse complement strand
GGACGCGGTCCTGGCAGCCAGCCGCCAGATCGATCTCTTCGACCTGCGATTTGGAAAGCCGTACGAGCAGGGCCTTTGGCTCGCGCCGACGGACGAACGCTTCCACGCCTGGAATTCGGCTGCCCGCGCCCTGACGGCCCCGATCATCGAGAAGGGCGGGGCTGACGAGGACGACGCAGCCGCTGTGGCCCGCGTCAACGAGATCGGCGACGCGGTCAACTCGACGGTCCGAGCCTTCTTCGATGAGCGCCTGGGTGCGGGCCAGGCGCCCGTCCTCCCGGTGCTCCTCGGGGGAGACCACTCGACGCCCTTTGGCGCGATCGCCGCCTGCGCCGATCGCTACCCCGGCCTGGCCGTCCTCCAATTCGACGCCCACGCCGACCTGCGCCCGGCCTTCGAGGGCTTCCGATGGTCCCACGCGTCGATCATGCACAACGTTCTCCAGGAGATCGGCAACGTCTCCCGCATCGTCCAGGTGGGCATCCGGGACCTTTGCGAGCAGGAGTACGATGAGCTCCAGAGCGATTCACCGGTCACGGCGCTTTTTGACACGGACCTGGAGAGCGCCCGCTTCGAGGGCCGCACGCGGGCGCTCGCCCGCAGCACCATCGCCTCGCTCCCGGACGAGATCTACATCAGCTTCGACATCGACGCCCTCGACCCGACGCTCTGCCCGAACACAGGGACCCCCGTGCCCGGTGGAATTCTCTGGGACGAACTGATGGTGTGGCTCGAGGAGATCTCGAAGTCGGGCAAGCGCGTCGTGGGGCTCGACCTGAACGAGGTCAGCCCCGGCCCTGGCGGTGATCCTGACGGAACCTCGTGGGATGCCATCGTCGGCGCGCGCGTTCTCTATCGACTGATCGGAGCTGCGCTTAGGACGCAGGGATAACCATGAAGCGACTCATCCTTATTAGCGCTGCCGCTCTCTGCCTTTTCCCCGCTCGGGCCCAGGAAGGACCCGAGGCCGCGGACGCCCGGCCCAACATCCTGCTCATCGTCGCCGACGACATGGGCTACGGCGACCTCTCGTGCTACGGGTCCCTCCAGATCCAGACGCCCCACCTGGACGCCCTGGCCGCCAGCGGCGTCCGCTGCACGAACGGCTACGTCTCGGGCAGCGTCTGCGCCCCCTCACGCGCAGGCTTCCTGACCGGCCGCTACGGATCGCGGTTTGGCTTCGAGCACAACCTCAGTCGCCCCGACTACATCCGACCCGAGTACGCAGGCATTCCCCTCGACGAACCGCTCGTGAGCGACCGCCTGAAGGCCCTCGGGTACCGCACCGGCCTGATCGGCAAGTGGCACGCGGGGGAGAGCGTGGACGGTCATCACCCGGTCGCGCGCGGCTTCGACCAGTTCTTCGGGATGCTCAAGGGAAGCCACGCCTACTTCCCAACGGCCGAAAACAACCAGCTCTACCGCGGCCGCGACAGGGTGACCGAGATCCGTGAGCCCTACCTCACGGACTGGTTCACGCTGGAGGCTCTCGACTTCATCCGTGAAGAGGGAGAAGCTGACGAACCCTGGTTCCTGTACCTCAGCTACAACACGCCGCATGGTCCGATGCAGGCCAAGGAAGAGGACCTCGAGGCCTACGCCCACATCCAGCCCAAGGCGCGGCGCGCGTACTGCGCCATGCAGCACTGCATGGACGAGAACATCGGGCGCCTCCTCACAGACCTTGAAGAGCGCGGCGAACGGGAGAACACGCTGATCGTCTTCATCTCTGACAATGGCGGCTCGGTGGAAGTCAGTCACGCCATCAACGCGCCGCTCCGAGGGACGAAAGGTACCTTCCTCGAGGGCGGCATCCGCGTACCCACGATCTACAGCTGGCCGGCGAAGCTGGCCCCGTCCGTCTACGACGAGCCCGTGATCTCGCTCGACTTCATGGCCACGTTCGTCACGGCCGCCGGCGGCACGCCGCCTCCCGTCGGCGCGCGAACCGAGCGCAAGGGCCGCGGCAAGAAGAACGGGCCGATCTACGACAGCCTCGACCTCATCCCCTACTTCCAAGGCGAGGAAGCCAGCGCGCCCCACGAAGCCCTCTTCTGGCGAACGGCCCAGCGAGGCAAGGCCGTCCGCAGGGGGCGCTGGAAGCTACTGGAGCCCAACAGCATGCTCCCCCAGCTCTACGACCTGTCCACTGACATCTCCGAGACCAACAACCTGATCGGCGAGCACCCCGAGATCGCAGAGTCCCTGATCGCGGAGAGACTCGCGTGGGAGCTCACTTGCGAGCGCTCCCCCATGTTCATGTCAGGCGCGTATTGGGCTGGCTACAACGCGCGCCTCTACGCGAAAGACTACCCGCTGACCCAGCCGACGCCCTCCAACCGTGAAAAGCTTTGGTCCCTCCCACCGCTCAAAAAGTGAGCGATGAAAGGGACCATCGAAGCCAGGAGCGTGCCGCGTTTGGCTTACTTGCGCTCGCGAACCGTCAGCGTCAACTCCACGTCGTAGAGGTCGTTCGGCACTTCCTCGGGCTTGCTCTTGCCCGCTGACCGGAACTCAAGGTCTGTGATCTTGAGCTTCCGACTATCCTTCTCCAGAAGGTAGAAGAAGTTCGCGATCCGCTGCCGGTTGTGGGATTGATCCTTCTCCTGGGGAGTGATCTTGTAGCTGGTGTCGGTGTAGTTCTTCTTGCCGACCGTAGCGCCCTTTTCCTTGGCTGCACCAATGGAGACGCCGCCCCAGAGCACACGGCTATCCTGCGCATGCTCACGGATGTACTTAGCGATCGAGCCGGTGTCACTGCCACCCTTGATGCCCTCGTTCGCCGACCGCTCCTTGTACTGCGTGTAGATGAACGCTTTCTTCTGAATGCGTTCGACGGTCTTCTCGACGAGGCCCTTGGGCGCGAGCGCCGCCTCGTACCGATTGATTTCACCGTGCTGCTCCCAGGCACGCCATCCGAGGAAGGCGGAGCCGAGAAGAAGCGCGACGATCATGATGCGAACCATCATTGGAGGTCGCCTCCCTTGGTTGAGCTAGTGGTTGTTGCGTTCGACATCAGAGAGTTCAGTTCGATGATTTCGGAGTGCTCGGAGTGAACTTGGACGGGTCCACCAGGATCGTCTTGCCCTTGAAGGTAAGACCACCATCGCCTTCGATTCCGTCCGTCTTGACGTCCTCGCTATCCATGTACCAAGACTGGGAACGCAGGGCTCGATCGAACGCACCGAGATGCTCGGTGGCCTGCAGCGTGTCGTCGGCAAAGAAAGTCGCGTCAAGCTTGATGGAGACGTGCTCGGGTTCACCGTTCCTCTCGCGTTCGTAGCCAGCGCGGAGCAAGCGCAGCGAAGGACGCCACTCCGGGTTGCTGTTGAGCACGCCCAGCACCAACGTCGCAGCCGTGAAGGCCGACGGCGGCAGCGGCACGTCCTGGATGTCGCCGACCTCCTTCTGGAGCTCCTTGATCTTGGCGTCAATCATGTCCTCGACGACGGCCAGCTCCTCCAGCGGCGGATTCAGGTCATCCGGGAGCGCGCCCACCAGCGAGTAGTAGCGCTTGGCGCGCTCCACGAGGTCCCGCGGGACCGGGTTCATGTGCGGACGACCCGTACTGCCCTTGTTCGCGCTGCCGCCCACGATGAAGTTGTTCGAACTCGTCAGCCACGGCAGCACGCCGTGCAGGCTGAGGCGATCGAGCTTGCGCATCTGCAGGATGTTCATCATCCCAAGGAACGTCGCCAGCATCAGAGCGGCGAAAGCCAGCGGGAACTCGAGGCGCTCCCACGTGCCGGTGAAGCGCAGTTCGTCGCGGCGCAGCGCCGCTTTGACCGTGCCGCCGCCGAGCTGGCGGAAGGCACCACCGTAGGCGCCGACGAGCTGGCCGAATCCGTCGGCCGGCTGACCGGAGTCAGCGTCGAAGCAGTCGAGCACGTAGACGGGAACGCCCATCACTTCGGAGCCGATCAGCCCGTGCAGCTCCATGCCGCAGACGTAGATGGCCTCGATTTCCTTGGGCGTCTTGGCGGCCGAGATCGTGCGGCCAAGCTCACGTCGAATGCGCTTGACGGCCTGCTCCGTCTTACGCGAAGCCTCGATCGGGTCGATCGTCTCGATGACGTCCGCTTCGCGCTCTTGACCTTCCTTATCGCCGTCGCCTTCACCCTTGTCATCGCCCGAGCTGGCGCCCCCTACTTCGAGCTCGCTCGCAAGGTGAGTCATCCCCCCGATGTGAACGACGCGGAACTCGCAGATCTCGCCGGCAGCCACCACGACCACACAGGTGGAGTGTTCGCCCACATGCACGAGCAGCTGCGCATCGTCGATGTGGCAGATGTCTGCCGCGAAGGCCGCGTTCACCATGGCGGTCGCTTCAAGCTCGACCTCAAGGGCCTCGAACCCGGCCTTCTCACAGGCCATGATCGCCCGCTGGACGTCATCCTTGGGAACGGCGGAGACGATGAGCTCGGCCCCGGAAGCGTTCGAGTGCAGGACGTGATAGTCGACGACCACCGTATCGATGTCGAACTGTGGCAGCTCGCTCTCGACCTCGAACTTCAGGACCTGATCGATCTTCGCGCGATCCGAGAACGGAAGCTTCACGTGCCGGAAGGCAGCGTGGTCCGTCGCAATGATCGCCGTGACGTTCTCGGTGGGAATCCGGTGGACCTTGGCGGCCTCCCTGAGTTCGCGCGCCACGCCGGTGACGTCGCCGGCCGCGTAGGCCAGCGCGTCCTCTGGCGAGAATTCACCGGTGTAGTACGCGGAGATCTTGTGCCGCTTGGGGCTTCCGTCGAGAACGACGAGTTCGAAGCGCCTCGGGCCGATGCGTATGCCGCAGGAACGTGCCATGGATGGGAGAGACCTTAAGGGTGAGGCCGATAGTTAGCGTTCGGGGATCAAAACCCGGGGGCGGCGCAGCTCTTCGTAGCGCCCCCGCTGGGCAGGTGGGATGATAGTGTCACGAATGGTCGCGTCCGTCCTCGAAAAGAGGGCCTGAATCTCAGGCTCCATCGCCTCGCGCGTTGCGGCGGTGTGGCGACGCTGGATCGCGTTGTATTCTCGGTCGTGCCGGTCGAGGACTTGGTTGAGGGCGTAACGTCGCTGTCCTGTCAGTTCGAACGTCTCCTGGAGACGCTCTGCGCCTGCCGCCCAGGGATCCGGTTCGGACTGGCGAGAGGAGATCAAATAGCCCGCCGCAAGCCCCGCGAGGAACCAGGTCGCGGCCATCATGACCGACCAGAAACGCACTCCTTTCACTGGCTGTCCTTAGGAGAGCCTTCAAGGCCCTCGACGTTAGCTGGAGAGGCGTCCGTCGCGCTCTCATCCGCCGGGTCGAGTTTTACCTCGTCAGCCGACGTGCGCTCCATCGCCAGAGTTTCGACATCGTTTAAAGCCTCGAGGTCGCGGAGTGTTTCCTCAAGGGGCGCGTCAGCGCTCAGGGGCGCACCGCCCACGTCGTGGCGCCTGTCCTGGGCCAGCATCAGCGTGAACGACACCATCAGGGCAGCCGCAGCCGCCGTCATGCTGATCACAAAGCCGAGGGAGCTCCGCTCGGCGCGAGCCGCCGTCCCGGAGGACCCGGCCTGCAACGATCCAGCCTGCGACGATCCGGCGTCCAGCGACCGTAGAAGCCGCGGGCCCCGCCGCTCCTGGGAGCCACGCTGCTCATGGGAACCGACCACATGCATGGGCGCCTCCAATGAACCTGTAGCAGACGATCCGGCGAACGCCATCGCAGTCACCCGGGCCGCAAAGCCCTCAGGGACTTCGACGTCCGCCCGCCCGGCTTCCCCGGCGACTGGCTCGAACCACTGGCGCAGGCCTTTCTCCTCCTGAACCAAGACGCGGCACTCCGCGCAGTCGATCAGGTGCTTTCGCACCGCGCTGCTGAGGGACTCGGAAGACTCACCATCCACAAACGTTGGCACCAGCTCGAGCACGCGCTCACAGGCCATGGTTGCCTCCGCATCTTGGGAGTTCGGGTTGTTTGAATCGTCGTTTCTCATGGCTTCGCCTTCCTGGTCACTTTCTTTGCGGAGTCCCGCTTCAGTCTCTCTGCCCGAGTGCTCTCGCGCGCCTCAGCTTCCTGCCCCGCCGCGAACTCCGGATGGAGCTGCAGCAGCTTCTGTTTGAATCGTGCCCGCGCTCGGAACAGCCGCGATTCGACCGTCCCGATCGAGATCTCCAGCGTGTCAGCGATGTCCTGGTAGGCCATCTGCTCAAGCTCACGCATCACGAGGACGGTCCGGAAGATCTCCGGCAGCTCGTCCATGACGGAGCGCGTGATCTCTCCGATCTCCTCCCGTTCGAGGCGCGCATCAGGGCGGATCGAGAGCCGCTCCTGCGTCGCATCGGAAGCGCCGGTGCCGCTGCGGCCCACCAGCTCAGGGTCCTCGACCGCCGTCACCGGGTTCCGACCACGGCGCTTCATCACGTCGAGGATCGTGTTGACCCCGATGCGATAGAGCCACGTGTAGAACGCGGAGCTCTGCTGGAAGGTCTCGAGGCGGCTGAAGGCCTTCAGGAACGTGTCCTGAACGATGTCCTCCACCTCGGCGGCGTTCCGCGTGTAGTTTCGGACGAGGCCGAAGAGCCGGCGCTGATAGCGCTCCACCAGGACCTCGAAAGCCTCTGAATGGCCATCCAGGGTCGCGGAAACGAGGTGAGAATCGTCGGCAGACTGGTAGGCGTCGTGGCTGGACATTCGAATGAGGGCTCCCATGGGCGCAGGGTCAGACGCCCGGCCCCGCGGGCCTATTCCCGCGGCGCTGCCGTTTCTGGGTGCCCGGTGTCCGTAGGTGCGTCCAACGCGCCGGAGAGCGTATGCCCAAGGCGTTCACGCTTCGTCCGCAAGTACCGGACGTTATTAGGGTTAGGCTCCACTTCGAGCGGCACCTGATCCAGTAATTCGAGGCCGTAGCCGCTCAGTCCGTGGATCTTCTTGGGATTGTTCGTCAGCAGATTCATCTGGCGAACGCCCAGATGGAACAGGATCTGCGCGCCGATCCCGTACTCCCGGAGGTCCACCGGCAGCCCGAGGGCCTCGTTCGCCTCGACGGTGTCCATGCCCTTGTCCTGGAGGTGATAGGCCTTGAGCTTGTTCGCGAGGCCAATCCCACGACCTTCCTGGCGCAGGTACACGAGGACACCGCGCTCCTTGGAGGCCAGGATCTGCATGGCCTTGTCGAGCTGCGGCCCACAGTCGCACCGCTGGGAGCCAAAGACGTCCCCGGTGAGGCACTCGGAGTGCACGCGGACGTAAACCGCCCCGTCCACCGGCTCCGCGGGGTCTACGCCCTCGGTCTCGGGCAGGCCGTGGGTGAGAGCGACGTGCTCCTTCCCATCCAGCTTGGAGCGGAAAAGGTGCATCTGGAAGATGCCCTGGTCGGTTTGGATCGGAACGGGCTTGTCCACGAGGGGCTCGACGAGCTGCTCGTTGTGACGCCGGTACTCGATGAGGTCCGCGATCGTGCTGATCTTGAGGTCGTGCTTCTCAGCGAACACCTCGAGCTGGGGCATGCGGGACATGGTCCCGTCGTCGTTCATGATCTCGCAGATCACACCCGTGGGGGTGCCCCCCGCCAGACGCGCCAGATCGACCATTCCCTCGGTCTGACCGCCGCGCACGAGGACGCCGCCGTCCTTGGCTCGGAGGGGAAAGATGTGGCCCGGACGCGCCAGATCACTCGCCTTGGCGTCGGCCTTGGCCGCGACTTTGATCGTATGTGCCCGATCCGCCGCGCTAATCCCGGTCGTGACGCCCCTGGCCGCCTCGATCGAGATCGTGAACCCCGTCCCGTGGGCGTTCGTGTTGTTGGCCGCCTGCATCCCTAGCTCAAGGCGGTCACAGACCTCTCCCGACATCGGCATGCAGATAAGACCGCGGCCTTCCTTGGCCATGAAGTTGATCGCCTCGGGGGTGATCGCGTCTGCCAGCATGGCCAGGTCGCCTTCGTTTTCGCGGTCGGGATCGTCGACGAGGATGATCATGCGGCCTTGCCGCAGGTCCTCGACGACCTCTTCAATGGGTGAGATCGGCATATTGGCTATGGGGGCGCGTGAGCCCGTGTAGACCCCATCGTAGACCCAGACGGCCTGGGGAAGCCGGCTGATGCCGTGCTTCTTGCGATCCAGTGCCTGAATTGCTGGAGAGAAGCGGCAGGTGGACGAGCTGTCCCTCACAGAGACCGAACCGGGGCGCTGGCAAGCCTAATCTCAGGGCGCGCTCTCGTTTCCTGGAAAGAAGGGGCAAGCCCTCATCCCCGCCCGCTCAGATCGTGGAGAGGTGTGTAACTGCGGGGGAGAAGACATATCCCGTCAGCACAATCCAATGCAGCGGCGAGGCTTACGACCGCCTACCTACCACTCCCTGCATGTGGATAAGTCTATTGGGGGGCCGTGAAGCCCCCTTCCGTGCCATGGGGCAGATCCCCGTGATCCACAGTTGTCCACAGCCCCCAGCC
>JBLIHL010000250.1:0-8430 GCA_047635895.1 Paracoccaceae bacterium | reverse complement strand
GAGGTTTGACATGGTTGTTTGGTTTGACATTGGATGAGGTTGCTGGTGGCCGGAGCGGCTAGATGGAGTTGGTAAACGTGGGGGAGTGTGCTCAGGCGACAGCTGGCAGGAGGAGGGGGATGTCGGCGCGACCGGCGCCGATGCTGAGCCGACCGGGACCGACGAGTCCGAGCGTGAGGGAGACGGCGGCGAGGAGCAGCGGGTACTCCATGCCGCCTTTGGCCACGTCGAAGCCTGAGTGCGCGGTGAGCGCGCCTACGAGGAGCGCGAACGCTACGGGTGCAGAGAGCGTGCGGGCGAAAAGCCCGGTCAGGAACGCGAGGCCACCGATCAGCTGGGTGCCGCCTGCGAGCACGGCCGAAACGGTCGCGAAGGGGATGCCGATGCTCTCCATCCAGCCGGCTGTGCCCGCGATGCCGTAGCCGCCGAAGAGGCCGAAGATCATCTGGGAGCCGTGGAATACGAGGATCGTGCCGGCCATGAGCCGGAGGGTGAGGAGTCCGATGTCGGTGCGAAGGTTCTGCATTTTAGTTGTTGGCGCAATTGTCGTGATGACAGGGATTAGTGAGTCAGCTCCCCCCTCGTGGGGGAGTCGTGGTTGGTCAGTCCGTGGCGGGGGGCGTCGCGATCAGTCGTTGCAGAGCTGTCTCGAGCGCCGCCAGGTCTCGCACGCTGAAGTCCTCGAACTGCGTCGCGTGCAGGTCGAGGACCGGCTGATCGAGCGAGTCGACGCGCGCTTGGCCCTCCTCCGTTAGGAAGGCGCGGACGACGCGGCGGTCCAGCGTGCCTCGCTCTCGAAGGACCAGGCCGTCGCGCTCCATGCGGTCGAGCAGGCGTGTGACGTCCGGCACGCGGTTCACGAGCCGCTCGCCAACCGCGCTGCAGGGGAGCCCGTCGGCGCCGGTGCCCCGCAATATCCGCAGAACGTTGTAGGTCGCTTGCGTGAGGCCGTGCCGTTTGAAGAGTGCCGACGACTGCGCCGCGAGGCGCTCGTGGACGCGCATCACGGCGATATAGGTGTCGCGGGCGAGGAGGTTTTTGCTGCGGGGTGCCATCTGCTTCATAGTCTTCGTCATGCCGATGGTTGTTGCAACAGGTAATCGCGAAAAAGAAACCTCCCTTCCCGCGCGAGTGCCCCGCAGATGTAGCGCGGGCCTCGGATCCCTACGTCGTCTCGTCAGGCGGGACTGGAGTTCAAGTCGCTCGTGCAGCGGTAGAGAGTCAAGGCAATCTGAGGGCTCGCCTGCCACGGCCTGGCAGGTCCATCAGGTTTACTCGAGCGTCACCATGACGGCGTCCGTCAAGTTGCCGCTGCCGCTACCGTGTTACCCATTGGCGGGACTGCGAGCGGGGCCTGGTTCAACGCCGCGATGTGACTGTTTGGTTGTCGCCCAAGACTGTAGCCGCGTGGAGGGCGAAGCCAAGTGGACGTCGAAGTGTGCAGCCTAAGTTCTCGGACCTTGTGATCGAGACGGCGTTGACCTTGGGGCTCGTGCTCCACCTGCCGCTGCGCCAGGCCAAGGGTTTCCTCCGACCGCACTTCAAGCTGACGGGGGTGGGCCTCTAGATTCTGGACCACACGGTACCCTTCCGCAGAAGCGCGAAGCTGCCTGCCGCGCCGGCGCCGACGGCGAGTGGGGGACCGATCGACCTGATCATCGGCAGTAACGTCGATGACGGCGCGGTGGGCGTTAGGGTCATCGGCGATGCGAGCGGCCGCCTTCCGTCCGTCACCGCCGGCGCCGCTGACGGCACCAGGCCGGTTTACGAAGCTGCTGAATCGAAGGGTGCAGAGGTCGTCACGCCGCCCTCTCGAAGAGCGGGTACGGGTAGACGTGGTCGGTGATCCACAGCACGCGACCAGGCCGTCGGGCGTGTGAGCAAAATCGGACGGCGGCGATGGAAGAAGGAGTCTGGGTGCCACCGTCAGGGCCGGGTCGAGAATACGTTCTTCCGCTACAGGAAGGTGACCGGCTCCGAACGGGAGCATCGTCGGTGCAGGAGATGCAGGCAGCGGTCGCATGCGACGTGCTCAATTGAATGCGCGTGCTCGGATGGTCGAGGTCCGAGAAGATCGTTCGCTGACCGTCATGGGGATGGGGGCGGGGATCTGCATCACCACGCAGGCTTCGTGCACCAACTTGCGCCAGGCAAAGCGTGGAGGAAGGGAATGATGAGAAACCGAAACTTCTACGGGAGTCCCGCGGGGACAAAACCCGTTCGGCCAAGGCCAGGCAGCCAGCCGGAAGCGAGTCTTGCGTGGCACTGGGGCGACCCGTGCACCGCAACGCCTTGGTGTAGCGGGCCCCCAGGTTCCGGAGGCTGCGTAGCCCCAGCACCCCTTGGACTACTGCCACTAGGGGTGAGGGAGCGCCTTGCCTCCGAAGCCTGGGGAACCACTACTCGAATCCATCTATGCGCGACATGCTCCTGGGTCGCGCTTGAGAAGTTTCGGGGGGGATGGGGGGGCGATGGATGCGATGGTCGCGGTGACGTTCCAACGCCGCCTACGCAAAGAACTGGGACTGGTGGGCCCGCTTTCACGAGCGATACCATCCGCCTCCGGCTAGAGCCATCCACTCATCGGTCCGGCGGACGTAGCGAGCCCATGGGTCTGAGGAGCCGGATGCGTTAATCGCGCACGTTCCGATCTGTGGGAGCCTCGGGGAGGTAACGACCCGGGGCCACCCTGCGCCGCTCGAAGGCACGTCCCTTACGCTCGCAGAGCACAGTGAAGGGTCGACGAGTTCAACCTCGACGGCCTTACCTTAGCCGAGAGCATTGGTGTCCAGCTGTATCAGCGGTCGGGACGGGTCCTGGTGACCGGCGGGTGTGTGCTGGCTTGACAGGTCGAGTGAGGCTATGGAAAGTGATGCAGGGATGTACTGAACCGTACTCGCATGAGTGGCGGATGCAGCTGCGGTTTGTCACCACCACATCCATCCGCCACTGATCAGGCGGCGGGGACAGAATGAGTATTCGGACTACCGGCGGTGACAAGGGATCTGCTGCTTGCGAGGAACTTTCTCCCTCACCTGGCTGCGCCTGAGCTGGCGACTTCTTGAGGCGTGATCCATGAGATCGTGTGCGCACGCCCGAGGCACCGTCGACGACGAATAATGTCCTCCCAGAAGATCCTCTTCAGGATATTCGCCCAGAGGATCGGTAGCTCTGGCCCGTTGGCCTCGATGCGTACACACACCCGTAGTTGGCGACCCGGCCGCTCACGGAGAATCGGAGTGCTCCTTGGTTCAAAGCCCTGTCCAAAGACGAGCCAGCAGGCCACCGTTTACAGGCGAAGCGTGGGCAGCCCGAGCATCGCCAGCCGCGGGCGCATTTTTCGCATCACGGTCATGTGAAGGGTGAACGGTGCAGGGCTGGCGCGTAGTGGCGTTGAGAAAGATGTTGTGGCAATATGCTCTCCGGAAGCTGGCAGACCGCTCATGCGATTACTGGCTTAGATTCCCCAACCGTCCCAAATGATTACCGTCTTCCATGCTCCATAAACTCCGACACTTCACCGCAGCACTCGCGCTGCTCCTTACCGTGGCCTGCGCCGCGGCACCGACGGTTCCGACGATGTTCGGTGAGTGGGACGTTACATCGATAGCGGGCGTGGATGTCGTGGAGGGTAGCCCCGTATTCCTACGCTTCAGCGAGGACGGCACCGTTAGCGGCAACGCCGGCGTGAATCGGCTCCGGGGCTCGTGGATCATCGAGGACGAGCTGTTCAAGGTCGGCCCCCTCGGGGTGACCAAAATGGCCGGGCCGGCGATGTTGATGGACCAGGAGGCCAACCTACTCACCGCGATTGAGAAAGTGAACCGCTTCGACGTCGTCGGCGGCGACCTCGTCCTCAGCGATGCGGGCGGTGCTGAGGTGGTGCGGGCGGCACCGCGCACCGTGCCCGAGTAGGCACTCGCTCCCGGACTCTGTGTTGCCGCACCGAATGGCCTGTGTCGGGCAGCACGGCCGGCACTACTCGGGGCGCCGGCAGCGACCGGCGGTCGGTTGGGCCGGTGAGGGGGTTACTTTTCAGCCATGCGGCAGCAGCAGCGAACGGCACTTCACCCTACTTGGTCCCGGTGGTCTTCGTTTCCCATCGAACGAAGAAGGGGGAAGACCACGCCTGCTCCCCGTCTGCCTGGACGATGCGCACGAAGAGGTACTGCTGGGAGTCGGCCGCCGGGTTCCACGTGAACTCGTCCCCGAAGGCTGCCACGCGTTCTGCGTTTGTTGAATGGACGAGCTCTCCGCCCGACCAGTATTCGATGCGTTCCACCGGCCCAGAGCCCGTGCCGCTCACTTGGATCTGGAAGCTGTCCGCGTCGGGCAGGTCCTCGCCCATCCAGAACGTTTGGCTGGCCGCTTGCGCAGCGGTCGCTGTGACGCGCAGGTCGATGCGGGCCGTTGCGCCGTAGCAGCGGCGCGCTTGGAGTGAGCGGAAGAGGGACTCTCGGCTGGCCGGTTCCTCTGCGGTGCCGGGGTTCCAGACGCATGCGTAGGAGCTTGAGGTTGCCAGGTGATCCGAGCTCGCGATGAAGCCCAGCTTTTGACCGGTCATGAGCGCGCGCGTTTGCAGCTCTTCCATCGACGAGACGTCGCGGAATGCTTGGTAGATCTCGGCGATGGGGCGCTTCAGGTCGTCGCGCTTGGTCCAAACGTCTCCACAAAAGCGCTGGCCGGGGCGCGCCGCGGTGGCATGGGGAATCGACAGTACCTCGTCGGCTGGGAACTCGTCCCAGAACTCGGTCAGGGGCGGCCTGTGCGGGCGCAGGAAATCCGCGTCCTGCTGGAGTCCGATGATGTTGTGGTCGGTGTCGCCCTGGCTTCTTTCATAGGCGCGAAATGCGATGAATCGGCCGGGCTGATGGTAGCGGTCGGCGGCTGCGACGTGGAGCTGCCACGGGCGGCTCGCGCTCTTGCCTTGGTCCAGGTCGCGCGCGTGATCGGTGACCGCGACGAAGTCGAGCGCTCCTGGGCCCATCGCGTAGCGGTAGGCGTCGTCCAGTGATCCGTCGAAGAAGGGGAAGCAGAGAGAGAGGTCGGTGTGGCGATGGAGGTCGCCGAAGTAGAGTGAATAGGCTGAGCCGTTGACGTCCGCGGAGGCGCGGGCTGGCTTGCGCACCTCAGGGGCGGCGGCGGGGATGGCCGCGCGGATGGGAGAGGAAGATGCCGGAATCAGGTCGCCGGGCGATGAGTCTGCCGGGAGCGCCGCCACGCGGACGCCCTTGAACTGCGCATCGTTGCGCCGGTCGGCCCGGCCCGTCTCCAGGATCAGCTCGAGGCCTGAACCGGCCGTTCTGAACTCCATGGGCTGCTCGCCGTCGCGCTGCCGCTCGTCGATCCGCAGCACCGGGCCGAACTGACCGTTGACGAGCCGGCGCGCGTAGACCGAGAAGCCGCGCTCCACGTGGGTGGTCAGCTTGGGGATCTGGAGGCCTGCTTCGCGCTGGTGCACATGGCGATATGCGAGCCACAGGCCACCCTCGGGATCTGACGCGATAGCCGGGCGCTCGTAGAACACGCCGATGCGCTCGGCGCCAGGCCGCCGCTCAGGCTGGAGGCGCTGCAGCTCAAAGGACGGCATCGGGACCTCGATCTCGGTGACGGAGCCCTCCCTGTCGATCTGTGCCAATCGCGTCGCGCGCCACGTGTGCAGAGGGCCGTGGGAGTCGGTGGCGTTGTTCCACTGCTGGTCCACGCTGCGGTAGGTGCCGCCCCAGCCGTCCGGGCCCTCCTCCCAGGCGATCCAGACCTGGCCGTCGGGGGTGAGGGCCACGGAGGGGCGTGCCTGGAACGCCGGGCCGCCGGCGATCACAAACGGCTTCTGGACCTCGCCGTTCTCGATGAATGCCCCGAGTACGTCGAAGGAGCCGCCAGCCTCCACATCGCCGCCGTACTCGTCCCATGCGACGAATTGGAGCTCGCCCCGCTGGGCCGTCGTCGCTCCGCTTGCGAAGGTCACGGGGCCTCGGATCCGCAGACTGGAGCCATCCTTCGCCGTAAGCCGCACCGAGTCCCCCTCTACGGCGCGCTCCACGAAGGCCTCCGATACGGCGAATTCGAAGCCAGGAGCCGCAGGGATGGAGGCAACGGGGATGGCTCTTTCGTCCTCACGGTAGACCTCGTTCCTTTGCACGCGTCCAAGGGCCGTGACGATAAAGAGGGTTCCGAGGAGGCCGGTGACTTCGACCAGGCGGCGGGAGGTGGGGCGTGGGCTCATGGAGCGAGACTATCAGTCCGCCCGGGATGCTGCATACGTATGGGGCGTTAGGTCGCTAACCTTGCGCGCCGGCGAGCGCAGTCTCCTCGCTTGCCGGACCCATCATGAAGCGAACCACCGCGACGCCTCCCAGTACGCTTGTCATCTTCGGGGGAACCGGCGACCTTGCGCGCCGCAAGCTCCTCCCAGCCCTCGCTCACCTCACCGCGTCCGGTGCGATCTCCCCCGAGACCCGCATTGTCGGCGTTGCGACCAGCCCCGAGAACACCGAGGAGTCCTACCGTGAGCTCGTCGCCGAGTCGCTGGCGGCCGCTGACGTGGCGCCGGACGTCGCCGCCACGCTTTGCAAGCAGTGCGTCCACTACCAGGGCCTCGGCGACCGGTCCCAGTCGGCGTACCAGGCGCTGGGCGAGCGCCTCACGGCCCTCGAGGCCGAGCACGACCTCCCTCCGCGGCGCGCGTTCTATCTCGCGCTGCCGACGGCGGCCCTCGGGGGCGCCGTCCAGGGGCTGACATCCGCCGGCCTGAACGCCGACCACGCGGGCGGCTGGACGCGGGTCGTCATCGAGAAGCCGTTCGGCATGGACTTGGCGTCCGCCCACGCGCTCGTCGATGTCCTGCGGAGCTCGTTCCGGGAGGAGCAGATCTTCCGGATCGACCATTATCTCGGGAAGGAGACCGTTCAGAACCTCCTGGCGTTTCGGTTCGGCAACTCGATCTTCGAGGCCCTGTGGAACCGCGATCAGATCGCAGCCGTCGAGATCACGGTCGCTGAGGAACTCGGGCTTGGCACGCGCGCCGGGTACTACGACCAGTCGGGTGCGCTCCGCGACATGATCCAGAACCACCTCGCGCAGCTCCTGACGCTGGTTGCTATGGAGGTGCCGCCGCACATTGACGCGGACTCAGTGCGCTATGAGAAAGCGAAGGTGCTGCGTTCTCTCGCGCCGCTCGCGAAGAGTGACGTCGTCTTCGGGCAGTATGCTAAGAGTGGTGAGTTTCTCGGCTACCACGACGAGAAGGACGTGCCCACGGACTCCCGGACGGAGACGTTTGCGGCCGTTCGCTGCGAGATCATGAATTGGCGCTGGCGCGGCGTTCCGTTCTATCTGCGCTCGGGTAAGCGCATGGGGCGCCGCCTCACGCGCATTGGCGTTCAATTCAAGGAGTCGCCCGTTTGCATGTTCGAGAACGAGGGCGTGTGTGAGGTCAATCGGAACGTGCTGACGATGACGCTCCAGCCGGACCCGGGCTTCTCGCTATACATGAACGTCAAGGAGCCGGGGACGGGGATCGAGCTCGATCAGTTCCCGCTAACGTTCCGTCACGGCGACCATTTCGGCGATCTCCCCGATGCCTACGAAACGCTGCTCCTCGACGTGCTGCGCGGGGATCAGACGCTGTTTGTGCACAGCGACGAGGTGCTGCGATCGTGGGACGTTTTCGATCCGGTGCTGACCATGAATCACACGATTCACCCCTACGAAGCTGGCACCTGGGGCCCGAAGGCTGCCGACGGATTCGGCATCGCCGACCGCGATCTAATGCGCGATCACTGATCGCTTGAACCCAAGCTCTCCATGACATCCAACACGAGCCGCGCGCTGGCGCTTTCTGTTTTCCCGGACGCCGCGACCACGATCGAGGGGCTGGCTCAGCTGTTCATCGAGCGAGCCGCCGCCGCGGTGGAAGCGCGCGGGACGTTCCGGGTCGCGCTCTCCGGAGGAGGCACGCCGCGCCCGCTCTACGAGCGCCTCGCCGAGGCGGAGTGCGCCGACCGCGTGGACTGGGCGAAGGTGCACGTGTTTTTCTGCGATGAGCGCTGCGTTTCCGCAGACGACCCCGCGAGCAATGCGGCGCTCGTTCGGCAGTCCCTGACCGATCACGTGCCGATTCCCGCGGGCCAGGTCCACATCATGGACGGCACGCTACCGCCCGCGGAGGGAGCCTCAGCGTACGCCGAGGTGCTCGGCGACGAGCCGCTGGATTTGGCGCTGCTCGGGATGGGGGGCGATGGTCATACCGCGTCGCTCTTCCCCGGCGGGGCAGAGCTAGAGGTCAGCGATGCTCGGGTGGCGGCTGCTGTCAGCCCGATCGCGCCGGCGGACCGCATCACGCTCACGATTCGGACGCTCGGTGCATGCCGCGAGCTGGTGTTCCTGGTGCTGGGCGCGGATAAGGCGGGCCGGGTGGCCGAGGTCGAG
>JBLIHL010000249.1:0-8460 GCA_047635895.1 Paracoccaceae bacterium | reverse complement strand
CTCGCGGGCGGATATCGGGACGATGACGGGCGTACCTTCCGTGCCGGGGAGTTTGTTCGCTACCCGGCGGGGAGCGAGCACTCCCCCGTGGCGCTCGAGGGCGATTCCCCAGTCAGCGAGGCCTGTGTCCTCTTCGCCGTCGCCCATGGAGGGACGGTGGTCGTAACCCCTGACTCTTGATGGACCCGGGAGGGCTTCCTGCCCGTAGTGGAACTTCCCGGAGCGTCACTTGACGTTGACGGGCTAGACGGCTATCTTCCCGCGCCCCGAACCTTGCGTTTCACGCGATCGTTCGGGAACGGCGGTGTAGCTCAGTTGGTTAGAGCAGCGGAATCATAATCCGCGTGTCGGGGGTTCGAGTCCCTTCACCGCTACCACTCGTACAAAGAAGCACCCCCGCAGGACCATCGGTCCTGCGGGGGTGCTTTCTTAGCAAGGAGCGTTCCCGGGGCGGCATGGAGGCGTTGACCCGCCCGTCCAACGAGTGGACGTGGCCGCCCCGACGCCAGCCGGCCTACTGGATGAACATGAGTTCGCGGTACTTCGGCAGCGGCCAGAGGTCGTCGTCAACCTCCTTCTCGAGGAGGTCCGCCACCTCGCGGAGGCGCTCCATCGCAGGGATCACCTGATCCAGCATGGCCTTGGCGTGCTCGATCGGCTCGTCGCAGTCCTCCATGGCCTCGACGGCTTCCATGGCCGCCCGGAGCTCGCTCACGTGGCCCTGGAGACGGCTCGTCAGCTCGCAGGTCAGGCGCAGCGCCTGAACCTGGGGGTCGACGGGCATATGCGGGTCGATGTCGCGCACGGCCTGGGTCGTCTCGGCCAGCTGACGCTGAGCCGCGATGGCCGCCGGCAGGATGATGGTGGCGGCCATATCGACCATGGCACGGGCCTCGACGCGGATCTTCGAGACGTAGATCTCAGACTTGACGTAGCGACGTGATTCGAACTCGTCCCGGGTGAGGACTCCATAGGTCTCGAAGAGCTTTGCGTTCTTTTCCGAGTCCATGGCGGCGAGTGCCTCAGGCGTCGTGCGACGGTTGAGGAGCTCGCGGCGCGCGGCTTCCTCGACCCACTCCGCGCTGTAGTTGTCCCCGTCGAAGAGAATCCGTCGGTGCTTCGCGAGGGTCTCGCGGACGACCTCCTGGATGGTTTCGGCGTTGGAGCCACCCCTGGCGTCGATCTGATCGGTGATGTAGTCCATCGACTCGGCCACGATCGTGTTCAGGTACGCCGCCGGGTAGGCAACGGATTGGTTCGACGAGACGGCGCGGAACTCGAACTTGTTGCCTGTGAAGGCGAAGGGCGAGGTCCGGTTCCGGTCAGAGATGTCCTTCGGAAGCTGAGGAAGTGCGTCCACGCCCAGGCGCAGGCTCTCGAAGTCCTGCGAGTTGGGGTTCCGCCCTTCGATCATCGCGTCGATCACTTCGCTCAGCTGGTCACCGACGAAGATGGAGATGATGGCCGGCGGCGCCTCGTTGGCGCCGAGGCGGTGGTCGTTGCCTGCGGACGCAATGGCAACGCGCAGGAGGTCCTGGTGCAGGTCTACGGCTCGGATGATCGCCGTGAGGACGAGCATGAACTTCAGGTTCTCGTGCGGGGTCTTTCCTGGCTCAAGGAGGTTGTTGCCGAGGTTGTCTCCGATCGACCAGTTCATGTGCTTACCCGAGCCGTTGAAGCCAGCGTAGGGCTTCTCGTGCATGAGGGCGGCGAGGCCGTGCCGCGAGGCCACCTCTTTGAGCACGCTCATGGTGAGCATGTTCTGGTCGACGGACACGGAGACGCCTGAATACTGGGGGGCCAATTCGAACTGGCTCGGCGCCACCTCGTTGTGGCGCGTCATGACCGGCACGCCGAGGAGCCAGAGCTCTTTCTCAAGATCGCGCATGAAGTCCAGTACGCGGCCGGAGATCGAGCCAAAGTAGTGATCGTCAAACTCTTGGCCCTTGTAGGGAGCGCAGCCGAAGAGCGTGCGGCCCGTGGCCATGAGGTCCGGCCGCAGGTGATAGAACTGCCTGTCGACCAGGAAATACTCCTGCTCGATGCCGGTCGTGGGGGACACGCGATCCACCGCGTTCTCACCCACGGCGTGGAGCATGCGCACGGCTGCCTTGGAGATGGCCTGGCAGGAGCGGAGCAGCGGAGTCTTCTTGTCGAGGGCGTCGCCGGTCCAAGAGCAGAAAATGCTTGGAATGCACAGCGTGGCGCCACTGGCCGACTTACGAAGGAAGGCCGGGGATGAGGGATCCCATGCCGTGTAGCCGCGCGCCTCGAAGGTGGCGCGGAGGCCTCCGCTGGGGAACGACGAGGCGTCAGGCTCACCCTGGCTGAGCTGGCGACCTGAGAACTTGAGCATCGCCGATCCGCCCTCGGTGGGCCGGAGGAAGGAGTCGTGCTTCTCCGCGGTGAGCCCGGTCATGGGCTGGAACCAGTGCGTGTAGTGGGTGGCGCCGTGCTCGACGGCCCACTCCTTCATCGCGTTGGCGATCTCGTCGGCAATGTCAGCGGAGAGCGTCTTGCCCTGCTCGATCGTCTCGCGAAGCGCCATGTAGACGTTGGCTGGAAGACGCTGCTGCTGGGCCTCGTCTCCGAAGACGTAGCGGCCGTAGGAGTCGGAGAGAGTCTGTCCCCCCATTCCTGAGGTGTCTTCACGGACGTCGAGGAGCGCGTCGCTCGCGATGGAGCTGACGGCTGCCTGGCGGGTACTGGCCATCATGGCGTGTGGGGGGGGGATTTTTCCCCTCTTGCGGTTGTCTGAGCACTTGAGACCCTGACCCACCTGGCGCCGGACGCTTTCTTCCGGGCAGACGGTGCAGGGTTGAGTTGGTTCCTCCACAGCTAGTTTCGCTGGGAGTGACCTCGGAAGCCGCCGCACCGGTCGAGCATTCGAGCGGGGACGCCGCGGCCGGTCGTGGAGCGTAACGGCGTTGTTCGCTCGAATAAATCGTGGAGGGTGACTTTCTGCGCGAGACGAGTCGCATGGGGGCTCGGGTCTCCATGAAGCCCACGCATTCATGAAATCCTGTGCGTGGGAGCGACACTCGGTCATGATCAGCGATCCATGAGAACGTCCAGCTCCCACCCTCGTCTTCCCCGTTGGTCCCTGCTGAAAACGGCCGTGCCGTCGGATATCGTCCCAGGCACCCTTGCGGGCGCTTGCCTGGCTCTTGGGTCGTTCCTTGTTGTGTCGGGGTGCGTTTTCCTACCGCCCGGCACGTCGGTGGATGGCCTCGCCGCGCTCTCCGAGGAGCCGCCGCTGGTGCTGAGCCCTCCGCCGTCCAGCCAGGCTCCTTCCCTTCGAGATGGGATGGAGGCGATCTGGCAGGGCAGTTCGAGGGACGCGGATCTCATCCACGTGTCGCTCAAGTTGGCTCTGGACCTCGAAGCTGGCCGCGTCGTGGGCACGGTCAAGAACTCGTTCCGCGCCCTTCGGGAGGGAACCGCGCGCCTGCGCCTGCATGCGGAGGATCTTGAGATCCGAGAGGTCACCGGCGGTGATGGCCAGGCGCTGGGGTACAGGGTCCGTGACGGGTACATGGAGATCACGCTCGAGACGCCCCTCGCGCTTGGCGACGAGGCAAGCGTTGAGATCGAGTTTGCCGCCACGCCGGCGTCTGGGTACAGCTCCACCCTGAACCAGGGGGAGGCTTTCGCGCCGAGCGCCTACGGCAGCGCCTTCCCGTCTGGGCTGCGGACCTGGATGCCCACGTGGGACGCCCCGGGGGATCTGGCGACGATGGACACGAAGATCGTCCTCAGGGACGACATGAGCGCGGTCGCGAACGGCGTGCTGATCGCGATCGATACGCTGTCGGAGGACGGACTGGGCCAGAAGGCGTTCACCTGGCGGTCGTTGACCGAGATACCGGTGCGCTCGATGGCGGTCGCTGCCAGCCAGTTCGACACCTTCAGCGCGAAGGCGGGTGAGACCGAGTTGTATTTCCACCTGCCGCACGGCACCGACCCCGAATCTGCCCAGCGCACCTTCGGAGAATCGACCGCGGTGCTGGAGTACTTCACGCGGCGGCTCGGCCGTCCGTTCCCCTTCCCGCGCTACGACCAGGCAGTCTTGCCCAATCTTCCGGCGCTGATGCTAGACGGTGCGAGCCTCACCATGATCGACGCTACGGAGCTGTCGAGCCAGGCGGACGAGCTCGATGACCGCCGGGAGCGGCCCAGGCGCACCGTGGCTCGTGGAGCGGCGCGCAAGTGGTTCGGGGCCTGGATCTCTCCGCTGGAAGAGCGCCACCGTTGGCTTCTCGACGGCCTCGCTCTGACGTTGGAGCTTGACTACGAAGCCCGCGTCCGCGGTCTCCCCGAGGTCGCGCTCGAATGGGATACGTTGCGCGACAGGTTGATCTATCGCGCCAGCGAACGCCTTCTCATCGAGGGGCAGGATGACGGGGTCAAGGCGCTGGCCCGCGAGGAAATGGCCGAGCGCGCGGCGTGGGTCCTGCGGGTCGTCCGCAACCGCATGGGGGACTACGAGTTCTGGCGACTGGTCCAGGCATTTGTCGGACGCGAGGACTCTCGCGTCGTGACGGTCGAAGATTTTCGTCGGTTGTGCCTGGTGGAAACCGGGCTGGACATCGGTCCAGAGATCGCGCAGTGGACGGACCGGATCAGCGTGCCAGAGCTAGACATTAAGTTCCAGCGACGCAGCGTCGACGGCGTCGGGGAGTCGCTAGGCATCGTGGTCAAGCAGGTCCAGACGGGGCCGCTCTTCCGGCTTACGCTTCCCATCGAAGTGCACTTCGAGAGCGGCATTGTGCAGGCAGAGGAATTGCTCATCGACAGTCGGAGCAACCTCTTGATCGTGCCGCTCGATGACCGCGTCGTGGACGTGGCGGTCGATCCCGAGGGCACGGTGCTCGCGAGCTTCGCGACGGAGAAAGATGATGCCTCGTGGATTGCCCAAGGGGCGCTGTCGCGATCCTCGATCGATCGCGCTCGTGCACTGCCGCGGCTGGATGAGCTAAGCGCCACCAGCGAGGAAGCGCGCGCCGCCTTGATCAAGATCCTGCTCGAGAGCCCTGAGCCCAGGCTTCGCGAGAGGTGCACCCAGTGGATGCGGTTCATCGGACCTGCGTGCAATCTAGCGCTCGAGCAAGCGGCTGCGGAGGACCCCAGCCCACTGGTTCGGCGGGCGGCTCTGCACAGTTTGCTGCAGCGATTTGCACAGGGCGCCTGGACCCCCGGCGTGGACGAAGTCGAGCGGATGCTGGTCCTCGAGCAGAGAGAGCAGTCCCCTGGCGTGAGGGAAAAGCTGGAGGAGATCAGGGAGACAGTGCCTCAGTCCGAGTAAAGAGCGCGCATCTTGCGGGGCCGTTCATGGGTCGTGCCCGTCCGGTTCTCGGATTCAACTGAAGAAGCCGGCATCCCTGCCGGGTTCGAGCCAGGCTGGGCCGTCTTGTGAGATCGCAAGCCCAGGAGCAGAGGAGCCAAATGGCTGGGAAGGCCCTTCCTCGGCCGAGATTCACTCCCTCACGGTTAGGATCCGCTGGTCGTTCAGGAGCTCCTCGAAGAGTGGTTGCATGCGCTTGCCGTTGGCAGATTCCACAGCACCAAGGTGCGCGGAGTCGCCCCGGTCGTCCCAGTGCTCCGCGCTCGAAGGTCCCTGATTCGACGGAGGGCTCCACCGCGGAGGCACCTGCCTCAGGTCTGCTGCCGGAACGGCTTGATCGCATCGAGGGGCTCATGCGGTCATGGGACGTCTAGCAGGGTCCGCTCGATCCCAAGAAAGGGGGCGGGAGGTAAGCTGGGCCCATGCGCCTCTTCTTTCTCGCCCTCGTGGCTGCTGGACTCGCGGGCCTCGCTTGGTTTCTGACCTCTGAACGTTCGAATCCCGTCGTTCCGGATCTCGGCGGCCCGGTCGAGCCGATCGGCAAAGTGGCCGGTGAAGGAGGCCTCGGTGTGGACCCGCTGGAGGGCGGCGCTGGTGATGGGCGCGTGACGGCCGCGCCGGCGGCGGGTTCGCCAGTGGCTCCAGATATCGCGGGCGCGCTGGCCGATGGTGAGCACCCCTGGGGCTCACAGTTCCCGGGCGTGACGGGCCGCGTCGTGGAGGCGGACGGAGAACCGGCGGCGGGGTTGGCGGTCTCACTCCTTGAGTTCTCCATCGACACGGTGTTCTCGGAGGACATGGTCGCGATGCCCCACGAGACCCTAGAAGCGAGCCGGACCGTTACAGGAGCGGATGGACGCTTTCACCTGGAGGGCACCACGGCGACCGGCGTGCACGGCCTGGGTATCGACATGGGGGGCGCCCGGTCGACGGTTCGCTTCATTGATGACTCACTCGCCTACGGCAACGTCACGGACTTGGGCGATATCGTCCTGTCTCTACACGGCACGGTGGTCGGCCTCGTCATCGACGAGGACGGCGAGCCGGTCGAGGGGGCGCGAGTGCGCTTCGCCGTGGTGCCCGACCTGGTGGCCCAGGCCGGCGCCTTCGACATCCGAGCAGACGCGTTACTCGCGTCACCCGATGGATCAGGCGTCCTCGTGGCTCCGATTCCTTCCTGGGCTGCATCGCTGATCGACCGGCTACCCGTCTCCACGGGCTTGACGGGCGCTGATGGTGAGTTTCGCATCGATGGGGTGCCTGCCGGGCGCGTCGTTGGCGGTGCCGATCATGCTGGCTTCACGGCGGCGCTCGCGGAGCCGTTCGAACTGGCCGCCGGGGCTGAGCATGACGCCGGCGAGCTAGAGCTCCTTCTGGGTCGGACCGCGCAGGGAAGGGTCGTGGACGGGGCCGGCAACGCGGTGCCCGGTGCGTTCCTCGTCGCGGGCACGATGAAACCCGTCATCGAGGTGGGCTTCCTTCACCCGGCGCCGATGAGCGACGAGGACGGACATTTCTCTATTGGCGGACTACCGGAGTTGGGAGACGTCGTCGTGGCGGCCCGCCGTTCTGCGCGGGATCCGTGGGTGTCCATCGTGACTCCGCGCGCGCCGAGAGGGCTGGTGATCACGCTGCCGACCGCACCGAGTTTGGCGATCGAGCTAGTCGATAACGAGACGGGCGAGCCCGTTCTCGGGGCTACATTCGAGCTTCGTGCGCGTACCAAGACCGATCGCTTCAACTTTGTGAGCATGCTCCGCAAGTTCAATCGTCAGGCCTTCGGCCCCAGCGTGATCCGTGAGGAAGGCGAGGGCCGCTACGTCGTCGAAGCCCTTCCCGTGGGCGACTGGAGCCTTGTCGCGAGGGAGTCCTCGTATGCACCCCTGGAGGCGGAGTTCACGCATTCAAGTCCGCCGCTGGATCAGGCGTTTCGCATGTCCCGCGGGCGTCACGTGCCCATCGCCGTGGTGGACGGCTCGACGGACGAGCCGATTCCAGCTGCGCACGTCGCGCTCATGTCAGCGGATCCTTCGTTCCTTCATGCGTTCGCCTCTGGCTGGACAGACATCGACGGGGTCCTCGAACTCGGTCCGCTGTCGCTGGACGGGTATCTGGCCAGGGCGAGCGGGGAGAGCGGTCTGATGGGGGGGGTCAGCGTCATCGTTCAGCATCCCAGCTACGGCCGACATGTGTTCCCCTTTGTGCTTCCTCCCGTGAGCGAGGACCAGGCGTTGGAGACGCTGAAGCTGGCGCTCCTCCCGACGGTTGAGCTCAATGGACGGGTGACCTGGGATGGTGAGTCGCCGTCCGTGCGTTACATGGCCACGCTTCAGCTGGACGGCTCGGATACGGGGGAGCTCCCGCGCTTTGCGATCACCTCGGAGGATGGACACTTCGTCTTTCGCGGCCTCATTCCCGGAAGCTACCGGCTCGAGGTCGTGGAGCGTTTCCTCAACGGAGATCCCCTGCGCCTCCTGGCCGGAGACAGCCGGACGAGGCCCATGAACGGACCCGCGATTCTGATCGACGACGCGGAGCCGGCCTTCGTGGAGTTCAACCTCTCCGCTGCAGGGGAGGAGAAGCCAGGCTGGGTCGCGGGAAGCGTTCGACTGAACGGGCAGCCCCTTGCGGGCGCCAAGATCCGGGTCGGTCGCCACTCGGACCCTGGCCTCTTCACGGACGGATCCGGGGAGTTTCGCTCGGGCGAGTTGAAGCCCGCCTACGTCGGCTTTAGCGTCCAGATCTTGGGACAGGAGGCGCTCGATGGCGCAGGGGAGGCGGACTGGGAAACGGTCTACTCCAACTCCATCCGGATCCACGGTGGCGGCGAGGCTCGGCTTGACCTGGAGCTCGAAGACAGCGTGCTGGAGGTCCTTGTGCTGGACTCATTCACGGGCGAACCGTTGGGCGAGGCCGAGATCGCGAAGGACGGCAGCCAGGTGGGGACGACGGGGCCGTCAGGTCTCGCGACGATCAAGCTGCGCATACCGAGGCTGGCAGGTACGCCCGCCTTTGGAGCCGTTTTGCAAACGAGAGATTCGATGTCGGTGAGCCGGGAGGGCTACGATACCCAGTGGTTCAGCGTGGATCGACCCGCCGCGCTCGAGTCGAAGAAT
>JBLIHL010000248.1:0-8468 GCA_047635895.1 Paracoccaceae bacterium | reverse complement strand
TCCCGAGGTCATTGCGGCCATGGGGACGGCGCTGACGAACAAGTACGCCGAGGGCTACCCGGGCCGCCGCTACTACGGTGGCTGTGAGTTCGTCGACGAGGTCGAGGACCTGGCGCGAGACCGGGCCAAGGAGCTCTTCGGCTCGGAGCGTGCCAACGTCCAGCCCCACAGTGGCACCCAGGCCAACATGGCGGCGTTCATGGCGATCATGAACCCGGGCGACAAAGTCCTGGCGATGTCCCTGGACCACGGCGGGCACCTGAGCCACGGGCATCCCAAGAACTTCAGCGGCGTGTTCTACGACTTCCACAGCTACGGTGTCGACAAGGCGACCGAGCGCGTAGACATGGACCAGGTCCGTGACCAGGCGAAGGCCGTGCGTCCGAAAGTGCTTCTGGCGGGCGCCTCGGCGTACTCGCGTCCATTGGACTTTGCCGCCTTCGCTGAGATTGCTCGCGAAGTCGACGCTCTGCTCATGGTCGACATGGCGCACATCGCGGGCCTCGTGGCCGGTGGCGTTCATGAGAGCCCGGTCCCGCACGCGGACCTGGTCACGCTGACGACCCACAAGACGCTGCGCGGCCCCCGGGGAGGCATGATCCTCTGCCCCAAGGACCGGATCGTGAAGATCAACAGCGCGCTGTTCCCGGGCGGCCAAGGAGGCCCGCTGATGCACGTGATCGCAGCCAAGGCCATCGCGTTCCGCGAGGCCCAGCAGGACTCCTTCAAAACCTACGCGGCACAGGTCGTGAAGAACGCGGGCGTGCTGGCTGACACCCTGACTGAGCAGGGAATCCGCATCGTCTCAGGCGGTACGGACAACCACCTCATGCTGGTAGATGTGGGCAGTATCGGCCTTTCCGGCGCGGTAGCCGAGGATGCACTCCATCGGGTCGACATCACGTGCAACAAGAACCTCATCCCCTTCGATGAGCGTCCTCCGATGGAGGCGTCCGGCGTCCGCCTTGGCACCGCCGCGATCACGACGCGGGGGCTGAACGAGGACGACATGCGCTTGCTCGGCGGATGGATCGCGGAAACGCTGAAGGCACCAGAGGACGAAGCGGTGATCGCTCGCGTCCGTGGTGCCGTGGCAGAGATGACGCTCCGCACGCCGATCTATCACTGATCGCGTGACCAGGAGCAGGGCCAGGGCCAGCACGCTGGCTGCTGGCATACTGGCTGCTGGCATTCTGGCTGGCGGCCGTTACTGGTTCTCTTGGCGCTCGTACCCGAGGTCCTTGACGATGTCGAGGACCTCCGACCAGGTAGGGAACGGCCTGCCTTCGAGCCGCTTGTAGTCATCGATGGCCTGGATGAACTCCAGGACATCGGTGGACATTTGGTCCGGCTTGGTGCTGGCGGGTGCCGGCTTGGCGGCCACCTTCTTGCTGGCTCCCTCGAGCGAGGTCTCACCGCTGGCGACAGCCTTGGTGGACTCTTTCCGCGCGGCGGAACGGCTGGAGGCGGGTTTCTTGGACGATGTCTTCTTCGGGCTCATGGTTCATCACCGGGGGTATGCGGTGCTGAGCTTTCGACGCGCGCGGAGGTTCGTCTTGAGCGAGTCCGGGAATGGGACGTCCTTCTGGCGCCATGCTCTGGGCTCATTCAGGGCCCATTCAGGCCCCCTGAGCCGAGAGTTCGCCGCATAAGTTCCGCGCCTTTCGCTGCGTAGCTGCGTTGCCGAACCTTGGATGGAGTGACCGCGCCGTCGGCTCAGGCCGTGCGCCACTGGACGCCGCCCCGATCCAGGGCCGCTTCGATACCCGCCATAGATGGAGCCTGGATGATGCCGGCCTCCGTGATGATCGAGGTCACCAGCTCGGCGGGCGTCACATCGAACGCCGGGGCGTAGACCTTGGCGCCGTGGGGGGCCGTTCGGTTTCCAAAGCCCTCGGTGATCTCCGTGGCTGGCCGCTCCTCGATGGGAATCAGGCTCCCGGAGTCCATATAGGGGTCGACCGTCGAGAGCGGCGCGACCACGTGGAAAGGAATGCCGTGGTACTTTGCCGCGAGAGCCACGCCGAAGGTGCCGATCTTGTTGCAGACATCGCCGTTGCGCGTGATCCGGTCTGACCCGACGAAAACCGCGTCGATCTTGCCCTCGGACATGACTCGCGCGGCCATGCTGTCGGTGATGAGCGTTACGTCGACCCCGGCGCGCATGAGCTCCCAGGTCGTGATGCGGGCTCCCTGGAGGAGCGGCCGCGTCTCGTCAGAGAACACGCGCACGCTCTTCCCTTGGGCGTGGGCGGTGTAGATGGGCGCCAGGGCCGTCCCAATCCCGGCGGTGGCGAGGGCGCCCGCATTGCAATGGGTGAGCAGCGTGGCCCCGTCCTGGATCAAGTCAGCGCCGAGGAGCCCCATCGTGCGACAGGTCTGGCGGTCGCCTTCGTAGATGGCCAGGGCATCGGCAAAGGCAGCGGCTCTGAGTTCGTCCTGGGTAGCGCCGTCGGCGAGGCCTTCCAGTTTGTCCAGGATCCGTGCGGTGGCCCACATGAGGTTCACGGCGGTCGGGCGCGAGGCGTCAAGCGTGGCCTTGGTCTCGCGGGCGACCTCCAGCACGTCCCGATCTGTCCCGGCCAGGCCCAGAACCATCCCGAAGCCCGCCGCGACGCCAATGGCTGGCGCTCCCCGGACGGCGAGGCGGTAGATCGCGTCGACCATCTCCGGCACGGTTCGGACGACCAGCTGTTCCTCCCGTAGGGGGAGGAAGGTCTGCTCGAGCATGGTGACATGGCCTTTCAGGCCGCCAACCCAGCTCAGCGTCTCAAAGGGGAGCGTCACGTGGATGGGGGCCGCGGAGGCCGCGCTTGGTTCAGTTCCAGACATGGGGGAAGAGTATCGCCCTCTGTCAGGCTCTGCGGCGTCCAGCCGTGCGGAACGTACGAAGGGTGAAGAGAGAGCCAAGGCTTGACCGCTTATGGGACGATAGATGGGGCATCGGGCACGCCGATGAGCTACTTCTTAGGGAGTTCCTGACGGTGCAGCCGCACCCCGTGACGCCTACGCAAGCTATGACTGACACTGCACTCGATTCCTCCAAGCCGCCCGTTCCTTCTTCGGAGGCTGGTTCTTCTGGTTCTCCAGATGGAGCACCGGAAGGTGCTGGTTCTACGGCGGCCCAGGCGCTGGCCGCGGCTGGTGATGCTGAGCAGGCGCGCGACGTCGCAGCGCTCGACGATTCAGCCAGCGGGGCGCAGAAGCGCCTTGGAGCCAGCCGTGCCGGACTCGTTCAGCGGCTGGTCTACGGCCCCGCGCCGAAGGCGGCCGAGCTCAGCTCCGGTGCTAAGATTGGCCAGGGCGCGGACGGCAAGGGGCTGTCCAAGGCGGGCCGTTCTCTCGTCAAGGCGGCGATCGGCTGCATTGGCCGCGGCGAGGCCTTCGAGGCGGACGCCAAGCTCAGCTCGGCGCTCCGCAAGGCGGTCGCCGACGAGAAGGGCTACAGCTTCACGGTGCCCGAGGAATTCGGCGGTGCAGGATCAGGCTACGGGGACCTTGCCCTCGCGGAAGAAGCCCTGGCGGCCAACGGGCTGGGCGCCCTCGCCGTTGAGGTGTCGGGCGAGCTGACGATCGGCGCGGGCTCGCTCTTGGCGTACGGTACGGACGAGCAAAAGAGCACGTTCCTCCCGATGCTCAGCGAGGGGCGACTGATGGCCTTCGCGCTGACCGAGGTCGGCGTGGGCGTGAACGCCAAGAAGGTCCAGGCCTACGTCGAGCTCGACGAGGAAAACGACTGCTACCGCCTGCACGCCACGGGGCCGCGGGCGAAGATGTACATCACCAACGCGACCCACGGAGCCCTCGCCGGGCTCGTCGCGCGGATCGGGAAGAACGGCCGCAAGGTCGGGCTCTTCATCATCGAGCTGCCCGCGGCGGATGTGAAGGTCGGTGACGACGATCCACGCCCTGGCAAGGACGGCGAAAAGACGGACTGGGGCTTCGGCTGCCACTCGACCGAGGTGTCCGCGTTCATGTCGAACCACAACTCGCGGCTGGAGTTCGAGAACTTCCCCATCCCGAGGAACCACCAGATCGAGGCGGACGGCGTCGAGGTGCTCTTCTACTGCCTGCGCATGGGCCGCTGCATGTTGGCGGCGATGTCTGCCGGTTACCAGCGGATGCTCGCGGCGGATGCGGCTTACTTTGCGCGCCTGAGGACCGGCGTCGGCGGGCGTGTCATCAAGCACGAGCTACCAAGGCTCAACCTCGGCACGGTCCTGGGAGGTGCGCTTCAATCCCGCGCCCTCAGCCACCTGTCGCTCCAACAGGACGCGGACGGCGTCGACCTCGCCGGCCTGCGCGACCTGACGAAGTCAGCTGCCTCCGGGACGGCGATGGAGTCCCAGGCTGCCACGGAGCACGTGCTAGGTGGGCGGACGTTCCACACCTCGCAGCGCGTCAGCGATAGCCGCGCCAACATTCACGTCTTCGGCGTCGTGGAAGGCGAGGACGACCTGATCCTGATGGGGATGGTCAAGGACGTGACTGGCAAGTTCACTGAGCGCTACATGGCCGGAATGCTCGGCGTCATTCAATCGATCAACGTCGACGAGGACGGCAACAAGGTTTCCGCCTCGGACATGATCTTGAGGATCACGCCGATGACGGCGCTCAAGTATCCGAAGCGAGTGGTTCAGGCGACGGGCCGCCTGCTGATGAACTCGTCGTTCTGGGCTCTGGTCTCCTGGATCTTGATCAACGGACTCGTGGAAGTGCTACGGCTGCCGATGCGGCTTGTGCCGACGGCCCTGATCCCACGGTACCGTTCGCTGCCGAAGCGCCTGCGCGGTCCGGCGCGCTGGGCGGAGCGCAAGCTGCGGTTCGTTCGCTGGCAGAACGTGGGCCTGAACCTCTGGTTCCAGCTCGAGCTGACGCGCGCGCAGATTCCGCTGCAGCGTCTCGGCAAGACCATGGAGCACCTCACGGCCATCGTGGCCATGTGCTACCACGGATCCAAGCAGGACATCACGCAGCAGCGGGTGGCAGAACTCCAGTCGAGAAGGCTGATGGCCAAGGCGAGGTCGATCGGGCTTCTCAGCGATCTCGTCGGCATGGAGCGCCTGCGCAGCGTCGTGGCTGAGGTCGGATCGGATATCGAGTTCGGTCGATCGACCCTCATCACGGATATCAAGCCCGAGATGTACGCGATGCCGTGGGACTGATGTAGCGGTTCTTGCCTGGCCGAATGCCGCCGAGCATTCCTCTCAGAGGCTTTCTGCCAGGCAAAAACCAGCCGCTTCAGTCAGCGTCCGGTCGCGACCCTGTGATCATCTGGCAGACCTCTAGGTAGCGCTCGGCCACCCGGGCCACCACCTGGGGATCTAGCTCCGGCGCGGGATACTCCTTGTTCCAGTCGAGCGTCTCTAGCCAGTCCCGAAGGATCTGTTTGTCGTAGCTCGGCGGGCTGATTCCTGTGCGGTAGTCGGCCTCAATCCACATCCTCGACGAGTCGGGCGTAAGAGCCTCGTCGATCAGGAGCGTCTCGCCGTCCCGCACGCCGAGCTCGAACTTGGTGTCCGCGAGGCGCAGGCCGTGGGGGACCAGCTCCTCGGTGCCGCGCTGGAACAGCGCCAGGCAAAGGGCCTTGCCCTCTTCCCAGCGCGCTTCGCCGACGAGGTCCCGGGCCTCCTCTGGGGTGAGCGGCCGATCGTGATCCTCGTGCTTCGTGGTGGGCGTGACGATCGGCTCGGGAAGGCGTTCCGCCTGGCTAAGGCCGGCCGGCAGCGGGATGCCACAGATGGTCTGGCTCGCCTGGTACTCCTTCCAGCCGGACCCCGCGATGTGACCCCGCACGACCCACTCGATGGGGTCGGGTTCGCAGCGATGGACGATCATGACGCGGCCGCGGAGCCGATCGCGCCACTCTTGATCCAGGTCGTCCACCTCGTCGATGGACGTACTCACCAGGTGGTTCTTGGCGATGTCACGGGTCCGATCGAACCAATGCGCCGCAATCTGGGTGAGGACGCGTCCCTTGTGGGGCATTCCCTGATTCATCACCACGTCGAATGCGGAGACGCGATCGGTGGTCACGAAGAGCAGGTGGTCGCCGCCCAGGGAGTAGATGTCGCGCACCTTGCCGGACGCAATTTGCTCCAGCTGAGTGGGCCGATCGTCGCGGCCTAGGTAGACGTCAGTCATATGGATGCAGGGGGGGCGCTTCAGGCCTTTCGGCCTGGGGAAGTTGGAGAGCGACGGGCGGGCGGAACCCTGATGCCCCAGGAAGATACGCCCCCGAGGCCCGCCGTGCTACGATGCGCACCGATGTCGGACCCCTCTGGAACCCCCCGGGCCAGGCTTGCCTCCTTCGCCTGTGATTCCAGAGTCGCCGGTGCGGTCGAGGTGCCTACCTCCAAGTCGATCGCCCAGCGCGCGATTGCCGCGGCGCTCATGGCGCGCGGCACGACCCACATAGAGGGCCTGCCGCCCTCCGAGGACGTGCTGCACGCGGTCCGTGCTGCTCGGGCCGCTGGCGCCGCCTTCCCGAGCGCGGCACGGGCGGATGATCTCCTCGAAACGGCCCTCGTCGGACGGCGCGGCTTCGGGCAGCTCAGTGGGGCTCCACCCAGGGGAGACGGCGAGGGCTCTCGACCGTGGTGCACCCTCGAAGTGGGCGAGTCGGGCACGGCCGCGCGTCTGTTCACGGCCGCTGTGGCCCTGGCAAGGCCCGCTGGATCGGGTGCCGAGATCGTCCCTGCCGGGTCCCTCGCCAGGCGTTCGAGCCCTGCGCTCTTCAAGGCACTCGAGCGCGCGGGAGTCGGCGTCGAGCGCAGCAGCCCGAATCAGCCCGGTTCCTGGCCAGTCCTGATCACCGCGGCCAAGCCACCGGCCGTGCTGGATCTGGTCCATCCCACGTCGAGCCAGGAGGTCAGTGCCCTTCTCATGGCGCTGGCTGCCCACCCAGAACAACGTCTGCTCCGCGTCGTCGGCTCGATCCCGAGCCGGGGCTACGTCGATATCACCGTCGACGTGGTGACGTCGTTCGGGGGCTTCGTTCGATCGAGCCCCCTCGCCAGCGACGACGCCTCAAGTGCCGGCGAGATCTTCACCGTCCAGGGCCCGCTCTCCGCACCCGACCACTCCTACGCCGTTGAGCCTGATGCCAGCAGCGCGGCGGTCGCCCTTGCGGCTGGCGCACTCTCCGGCGGGGCCGAGGTGCGGATCGAGGGCCTGGGGCTCCGCTCCCATCAGCCCGACGTCAAGGTCGTGCAAGCCCTCGCGAAGTTTGGGTGTGACACGTCAGCCTCCGATCATGCTGCGCTCGTCTGTGTCGGTGAGCCGACCCGCGGGGCGGCGATTGACTGCTCCGACATGCCAGACGCCGCGCCCGTCCTGGCAGCCGTCGGTGCTTTCGCCGCGCTGCGCGGCTACGGCACCACCGAGCTGACGGGGCTGGGGACGCTTCCCGGCAAGGAAAGCTCGCGCATCGAGGTTCTGGCCACAGGGCTGCGGGCCCTCGGCCTCGACGTGCTCCACGACGAGCGGTCGCTGACGATTCGATCCTGCACCACGCAGCAGCCAGCGACGACCGGACCCATCGTGCTGGACGCCTGCGGCGACCACAGGATGGCCTTCGCGTTCGCGCTCCTTTCGCTGTTCATTGACTCCATCTGGGTGATGGGAGCCGACTCCGTGGCCAAGTCCTGGCCGCGGTTCTGGTCCTCCCTCGCTCGCTCGGGCGCCAAGCTGCGGGATGACGCAGAGGCGCCCCACATCCTTTGATTCTTCTGCCGACATGACGTCCCCCTCCAATCAACTTTCGGATGGCATTCCGGATGGCCCCGTCCTCGTCTGCGGCGGAGCCGGCTACATCGGCAGCCACTGCACGGCGCTGCTTCAGAAGCGCGGCGTCCCGGTAGTGGTCTTCGACAACCTCTCCACGGGGCACAAAGAGGCCGTGACGGCGCCGCTCGTGATCGGTGAGCTGTCCGATCGCAAGCAGATCGCAGCGGCACTGAAGGAGCACAAGCCTCGGGCCGTGATTCACTTCGCTGCGAAGTGCTACGTCGGAGAATCCGTCACCGACCCGGCGACGTACTACCGCGAGAACGTCCATTACACGTGGAACCTGCTCGAGGAAATGCGCGCCGCCGGCGTGAACGACCTCGTCTTCTCCTCGACGTGCGCGACGTACGGCGAGCCGAAGGAAATCCCGATCCCCGACGATCACCCCCAGGATCCAATCAACCCGTACGGTCGGACCAAGCTCCACATGGAGCACATGATGCGTGACTACTCCCATGCCTATGGGATGCGCTACGCGGCGTTGCGTTACTTCAACGCCGCAGGCGCGCGAGCCGAAGGCGGCATCGGGGAGGACCACCTTCCGGAGACGCACCTGATCCCGCTCGTGCTCCAGGTCGCGCTGGGCCAGCGTGACAAAATCATGGTCTTCGGCAGTGACTACGAGACGCGCGATGGCACCTGCATCCGGGACTACATCCACGTGGACGACCTCGGTGACG
>JBLIHL010000247.1:0-8468 GCA_047635895.1 Paracoccaceae bacterium | reverse complement strand
CTCTTGGTGCTCGAGCAGGCGGCGACGGCCGCCAGGGCGAGGGCGCAGAGGACCGGCCGCGCGGCTTTGGAAACGAAACGAGGGGAGCGTTGGGCGGCGATGGAAGGAGTCATGTGAGTGCGGGGAGCGAAACCGGGCCGGGTGAGCGGAGAGCGAGACGCAGGAGCGTGTTGCGCGGATCCGGCGGTCCGCGGCGCTCTCACATACTCCATCGACGGTTTTGGCCAATCCCTTGCGCTCCGGTGCCTCAGAATGGCCCGGCGGGGCTGGCACCCCTGAATGGACATGGCTGAGCCTGCCGGACAGGCAGCCCTCCGAGGCCAGCCCGAAAGGGCGGGAAAAACCACTGAAGGGAGTCAGCCCGACGGGGCTACCGCCCTCGGCAGGCCAGGGCGCCGCCTGAGAAGAGAGCCGTCATCCCGGCCAAAAGGAGCCAGCGGACCCAAGGATGCCCTCGCTTCCCGCGTCCGTCGTCGTCCGCCCCTCTGGCCCCTGGGGGCTCGAAGCGCCCGGGGCCCAACGCCGTGCCGGCCCCCTGCGCGCCAGCGCGGCGGGCCTCAACGGCGAGAAGGCCGGGTGCGACGGCCGCCCGCTGGAAGGCGCGCACCTCAGGGGGGCCGGGGGCTCGCAGGCGCAAGGGGCCCACCAGTAGGCTGGCTGCTTCCCCGTCGTCCTCACCGTGCTGCCCTGCAGGCTCTGCAGCCCGAAGGCTGACCAGGACTTCCGTCCCCGTGGCCAGATTCAGAATCTCCCCCACCGGCTCAACCGCCCTGGTCGTCCGTGGATCCGCAGCGCCGGGGAGAAACCACGCCCTCGCTTCTCCCAGCGTTCGGCCCTGGTTCCGGCGGCCGTCAGGCGCCAACGAATCCGCCAGCCTGAACTCGGCCACGAGTTCAAGGGGACTCGTCACTGGAAGATGTTCGATCAAGAGGATCGCCGACACCCTTGGCGAGTCTGCTCCGAGGGCCGCGCGCGGATCCTCTAACCAGACGGCAGTGGGCTCCCGAAGCTCGCCCGCCACCCGCAGCGCTTCATCCGCTTCCGCTCGGCGCTCGGCGGCCGCACGCAAGAATGGTGCGAGCCAGCCAGAGCGCTCGCGCACCGCGGATGCCCAGCGACTGGAGATTTCGACGGATGGCTTATCGGCGTCCTCGTCGACGAGCGGCGCCGCGAGCCCGACCGTGAGGCCTCGTCCCCGGATAGCTGCCGCCACGAACGTCGACGAGCGACCGCTCAGCTTGAGCGCTTCGGAGTCAAGGCGAACCACGGCCGTCGCGCCCTCGGTGGGGCGCGCTGGAAGCGCCTGCGCCAGAATGATGGGATCGCGGGCGGGCAGGCGCTCCTGCACCGACAGCAGAGTGCTCTCCCACCGCTCCGGAATCGCTGGCTCCCCCGCGTTCGCGCCGACCGGAAGCGGCGCTGCCATGAGGCGCGCACCCTCGATCACCGAGACGTCATGCACCGCTTCCTGCAGCACGTCGAGCAAGCCGCCAAGCTCCTCTGCAACGATGACCTCCTCACCCCTGCGAAGGAGGCCCTTTAGAAACGTGACCCCGCGACCGTCCCCCACGTGAATCGCCACGAAGTCGTCGCGACCCGCTGCGAGCATCGCCCGGGCCGACTTACGCCGCTCAAGAATCGACTGCGTTTCTCCGTCGCTAATGAGAACGACCAGGCCGTCATCGGGCGGCCTGCCGACCGCACCCTCGGCGTCGTAGTGTTCCCGCGACTTCCTCGCCCTCGCGAGCCCGAACAGCGAAGCCACGATGTCCGTCGCTCCGCCCGGCACTCGCATTCGGAGGAGCCTTCTGAGGGCTTCGTCCCGCGCTCTCTGCGTTTCCTCCCCACCATCCCCAAGCGCTGGGAATCGAAGCTCCTCAGGGCCCATGGTTCGGTTGAAGAACCGGAGCGACAGCGTATCCGTCGCAGGCACGCTCGGGATGAGGTTGCGCATGGCGTCTCGCATGCGCTGCCAGCGCTCACCCGCCATGCTTCCGGAGCCGTCCACGAAGAAAACGATGTCACGCGGCGGCTTGGGCTCCAGGTCGGGCTCGAGCGCAGCGAGTGCTAGCAGGGGCGAGGCATCGATCCGCGTCAGCGGCCAGCCAGCAGAGTGAATCCAGCCGCCACCGCGGACTTCCACGAAGTCAATGAGCGCGGAAGCCGGCAGGCTGACATACGGCACCTCGATGGTGACGACAGCGTCGGGTAGATCACCTACGAGCTTTCCTGGCGGAATGGCTAGCGCCACCTCGAGCTGCTCCGGCGTCACGCCACGGAACTCGATGCCGTCGAACGCAGGCCCACGGAAACAGGTCGTCGCAGCTCGCAGCGCGCTGGCCGGAGCGCACACGAGAACACGCACCGGATCACCAACGATCCAGCGTGCACCCGCCACGTCGTTCTCCGGAAACGGATCCTGGGTGACTCCCTCCATTCGAACGCGGGCGAAAACCGACGCGCTGCCCTCGGACAGCGCGGGAACCCTGAAGCGAGCCCGGAACGGCCGCGGCGCCCCCCCCAGGACCGTGCCGCACGCGTCACTTGGAATCTCAACTTCCGCGGTCCCCTTGAGTACGACGCCCGAGAGCAGTCCACCTGCCCCGGCGCCCGCACCGGTGAGTCGAGCCGCATTCAGGTCACGTCCCCGTGTCGACGCTTTCGTCCCGGTGACCTGAACTTCCCAATCAATGAAGAGCCGCGAACCCGCGGGGATCGCAGGTCCCACGAGCTCGCAGTCAAGCTCCACAGGTACCGCGACACCAGGCGCAACCTGAACTGGCGCGATCGCCCGCACGACGCCCAGGTCGACCCGCGAGGGAGGGGGCGGCTGAATCCAATCGAGTCGCCAGGCTGGATCTTCCAGAAGCGCGGCACTCGGATCCTTGCCCGAGGGCACACCGTCGCCCAACACCACGATGGATCCCGGGGCCCGGCCCGGCTCCGAGAGGATCGCCGCAGCCGCGCGGGCAGCGCCATCCAGCTCAGTCCCTAGATCATTCTCACTGGGCCGGAACCAGTCTGGCGAGAGCTCGGTGAGGAACGTCTCCGCATCGACCGGTCCGATCCTGCGCTCGACCTCTCCATCGAAAGTGACGAGGACGACCTCGTCACCCCGCTGGCGCGCCGCGATCCCCGCTCGGCCCGCCTCCCGGATGGCCCACGTCTTCCAGCGCTGACGCGCTCGCGTCACGCTCGCAGACGTATCAACAAGCAGCGCTGTGACGGCGGGACGCGTGAATCCATCACCGTCCGGTGCTGCCACGGGCGTCCTGAAAAACCAGGCGCCCACGGCCGCGACGCCGAGGAGCGCCACGCCCAGCTTCATGAGATCCAGGCTGAGCCCAGGCCGCATCAGCGCGCGACTTCGAGGGACTCCGGCGAGGACTCCGTCCGCGCAGCAGATTCGATCCAGCCGCCGCCGAGTGAGAGGTCTGTTCCAGCGCTCACGCTCTCATCAAGCTCGTAGAACGCGGCCCCTTGACCCGGGGCGACGGCCATCTGTGGCTCATCGAAAGTCACGGTCCCGCGGGTGCCCGTGGCGTCGAGTTCGACCGTTGCCGGCGCCGCATTATGACGGTAGCGGACCTGCACGGCGCAGCGCATCGAACCGCCGAGCGGCGGGTCGTAGCCGAGCCAGTTTAGGTCATCCACCACCATGGAGGGAGCCTTACAGTCGGCCTCGGTGCCGACCACAATCAGCCCTTCATCGGGGTGAATCTCCACCACGTACATCGGCACTCCGACGGCGACTCCGTGGCCGCGGCGCTGCCCAATGGTGAAGTGCTCGGTCCCTTCGTGGGCACCGTGATCACGGCCATAGACGTCGACGATCCGACCGGGGTGCAGCTCGACGCCCCGCTCACGGAGAAGCCTCCGGTAGTCGTTGGAGGGTACGAAGCAGATCTCCTGGCTGTCCTTCTTGGCGAAGGTCCTCAGCCCGGCCTCTTCCGCCATCGCCCGGACCTGGGACTTCTGAAGATCGCCTAGCGGCGTCGCCGTCCGCTTCAGGTCTTTCTCCTTCACGGAGAAGAGCTGGTAGGACTGGTCCTTGCCGCGGTCGACGCCGCGGCGCAGGCGGACGCGTCCATCCTCCACCGAGATTCGGGCGTAGTGCCCCGTGGCCACGCCCTCGCACCCGAGCTGCTCCGCAAATTCGAGGAGCTTGCCCATCTTCAGGTCACGGTTGCAGACCGCGCACGGATTCGGCGTGCGCCCGCGGCCGTACTCGGAGACGAAGTAGCTAATCACGTCCTGGAACTCAGCCGACAGATCCATCGCCTGGAAGGGAATCCCCAGCTTGGCTGAAACCATGCGGGCATCGCGGGCGTCACCCAGAGAGCAGCAGGATTTCTTGGAGACCTCGGAGTCCTTGACCTCGACACCGTTCCGCATGAACAGGCTCACGAGATCGTGGCCCGCCTCGCGGAGCATCCAGGCGACGGCAGAACTATCGACGCCGCCACTCATGGCGACGACGAGCTTTTGGGAGGGAGAAAATTGGGTCCGCATACGAGGAAAGTTCAGGCAGAGCAGAGCGCTGCTTCCGGGGGAGACCCCATCCTAGTAGGCTCCCGCGTCGAAGTTTGCCTCCCTTCTGGATCGGAGACTTTGACTCCCCCCATAAATTCCCTCATCGGGCCGCCTGCGCCGACCTCGGACGAGCCCCGGACCGGTCCCCTCGAGCCCACACCCCCACGGAATCATGAGCGCCCCCTCACCTCTCCTCGACGCGAACACGCTGGACCTCGGCGGAACGACGATGGCCCTGATCAGCCCCGAAACCAGCTCATTCTGGCTCCAGGGAGACGGCCCAGCGACTCCCGGAGGACCCGTGACGAGACAGGTGATCGGCCCCGTGACGCCTGGGGCGGCGGGAAGCGATGGTGGAACCACAGGCGCGGCAGCGCCGACAGCGGGGAATCCGCTGCAGAGCATCATGATGTTCGCGCTGATCGGCGCGGTGATCTGGTTCCTCATCTTCGCACCCGAGCGGAAGAACCGGAAGAAGCGCGAGGTGATGCTCGGCGGCGTCAAGAAGGGCGACAAGGTGGTCACGACCGGCGGACTCCACGCGGAAGTGGCGGAGGTCAAGGAGCACACGGTCACCCTCAAGGCCGGCGACACCCGCCTCACCTACTCGCGCGCCTCGATCCACGAGATCCAGCAGCCAAAGTCCGAAGAGTAGCGGCCAGGGCGCTCCGGACGCTCGCCATCGCGGTGCTCGTCCGAATCGCGCCCACCTGCTGCCTGTCCTGGCTAGTGGCCAGGCGACCTGCGCTTGCGTCCGCCTCGCCCGGGTGGCGCCTCGGCACCGCCGAGTTCGGCGCACTCGGCGAGGAGCTCGCCGCGAGATTCCTTCGAGCGCGGCGCTTCCGGCTGATAGGTCGAAACCTCAGCAGCGACGAGGCCGAACTGGACATCGTCGCCCTGGACGGCGATGCCCTTGTGGTCATCGAGGTGAAATCAGGATGGTGGCCGTCCACCCCCTCAGGTCCCCGCGGGCACAGGCGACCCGGTGAACGCGTCAGCGAAAAGGCTCTGGCCCGCCGGAGCCACGCAGCCCGCCGCCTCGCCAGGAAGCAGGGGAAGGCGACGTCCCGCGTGGACGTGCTGGAGGTCGTCGCCGGCCGCGGGGCCAGGGCAGTCCTGCTGCACCATCGCGACTTTCGAATCGGAACCTTCGCGACGGATTCCTTCTCGTCCTGAGCGATCCGGAAAAAGAAGAACCCCCGAAGCACGCCATGGCGCACTTCGGGGGCTCCTCTCAAGGATCCGCTCAGGGCTTCGTGAGCCCGAAGCGAACCGGTCAAACTACTCTTCGGCGGCGGTCACTGCCGCAACGGGAGCTTCGTCGAACGATGCACCGAAGATACCTGCGACGCCCTTGGCGAGGCCGCCGGCGTTACCGGTGGCGATCGACATCAGGATCGGAGCAGCAAGGATCAGCACAAGGGCCGTCAGGATCGCACAGGCCTTGACCCAGCTCGGCTCCTCTTCCACTTCGGCCGTGGCCGCAGCGACAGCGCTTACGCGACGCACCGGAGCGGCAGCGGCGGCACCGCGGGAGGACGCGCGACGGCTGCCACCAGCGGGCGCGATGTCCTCAAGTTCGAGTTCAGCAACCTCTTCGACGGAGTCGTCGACGAGGGTTTCCACGTCGAGCTCCTGGGTTGCCATGCCGGTATCGCCGGCCAAATCGGTGTCGTCTTCGAAGACAAGCTCGTCCACGGTATCACCGAGGTCGACCACGTCGCGGTCGAGCTCAGCTCGAAGGTTCTCCACGTCTGCACGTCGCAGCTTCATGGTGTCGCCTTTACGGAAAGCGCGGATCTCGCCTTCCGAGACGAGACGCTTGAGCTCTTCTTCTTTGAGCTTCAGCTCATCGAGGGCTTCATCGAAGCTGTAGAAATCGTCGGCCACAGGGACTCCTTGGGGGGATCTCGTAAGTAGGGAAACGGGTCAATAATCAGAGTCGAGCGACATGGAGCTCCCGGGGGGAGCTGGCTCCGTGCTGCACGATGGAGGCAAGATCTCGGCGGACTAGCGCGGCGCGCCCGAGGGCGTCGTTCGTGAGTTGTCCGTGGCGTTGTTGAAGCGCCGTTCGAGGTCCTTGTACGTGAGGGGCTTCTTGTCGACCATGGTACGGTCGTTGAGGCCGTCGAGCTGCAGGTCGAGGCTGATGTTACGAGCCCCCACTAGCTTGACATTCTGAGTGCCGGGTGCGCCACCAGAAGCCTGGTAGACCGCGAGCTGCTTGTCGATCGTGTCTACGAGGTAGAGAACCGATTGCCCCGTGATGTCGTTGCCGGTCACCGCGATCATGCGGTTGTTGGAGTCGCCGGTGACTCCGCTGCTCGTCACCGGAAGCGGCCGGACCTGGGTGTTCTGGCCGCTGTTTCCGTTCGCCTGGAGCGGCGCGGGCGCGCCGAGAAGCAGTGAAGGAGTAGGAGAGGCCATCGCGGCAGCGAAGGCAGGAGCCGTCGCGGTCCTCGCCTGGGCCGAATCCAGAAGGGTGAGAGCACCGAGGGCACAGGCAACGCCGGCACCGAACCAGGCGATTCGCTGGGCACGTGCACCAGCCGAGACACGGGGTCGGGCTGGGCTCTGGTTGGTTTGGCTTCTCATGGGGGGCGCTAGCCTACTGTCCTCGACTGGTTGCGGCCACTCCAGAGAAAGTTTGAGATGTCTCTCCAGGTCGGTTCGGCGGAGGACTTGCGATTCGGGCAGCTGCCCAACCTGGTCACGTCTTGACATCAGGCGACCACCACGCCCGAAATACTGTCCAGAAGGTCGTTCACCGAGACGATTCCCTGGACCTCGCCGTTCTTCACCACGAGGCCAATCCTCCGGCCCCCCGCACGAAATTTCCCGAGCACCGCGTCGATCGACTCGTCCGACGCGAGATGGATCATCGGCCGGATCCGCTCCAGTACGTCCGGCGCGGCCCCATCGCTCTCGGCTGACCAGTTGTAGAGCACTTCAAGCTGGTGGACGTACCCGACGACTCGCGCCGCCTGGAGAGGCGCATCCCCGCTTGCCGCATCAGCCCCTTCCACGACCGGCACGCGGCTGAACTTTGACGCAATCACCAGATCCAGCAGGGCCTGGGAAGACTGTGGGTCATCCTCCGAGCGCCGCAAAAACGCGACGGCGGACCAAGGCACCATGACGTCGGTCACCGGGACCGATTTAAGCCGAAGCGCGTTGCTCGCCAGCGCCTCCGCGCGTGCCGAGAGCGCCCCGTGCCGCCGTCCCTCGGCGAGGAAGCCGAGAACTTCATCCCTGCCCGCCAATGGCGAAACGGCGCTCGCCTCAAGCCCGAGAAGCCTCTCCACGGCCAGTGTCGCCAGTCGGAGAATTCGCTCGAGTGGCCAAAATACCACCCTAGAAAGGACGATCATGGGGGCAGCGAGTCCCGTCAACGCATGCGGCCTCTGACGGAAGATGTCCTTGGGCAGGGCCTCTCCGAACAGAAAGACCAGCGGCGTGAGCATGGCCGTGACGAGAATCGCCACCGTCGCGCCCGAGTTCGGCACGCCAAGCCAGGACGTCGCGAGGGACTCGGCCACGTGGGTCGCGAGCTCCAGCGCCAGGTTGTTGCCGACTAGAATCGTGACCAGAAGTGCGCTCTCGTCCTTGAGGAGCCAACGCATGAGCCCCGCTCGCCGAGATCCACCCTGGGCGTCGAGATCCACCTGCACAGAGGAGAGCGAGTAGAACCCAATCTCGGAGCCCGAATAGATCGCGCTGAAACCGATGAGCACGGCCAGCAAAAATAGTTCGAAGGCGACCTCCATCAGGCGCTTCCTCCCCCAGACCGGCGGGTGGGCAGCTGGAAACGGCGCCCCTTGGCACGACTCCACAGCGTGACCGTGAAGACTCGCCGCCCTCGCACCTGGTCGATCTCCGCGACGAGTCCACCACCGAGCTCCACGGTGTCACCGGGCTTGGGAAGGCGGCCAAGC
>JBLIHL010000246.1:0-8485 GCA_047635895.1 Paracoccaceae bacterium | reverse complement strand
TCGACAAAGCGGTGCAGCACCGATGGTTCGTTCGCGTAGCGCTCGTGCAAGAACTTCATCGCTACGTCGCGACCAAGGTCACAGTCGCGGCCGCGATGCACGGTACCGACGCCGCCCTGGCCAAGCAGGCCGAGCATCTTGTATTTGCCTGTGTCCGCCTGAGGATTATCGCCGGCGCTCGACGACTCCAGCGTCGACGCCTCGCGGTCTTCCTCTATGTCTCGCAGCCTTACTGCGGGCCTGCTACCAATATGCGCACCGACGTGCTTCAAGGCACTTTGGCTGCCGTCGTCTGGGGTTGAATTCTTCATGATTAGCTTTGAGAGTGCCGCGAAGGACGACTAGCCCTCACCGTCCAGCTTCCTGGCAGTGCGCAAGCCAATGCTGAAAGCCTGATTTTTATAGCCCAGGGGGCGGCGCCAGCTCGATCGGCCATCAACGGCGGGACTACTGAAAGAACCGCCTCGAACGATGTAACCAGCATGGCCTCCAGGGCCGGGGGGCACCTTGGTTTGCGTCATCTCATGCACATTCCCATGCATGTTGTGGAATCCAAACCGGTTTGCGGCAAACGAGCCAACCGGTGCAGATCCGACGTACCCATCATCCCAATCATTGAAGGCGCCAAAGGGCAGCTTGTATCGCTCCGCAGACTTGTCGCTGACGTTAGCGAACCTCTTCACGTTCGATGGGTCGCATGACCATGGCGTCGTCGTCTGACTGCGACAGCCGTATTCCCATTGCTCCTCGGTCGGCATCATCAAACCCGCACGAGTCACCAGTTGGTCCCCCATGACCCAGCTGATCTTCTCCACCGGATTTGCCAAGCTCACCAGCTGCTGATTCCATACTTGGCCAGGACGGAAGTGGGTCAGATGGCGATCGCTCTCCTTACCGCTCCAGAGTCGCTCCCACTGACCTTGCGTCAACTCATGGCGCGCCATGAAGAACGGCGTCACGGTCACGGGCTTGAAGTTGCGAGTCTCGAGAGGACCCGCCTGTGGATCGAAGTTAGGCTCGTCCGGGCTCTCCGTCTGCGCACCCATCGTGTACACGCCACCAGGCAACAGCACGAACACGATCCCCGTGCCGTCATCCACGCGGATCGTGCCGTCTGCTTGGTGCTTGGGCACCTCGATCTCGCTTGGCTCCGTGACTCCGTCCCACGCAGACCGCAGGTGGTAAAATTCCCAAAGCTTGGTCACCGGGTTCATGCCGATCGGCACCAAACCCGTCTGCGGAAAGAGCGAGAACGAGTGTGCCGCATACAGATTGCTCGCGGTCTCCCCATTCGCAGCCGCGATGGCGAGCTCTGCGGCAACCCACCTTTCCTCGTAACTGTCCTTGGTCAGCCCATCGACTTGATCCGCCCATCGCAACTGCTGATTGACGTGAGCAACTATCGTGGCTTCGA
This sequence comes from Paracoccaceae bacterium, assembly GCA_047635895.1. Lineage (GTDB taxonomy): Bacteria > Planctomycetota > UBA1135 > UBA1135 > Saltatorellus. The sequence continues at coordinate 7,071 of JBLIHL010000246.1, read as the reverse complement.
ACTCATTGATGTTGGCCACCAAGTCTCTCAGCGTATCGTGCAAGAACAGCTCCTCTGACTTCTCAAACGTCCAAATCCATCGCTTCGCAACCTTCGCCTCGAGGTCCGCAACCTTTGACGTGAGCAGCTCGATTTCGGCAGCGGCCTCGGGACTGTTCGCCTTCTCCATCGCCAGCTGAAGCCGAACCAGGTTGTCGATGGACGCGAGGTTCTCGGCCTTCGTCACATCCGCTAGCGAGGCCTCGCGCTGGGTGCGCGCCTCGTCCTCGAGACCATTTGCGAACAATGCCCACGCCAACGCGATTCCCGCATCGTTGCGAACTGATGGCAGCTTCGCGACGCCGCTGCGAGTCTTCGCAATCTCCACCGCGCGACGCGCTAGTGCGAGCCCTTCCGCTTCACGACCCATTACTTCACGGGACTCTCCACTCAACCGCTTCGCACCTTGCAGCAACTCGTCGAGGCTAGTGTCTTGACTCGGAGTCTCGAATGGGACGGCTTGGGCACTCCCCAAACGCACAGCCCGTGCACCCAACAGCGTCCTGAGTCTGCTGCGACTGACCCGCAGCTCTGCAGCTAGGGGATGCTTCTGCGCACTTGCAGCGGCTTCCGCTTCGGTCTGCGGTAGGGCCTTGGCCTGCAATGCAATGATCGCGAGAAGCAGTCTTGGCTGCGCCTCTAGCAGGTCCTTGGCATCACCCTCAAGCCAGGCGCGCATGGCAGGCGCATTCTCGGGCCACGCAGGATACATCCATTGCGGATCTGGCTTGGCGGACTCCAGTCGCAACACGTACTTCAGCATGTCGAACTTGGTGAGATAGTCTTGGGTCTCCTTCTCTGCAGCAGTCGCGTCGGCCGCTCGCCGATCGGCAGTCTTCTGCGACTCCAAGGCAGCCTCCTTCGACGCTTCCGCGGACGCTTGAGATGCCTCCGCAAGCCCTCGCTGCTTTTCGGCCAAGACGCGTGCGTCGGCAGCCTCCCCTCCGAACCAGGTCGAGGCCACGCCCCCCCCTGCGATCACGGCAATCAATGCGATGCCGATCTTCTGGATGCGCTTGAGGCTGATTGCGCGGATGGTCGCCTCATTCACGCGTTCTTCGGCAGCTCCCAAATGCGTCTGCACCTTCTTCGCGACTTCGCCCGCCGATCGAGGCCTTGCTGCCGGCGACGGCATCAAACACAGAGTGGCCAGGTCGATGAGATCTTGCTCTGCGCCACTCTCCGCAAGGCGTGAGTGCGCACCACCGAGCGTCCCCATGGCTGCCATGGCGAGCAGTTCGTTCGGATCGCCGACATACGGCGGTGCCCCGGTCAGAATCTCACACAGCACCGCGCCGAGGGCAAACACATCGCTGCGTTCGTCCATGGCGTCGACATCGCCTGTCGCTTGCTCCGGCGGCATGTAGGCCGGAGTGCCCATCACGGACCCCAGAATCGACTGGGTACCGCGCCCCGATGACCGCGCCGTCTCTATCACGCTAAGCTGCGACTGCAACACTTGCGCGCTCGGCTCGCAAGCACCAGCATCGCCTGACATGACTTTACCCATGCCCCAATCGACGATCTGCACTTCGCCGAACGAGCCGATCATGATGTTGGCCGGTTTGAGATCCCGGTGCACGACGCCGCGAGCGTGTGCGTAGGCCATCGTCTGGCAGATGTCCTCGAAGATCACCAGGAACTTCCGACGGTCGACACCAATGTCTGCACGATCGGACAGCTTCTTGGCCAGCGTCTCGCCCTTGACCATCTTCATGGTGAAGAACGGTTTGCCATCGGCTACACCAAGCTCGTAGACCGGCACGATGCCTGGGTGCTGGAGCTGACCACCGATCTGCGCTTCTTCGACGAAGCGATGCAGCACCGATGGTTCACTGGCGAAGCGCTCGTGCAAAAACTTCATCGCCACGTCACGACCAAGGTCCGTGTCGTGGCCGCGATGCACGGCACCGACGCCGCCTTGGCCAACGATCCCAAGCACTTTGTAACGTCCAGTGTCCCTGCGCTTGCTCTTTTTGCCGCTGAACGGCTCAAGCATCGGCATCTGAGCGGTAGGGTCGATGTCACGCAGGGACACCGAGGGCCTACTGCCAATGCGAGCGCCGATTTGCTTCAGCACGCTGGGATTGCGATCTTCCTCGCCTTCTTCTCGGGCCGCCGCGAAGCCGCGGTCCAAGAAGTCATCGAGACGCGACGAGTCCAGTGAATCGTGGTCGAGGCTGTCGTTCGGATTGGGCATTGTCATAGCGGGCTAGGGATGGCTCCTTCCCAGGTTCCAAGGTCGGAGGACTTTCAGTCACCTCAATCCAGAGAATCCAGCGTCAGACGCTTCTTGTTGTGACGGGAATGAGCGACCTTCATCTCCGGTCGGGCTTCATGCACCGACGCCGTCGACTCGCCCATCCGCATCAAAAGAAGTCGATCGAGAGGCCGTCCGTGAAGTTGGACGTCGCCGTGCCGGCAACGGAGTCGCGGTACCAGGCTGTGAAGTTCCAGGTTTCGCCCGGCGAGATCGCGACAAACCCGGTCGGCTGCGGCGTGCTCGTCAGATCGAGGGCCACCATGAGCTCTCCGCTGGCGCCGGAGTTCTGGATCTGGCCGGGGCCGACGTAGCGACCGATTCCGCCACCGAGGCAGAGGTTGCCAGCCGAACCGCCCGGGTTCGCGACGAAGCCCTGCATTGCGCTCGCGAGGAAAAAACCAAATGCATACGGCGGGACATCGCTGGCGATCAGCGTCAGCGTGTTGACCGAGACGACGGGCGAACCAGACGCGGACATCGAGGCCGTGGCCCCCGTGGAGTTTGCGTTCGTCGCGCAGTAGTTAGTGCCGATCGGCCCACCGCTGAACTGGCACGACACGTTGTCGATCTCGAAGAACGCGAGGCCCCCGCTGCCTACGGTCCATTCGAAGCTGACTCGCACGGTCTGGCCGATGAACGTCGAGAGGTCCACCGCGCCCGGAGTCGAGCCCGTGTCGAGGACCACGGTGCCGACCAGCGCGGTCATGATCCGTGTCGACTGCAACATCGCTCCGGTCATGGGATCCCGGACGACCACGTCGAACGTCCGGTCGGCCATCGCGGGCCCCCAGTTCTGGAAGTCCCAGCCGGCGCGCCAGTCGAAGGTCAAGGGCGTGAGACCATTGTTCACCGCGACTACCTGGGAGAGCACTTTTACGCCCGGGGCGAACCCGCTGAAGGAATGCGTCATTGAGTACGACCCCTCTGTGGGCGCGCTGATGAAGAGGCCAGCGGTGAGCCCGAACGACATTCCGGCCGGTGCAACCAGCGCTGGCTGACGGGCCAAACCTTCCGTGAATGACCAGCCCGCCAGGTCCCCAGTCTCGAAGCCCGGATTCAGGACGCAGCCCTGGACGGGCGGCGGCACCTCGTCGAGCACGATGATTCCCTGGCCGCTCGAGCCGTTCTCGCCGGCCACGCGGAAGTAGTAGGTCTGTCCGGCTGTGACGCTCGTGACGTTGACGCGACTCCCGCCGACCAGCATGAAGCCGGTACCGGCCGTATAACTGGAACAGAAGTCCACGCTGCAGTCGAGCGAGACGAGCGCGCCGCAGGGCCCCTCGTAGGCCTCGAGGATCGTGTCGATGGCCGACCCGCACGTCTCTACGCGCAACGCGACGGACGAGCTGGTCGGAGTGTAGGAGAACCACAGGTCACCGCCTATGGCTCCCGATCCACACGAGAACGCGATCGCGAATGGAGCGGCACCGGACGTGTCGAAGACGGTGGATGCTCCCGCGAGGAGCGGCGTGGCGCTCGCGCAGTCGTCGTTGGACGCGGTGTACTCGGAGACGACGAGTGTTCCCAAGCCGGCGTTGCCCGCGTAGCCGCCGACGCGTAGGAAGAAGACGTCACCCGGCGCGCCGGGCCTCGCGAAAACGGTGCTCTGCAGCCCGCACGAGTCGTCGTCACATGCGATCGAGGTGAGAGCTCCGCAGGTACCGGAGAAAACCTCAAGAGCTGTGTCATAGGACGATCCGCAGGTCGCGAATCGAACGGTGCTTGAGCTCGTCGTGGTGTACGAGTACCAGATGTCCGCTCCACCACTGGCGCACGACCATTCCGGGAGGCTCGTCAAAGCACCGGTTGTATCGAACGGCGTCGCGCCGACGCCGATCGCGATCGCACCCTGACAGTCGTCGTTGGGGATCCCACTCGGCGGAACCTCGGAGACGTTGAGCACGCCCGCTCCGGTCTCCCCGAGGTATCCGCCTACGCGCACGTAGATGACGTCACCTACCATGCCGCCAGGGATGGTGATACTGCTCTGGGCACCGCACACATCGTCATTGCATGCCACAGGGGTCTGCGTGCCGCAGGGCCCCTGGAGAACCTGAAGGGCGGTATCGTAGGACGAGCCGCAGGTATCGAAGGTGATCGGGTTCGAACTCGCCGCGGTGTAGACGAACCACAGGTCTGGCGCGGAGGAGGAGGCGCAGGTCCACGGCTCCATGCTGAGAGTCGCGTTCGAGGTATCGAACGCCGTCGTGCCGAGGGGGAGCACCGATGCGCTCGCGCACTCGTCGTTCTGAGCGAACGAGGCCGTGGCGAGGGCGCCGACCGCACATGCGTGAGTGAGGATTCGAATATGTTGTCTCATTGGAGAAATTGGCAGGCAGTGTGCGGGAAGCGCTCGGTCGCCGCTGCTTGCGGCCGGCCGGGCTGGTATTGAGTGGAGAGGCTAGACGGTCGCAAGAGCCGCGCGTGGCGCGACGTCGATCAGAAGAACGCGACCGTGATCGCGTCGCTGAAGTTTGAGGTCGGCATGCCTGCATTCGTATCGCGATACCAAGCCTGGAAGCTCCAGGTTTCCCCGCCCATCACGGAGACGAGCCCCGTTGGAGTCGGCGTCTGGGTCAGGTCGAGGGCGAGGGAAACCGCCCCGTTGACGGCCTGCTGAATCTGCCCGGGGGCGACGTAGCGGCCGATCGAACTACCAAGGCAGAGGTTGCCCTGACTTCCACCGGCGCCCGCGACGAAGCCCTGGCTCATACTCGTCAAGAAGAACGCGAACGAACCCACTGGAAAATCACTGCCGTGTAGCGTCAGGTCATTGTCAGCAGCCCTGGGACTTCCGGCGACTCCGATTGTCGCCGCGCTCCCCGTCGAGTTCGCCGTGGCCGGCGAACAGTAGCGCGCGCCGATACCCGGCGTGTACTCAAGGTCGAGGATGACCTGCATCGCGGGGTTGCCCCCGAAGGCCCCTAATGACGCCGCGGTGACCGGGTCGGGAGATAGCATCGCCGTGCATGCGCCAAAGACGTAGGTGGGCGACGTCTCCCCGATCCCGTTCGTTCCGGGACGAAAGAAGTCCTGCGACCAGAACCCGTCCGGCTGGTAAACCTCGACGACAACGTCATAGCCTGCAGCGATGTAGACCGGACGCGGAAGCGGCGCGACGAGATGCGTCTGAGTCTGGGCGGGAATCATCAGGCGCTCGTCGTGCACGAGGTCCATATGCATGAACTTGAGTGGCAGCATCGGATCGATCTTGTAGAGGCGCACTTCGACTGCGACGAGTCCGTTGCTCGCCGGGCCGGCGAAGGCCTCCTGAATACCGAAGTGCACGGCGCCGATACTGACACCGTTTGCCGCCATGCAATCCGTCGCCGGTGAGTAGCGACGCATCCATGCAGTCTCACCCGCGATCCTGCTGGAGGCGCTCCCGATGGGGCCCCCAAACACGCAGCCTGTCGCCCAGGGAACGGTGATCGTTGAATTGTCGGCGCTCTGAGTGCAGATCGACTGTGCGGCTGCGACGGTGCCGAGCGTGACGAAGCCGAGCAGTGTCATGATGGGCAGCTTGATTAGGGAGTTCATGATTTCGAAGTGGCAGGCGGTACGTCAGCGGACATGCGGCGGCATGTAGTGATTGTCGGGAAGGCAACTGTCGTCGATCTGGGCCTCTTGGCATTGCAGTGGCTTTACCGTGCCGCCTTCGTTTGCGCCACTCGCCTGATAGACGACGAGCAGTGAATGGCGCAAACAGACGTGGTACGGGACTGCCCTTGATGCGAGGAGGGTCTCGTCGCGGTGAGGGGGCTCCGCATCCCCTTGGGGATCGAGCACACCTCTCCTGCTACCGGGTTCACCTGGGTCCCGGTCTTCAGTTACAGATTCCCGCGAAATTCACCGGGCGCGGAGTTTTCGGCCCCTTGGAGCTTTTGGGCTTTGACGCCATGGCTCCTTTTACCTCGATCGATCCGTCGTCGAGGAGCGCTTTGACCGCGGGCTGTTCCGCCGCCTTGGGCGAGACTTGCCCGAGTCCGCCCGGGCTGAGGAAGAGTCGTTTGCCGCCGCGCAGGGGAATTCAAGTCGCCTCGGTTGTCCTGTTGAGGGGCCTTCTCCCACCCGAGGGCCCGCTCCTGGCGCTGCGGCCTTCAGATCATTGGAACGTGACGGAAACTCCATCGGTGAGGATCGAGGTCGACGTGCCGGCGACCGAGTCCCGCTGCCACGCCTGGAGATTCCAGGCCTCCTCGACTCAGGCGAGGTCGCCCGCGTCCACCGTGACGTGATCGCGCGCATCCGCCGTGTGCTGGAGCGGTCTGGCCTGAACCCGCTGCAGCTCCGCCTACCGCCGCGTCCTGGAGAAGAGGGCACAGACGCGAGCCTCGACTCTTCCGAGCACGAGCAGCCGCTGCTCGACTTCGGCGATGCGCGTGACGGTGCGTTCTTCCCAGGCCTGAAGTCCGCGTCGGTCAGCTCACTTGTCCCATTCGGCCCGCGTGCAGGCCTACCGCTCCAGCGTCTCCACGACCCCGACATGGCCCGAGCTCATCAGCCATCCGGGTGGTCAGGCCAGCGCGTCTCTCCACCTCTGGCCCGAGAACTCGAACGGCTTCTCGCTCCACGCGGCGACGGTGGTTCCCAAGGGTGAGCGTGATCGGTTCGAGAAGCTCTGCCGCTACATCTCGAGACCGGCGCTCTGTCTGAAGCGCCTTGAGGTGCGCCCACGCTGCCACGGCCGTCGGCACATGATCTCAGTGATCACCGATCCGGAGACGGTCCCCCGAGTTCCTGGAGTCATTGCGGAGGAAGGCAAAGAG
>JBLIHL010000245.1:0-8503 GCA_047635895.1 Paracoccaceae bacterium | reverse complement strand
CGATCCTGGGCGGCGCGTCTATTCCCGCAGCTTTGGTTGCGGAACGGTACTGCGGAACGGTACTGCTGCGGTACTAGCCGAAGACCGCCGCAGACGACGTCCCCGCCACCTTCGCACGCGAGGCGGTTACTTCGCCGAGCTTCTCGAACGCCAGGCACACGTGCTCCAGCGTTTCCCTGTCTCCAGAGAGGCCCGCTTCCAGCACGTTGCGCCAGAGGCTCACCAAGTGCTCCGTCGCGTCCGCCCGCGTCGTCAGGTGCTTCCAGCGCAAGAGCAGCCTGTTGCGCTCTATCACCCGCCTCGCGAGGTCTGGATCCGACGAGTCGAACGACTCCTCCGTCTCCGGTACGTCCCCGATGCCGTGGGTGGCCTTGGCCCGCGGGACCTCGATCAGAAGGCGCCCCCTGCGGCGAGCGGACAGTGAAAAATCCACGTCCTCCCAAGAGAACGGTCCGAACAGCGAGTCGAAGCCGCCTGAGTCCAGGTACTCCTGGCGCAGCATCATGAACGCTGACGAGGGAAGGAAAGAGGCCAGGCGCGGACCATCCATCGACTCACCGCTTTCCGGCTCGATAGCCGGCTTCCCCTCGAAGACGGTCAGGCGATCATCCACCAGGGTCAGCGTGCCCGTTGTTTCGTGCGACACCTCAGCCCCTGCCCCCGCGTGCTTGATGCGCGGAGACGCTGCAAAGACCGCCTCTGGCGTCGGGGCCACCGTCCCAGGCTGCAGGAACGCCTTGGCGAGCTCGTCCAGCGCGCCCACTTCAAGCGAGACGTCGTCGTGAAGCACGAGCACCAGCGGGTTCCGCGCCTCCTTCATCCCCTTGGTCACCGCGGCCGCGAAACCATGGTTGTCACCCGTCGTGAGGATCCTAACCTTAGCGCGCCGGTCGCCATATTCGCCCCCGAGCACCTCAGGGACGCTGCCGCTGGCCCGGTCCATGCCCGAGTCATCCACCACGAGAATTTCGTCCGCCGCGATCCCGCGTGACTCCACCTCTCGCACAACCGTGGGGAGCGAAACACGCAGACGCGCCTTGGATCCGACGGTCGGGATGATGATCGACACGGACTTCGAGATCGAGCGCGATGCCGCTGCAGGATCCTGATCCGTCAAGGTCTGGTGGCTAGATGTTCCCTTCGATGCGCTCATGACTTCACCTCACTTTTGGTCTGGCCCGCGGAGTCCGCGGACACTTCGTTCGAATCAGACTCAGAGACCGTCTCGTCCGACGGACCGGCCGAGTCCCCGGCCACCCCTCTCGTGGGCAGCAGAGCACCGGCATCCTCGACGCGGAACGGGTCCAACATGCCCTTATCAGCAGCCTGATCCAGGCCGTCGTCCATCGCGTCCGGCTCGCCGCCGCCGATATCACTCGAGCGGCTGGAGACTTCAGCGAGGGCCGACATCGAAGTCACCACGTCCTGTGGCGGCTGGCCCCACGAGCGCAGGCGCGATGCCAACGGACCGGCCAGGAAGCGCATCCGCTTGGATTCAGCGGCTCTTGCCACGCCCTCCATTTCGACACGGCGCCAATCGAGTTCGACCGTCATACGCTCGAGTCGCGTCGTGAGGCGCTGGAGCTCGGCGGCCCTCTCGGATCCGCCACCCCCACGGGCGCCGGACGTCTCGTCCTCGGAAGCCTCCGAGAGCGTATTGATCAAGCGATCGGCCTCGCCTGCGACCCAGCTGTCGTTGCGCTGCAGCGCCTCCAGGTCCCGTTCCAGTGAGACGCAGTAGGCCTCGATGGATTCCAGGTCCCCCATGGGGCCCGACTCGGAGGCGTCTGCCTCGGTGCCGTCGGCCTTGATCATGCGCTCGCGGACCGCACGAATCTCTGAGCTGCGCTCATCGATGGAGCGCGCCAGCTCATCGCGGGCAGTTTCGACGTCGTTGAGCGCCTTCTTGGCAGCCTCGACCTGCATGGTCACCTCGCGGTAGCGCTTGCCTGCTTCAGCCGCCTCTTCGACCGCCATGGCCTTCGCCATCGACATCGCCTTGGCGGCCTCCTCAGCCGTGCCGAGGTCCTTCTTGAGGCCCTCAACCTGGCCGCGAAGCGCCTGTGCCTCCTCGCCTGCGCCAGCGATCTGTGCCTCGGCCTCAGATTTGACCGCAGCCTTGGATGCCTCTGCATCGCGCACCTTCGCCTGGGCGTCGTCGCGCGCGGCGGCGCCGAGAGCCTCCGCGTCCTGCATCCTGGCCTGCGCTTCCTCCATCGCGGACGTCGCCGTGACGACTTCAGCTTTTGCCTCGTCCGCAGTGGCCACGGCCTGAGCTGCCTCTTCGGCCCGGAGAGCCACTTCGTGCTCAAACTGCTCGAGCACCGAGTGCAGGTCCAAAATTCGACGAGAGCGCACGGACTCTTCCGCTTCTAGCGCCGATTGAGCCACACGAAGATCATGGAGCGCACGCGCGACCTCCTTACGTGTCGCCTCGTCGTGCTCCGCGCGATCGCGCATCGAGCCACCGCGGGCGACGACACGGGCGAGGAGCTCGGCGTCCGAGTCTTGGAGACCAAAGGCCTGCCGCAGCTTCGAAATACCGGCCTGCGCCCTGGCAAACAGCTCCGTGTTCGACAATGACCTCATCTCGGCAATCTGCTCCTCGACCTCGACCAGCGAGGCGAGGCGCTTCCGCTCGGGCTTCTTCGGGCCGCCAAACGGCTCCTGCCTCGCGACCGAGTCGACCTCGCTCATGGGAGCGGTAGGTGCGGTGCTCCGAAGCTTGCGGGCCCTCTCCATCGCGGCCGCCGCGTCGCAGAGCGCCTGGTACGTGTCAAGCCACTCGAGAGCCTCGTCATCGACGCTCTTCGTGTTCACTTCCTGCTCGCTCAGCGCTGCGCTCCGCATGGACCTGAGCGCGGCGGCTCCCCCTTCACCCGCGAGACGCGAAAGCGCCTCGGTCAAGGAGTCCACGCTTCCCGGCGTCACGAGGACGCTGGCCGTAGACGGTGCAGCCTCGATCACGCCCGGCATGCGTGATGCCACGACGGGAATGCCAGCGGCGAACGCGATACGCAGGGCCGAGGGAGCGACCTCGCCCCAAAGACTCGGCATGACCAGCAGGTCCGCGCCAACGAGCGCGGCGGTAGCGTCCACGGAGCTGCCACGGGACCACACCACATCGACCCGCAACTGCTGGGCGCGCGCGTGGATCTCGGCATCGCGGACGTCCTCCGTTCGCTCCAGCGCAAGTCGCAGGGACATCGCCGGCCCCTCCTCTTTGGCGCGGATCCGCGCGACGGCGTCCAGGAGCACATCCAGTCCGGAAGTCCGCTCGGTCGTGCCCATGTAGACCAGACGGATCGGGCCCTTGGCGCGCTCGAGTGAGCCAACGCCGCTTCGGTCCTCGCTGAACGTCGCGCCGCTGAAATCGCTCGGCGTATAGCCGTCGCCAACGAACTCAGGCTTGGCGTCCTCTGCAACGGGGCCGGCGAAGCACGCGGCGAGCACGGCTCTGTCCACGCCAGGTGCGCGGAACGTGAAGGCCCGCCCGACGGCCGCCGAGAGCTCGCGGGAAAGAAGCCTCGAAGCGGCAAAGCGGCGATCGACGCCGGAAAGGGCGACGCGTTTCTCGGCGCGGCGCATTTCTACGGCCTCGCGTGCGTCGCGGAGGACGCTAGCTTCCTCGGGGAGCGTCAGCTCCTGGTGCAGGAAGTGCTTCGCCCGTTCGTCATACGTGGGATCGCCGGGCCGAAGGCCGCTGGCCGCAAGGAGCCGCTCCGCCGCGAGCGAGCGCGCCTCGGCCTCGGTGTCCCCGAGTTCGAAGGGGCTCATGTCGGGCATGGTGAGCGTCACCCGATCGTGCGCGGGCCACGTGTCCTGAGCCGAGTAGAGCGTCGAGATCCGGCGAACCTTGGCCTCACGTACGAGCCCCACCCCCATGGGGTCCAGGCTCTCGAAATGGCAGACCTGCGGACGCTCACGCTCGAGGAACGAGGCGAAAGCCTCCGCCGCGCGGGCCTGATCCGGCCGATCCTCGAGCTCGACGACGGTGACGCCGAAGGCCTGACCGGTGACTGGCTCGACCAGCTCGGACCGACGCTGCGCGTACGGGACAAGCCCGGAACCTGTCACCCCGGCGAATATTTCCACCGAGGCGCCGGCGCGCGCCAGTGCTGGAGCTAAGGAACGAACGTGGGAAGCCAGATCAATAGGTGATCGGGCTCGAAAAGCGGCTGTAACCAGTGCGACTCGCATCCCTCGAATATAGAGAGGCGAGGGGGCCAATCCGTAGCGAGAAACACCGCAGGAACCAGCTAAAGCATGAACGCGCCGCCGTTCATGTCAATCGTCTGGCCCGTGACGCCGTGGCCATCGCGTGAAACCAGCCATGCAACCAGCCCAGCGATGTCCTCCGGCTGGCCCATGCGGCCGAGCGGAACGTCTTTCATGGCAAGTGCATGCGCTTCCTTGAAGGTGATCCCGAGCCCCTTGGCCATGCCCTCCAAACCCTCGCGCGCCATCGCCGTGTCGACCCAACCGGGTGCGATGGCATTCACCTGGATCTCTTCCTCCGCCAATTCGGCGCTGAAGGCCCGCACCAGCCCGCCGATGCCTGCCTTGGATGCACAGTATCCCGTGTACCCGACCACGCCGATGCGCCCGAGGATGGACGCGATCGCCACGAGATGGCGCCTCCGATCGGTCGCCTCGTCCCGAGGCCTGAGGTGCTCGATCACGGCCCGGAAGGTGTGATACGTCCCCGAAAGGTTGGTCGCGACGAGATCGTGGAAACGGTCCGGCTCCTCGGACGACTGGAATCCGGGACCGTTGGAGCCGCCGAGCCCCGCGTTGGCGACCACGATGTCGAAGGGCCCGAGGGCTCCCGCGGCGCCCTTCAGGCTCTCCTGCACCGAGGATTCGTCCCGGATGTCGCACGAAGCGGTGTGAAAGAGACCGTTCGCCGCCAGTGTGCGGGCCTCCTCCACCGTCCGCTCGAGCCTCGAAGCGTCGCGGGCCAGCAGCGTGACCGACGCTCCCTCACCCGCGAGACGCAGGGCGATCGCGCGACCGATCCCTGTACCCGCGCCCGTGACGAGGGCGTGCTGGCCCTGGAGTCGCTCGGACAGGGGCCGGGAGAGACTGTCGAGATGCTTGCTCATGCCTACGCCGGAGCCGCGTGGCTCTGCTCTTCGAGCCAACGCTCTGCGTCGATTGCCGCCATGCAGCCAGTTCCCGCGGCCGTGACGGCCTGGCGGTAGACATGGTCCATGAGGTCTCCACAGGCGAAAACGCCCTCGATGGAGGTGTGCGTGCCGTTCTTCACCAGCACGTAACCGTTCTCATCTGTCTCAATCTGATCCTTGAAGGACTGACTGTTCGGGATGTGGCCGATCGCCACGAAGAGCCCGTCCGTCTCGAACTCGGTTTCCTCGCCCGTGACCGTGTCCTTGAGCCTCACGGCGCGGAGCTTGCCGTCGTCGCCAGCGATCATCTCAGTCGGCGCTTTGTTGAGCTGCCACTCGATCTTCGGGTTGGCCCTGGCGCGATCCACCATGATGTTCGACGCCCGGAAGTCCTCGCTGCGGTGCACGACTGTCACCTTCGAAGCGAAGCGCGTGAGGTAGTTGGCCTCCTCCATCGCCGAATCGCCGCCGCCGACCACGACGACCTCCTTCCCGGGGAAGAACGCGCCGTCACAGGTCGCGCAGGCCGACACGCCGTGCCCCATGAGCTTGGACTCCGACTCGAGCCCAAGAAGACGCGCGGAGGCGCCTGTGGACAGGATGACGGCGTTGGCCTTGTGCTCACCAAAGTCCGTCGTCAGCGTGAACGGGCGCTTCGAGAAGTCGAACCCGATGATCTCTTCGAACTTGATCACGGTGCCGAACCGCTCGGCCTGCTCCTTGAACTCCTCCATCATCTCCGGACCGAGAACGCCTTTGGGGTAGCCGGGGAAGTTCTCAACGTCTGTCGTGATCGTGAGCTGGCCACCGGGCTGCATGCCCTGGAAGAGCATCGGCTTCAGGTTGGCTCGGGCGGCGTAGATGGCGGCGGTGTAGCCAGCCGGGCCGGAGCCGACAATGATCACGTCTTGAACATCGGTCATGGGATCGGATTGGGTCGTTAGCGAACCTGGATCAGGATCGCAGCCTTGGATAGTACGGGGAAGAAAACGGGTGGCGCAGTGTAGGCCCCTGGCCCCTGTTCACAAGGGATCCGACCGGTCCGCGCCTTACTGGAAGCCTCCTCGTGAATGGACGTCATAGGATCTGGTGATGACCGACGCTCCCCCCACAGCCACCCACTCGAACGCGAAAGACTCGGGCCCCGACCCCTGGCGCAGGCACCTCCAGGACCTCGCCTCCGAGATCCGGCGGCCCGTCCGCCAGGCCATCGCGAGCGCTCTGGAGGCCTCCCAGGGCCAGCTGGCGCGCCTGGACGAGGTCACCCAGGCCGTCGGAATCGGCGCAGGAGACATTACTTTTGCGATCGACGTCGTGGCCGAAGAGGCCGTGGACCGCTGGCTGGACCGAAGGGCCGCAGAGGGGCCAATTTCGCTCCTGACCGAGGACGCCGGCTGGCGACACCGGGGGCCCGCCCAAGGGGGAGGCAGCCGAGAACTCCCGGGCTTCGACCACGGCGGACCCCGCATGATCCTGGATCCGATCGACGGGACGCGCAACGTGATGCACGACCTGCGGTCCGCCTGGGTCGTCGTCTCGTTCGCGGGGCCGGGCACCGGGGAACCCCGGTACGGCGACCTCACCTACGGGCTCATTTCGGAGATCCCGGATTCACGCACGACCGAGGCTCGCGAGCTCGACGCTGTGCTGGGCAACGGCGCACGCCTGCGTCGCATCGACCTCATTCCCGGGAAAAATCACGCCGAGAAGCACGAGGAATTACGCTCCGATGACCCCCTGCGAACGGACGCAGAAGCGCGCTTGGACCGCGGCTACTTCCCCTTCTTCGCCTTTCACCCCGCCTGTCGGGCGGACATCGCGGGCCTCGGGTATAGGGTCTTCGAACGGCTGCTGGTGGAGCATCCAACGATCGATCTATCGACCGTGTTCAATGACCAGTACATCTCAAGCGGCGGCCAGCTGGCCCTCCTGGCCCTCGGCACCTATCGCGCCATCATCGACCCGCGAACCATCGTCGGTGAACGCACCGGCAGGCCGAGCCAGACGGCGAAGCCCTACGACATGGCCGGTGCGGCCCTCGTGGCGATTGAAGCGGGCTGCGCGGTGACCGACCCGCTCGGCGCCCCGCTGGACTTCCCCCTTGACGCCACAACGCCCGTCGACTTCGCGGGGTTCCACAACCAAGCGACCGCGGAGGCGATGCTCCCTCACCTACGCGCAGCTCTGGCCGAAGTCACGCCAGGTGACGCCCCCACCGGCTGACCGAGCGCCTGGTTTGGCACGTGGACTGGCACGTGATCAGGCGCCTGGGCCAGGAATTTTCGCCACGTCGAAGCGGCCAAGTGCCCAGGCGCCAAAAGCCGTCAGGAGGATCAGCAGGAGTACCGCCGTCAATGCGATCCATGCGCCCGCGAGGTAGACCGCGAGCTTCGGACGACCCAAGCCGCCATCAGCGACAAGCTCATACAGCAGGAACGCACCGCCCGCCGCGACCGCGAGCGCCCCTACCAGCATCAGGCCCCGGAGCATCACCAGCAGGAATCCCCTGCCCGTGTGCTGAAGTGCGCTGCCCTGCCCCGGAACGAAGCGGACCGGGAAGAGAAGGAAGACGGCGTTATCCACCGAGGTCCAGACGTACGCGAGGAACGGAACGAGCACCATGACGATCCAGAGGTCCGCCCCGAACTGCCGCAGGACCGTGGCGCGGAGCAGCAGCATGCCGATCACGACGAGTGAGGTGAGCGTTACACCGGGCACCAGCGTGCCCACGAAGACCTTCCACGGCCTGAGCGGCCATGCGCGCATGGACTCCATTCGATCGAGATCCGTACGGAAATCGGCCCGTACGCCGCTCGCCAGGTAGACGGTTGCGAGTAGCGCCAGCGTGGCTGGACCGCTTCCGGGCTCGTGAAAAACACGGATGCCCACCACCGTACCGACGATCGCCACGACCCCGACGATGAGGAGCGTGCCGCGGGCCTGTCGAATAAGCCACGCGGTACGAACCCAAATGATCGCCCCGAACGGGGAGCGTCCCGCCAGCCAAGGAATCCGCCAGCCCTTCGTGCGGCTGGACTGGCCGAAGATGCCGGCTCCTCCCTGGCCGCTACGCATTCGCGCAAGCTTCTGCTCCATCTCCTTCGACGTCCGTAGCGACGACTCGCGGAAGTCGATCGGCATCCTCGCTACGACTTCGAATAGCGCGATCAGAAGGCCAACCAGCAGCGCCAGCCAGGGCAGGCCAGCCGTCAAGTTCGGGCTAGAGATCGCCCTGGCCCACGGGGTTAAGGGGAACGTCAAAGCACGCATCGGGCGCGAAGCAGCGATCTCGTTGACGCGCTCAAACGCGCTCATGCCGGACTCGCTGGCGTTCTCCCCCACGGCGCCAGGGAAGCCGTAGAACTCGTCGAGCT
>JBLIHL010000244.1:0-8504 GCA_047635895.1 Paracoccaceae bacterium | reverse complement strand
CTGGGGCTCTTCGGCCCATCGGGCGCGGGAAAGTCGACGCTGCTCAAGGCGCTCGCGGGGCTTACGAAGCCAGAGCACCTGCGGCTCGAGCTCGACGGCGAGGTGCTCGTCGATACAGCGGCGGGCATCGTTCCACCGGTGCACCGTCGTCGCATCGGCATCGTGTTCCAGGAGCACCGGCTCTTCCCACACCGAAGCGTCGAGGCGAACCTGCGCTACGGAGCCCGCGGCGTTTCTGCGGCACGCTGGAGCGAGGTGGTGGAGCTCCTCGGCATCGGCGGGCTTCTCAAGAATCGACCCACCGAGTGTTCGGGTGGAGAGCAAGCGCGGGTGGCGCTGGGCCGCGCGCTCCTGGCGGAGCCGCGCCTGCTCCTCCTCGACGAACCCTTCGCCGCGCTCGATCGGGGCCTGCGCCTCCAGCTGCTCCCGTACCTCCAGCGCGTCGTAGCCGACGCCCGAGTCCCGCTCATTCTCGTGAGCCACGACCTCGGTGACCTGCTGGCCGTCACGGATTCACTTGCGCTCATTGACCGCGGAAAGCTGGCAGCCCACGGACCGCTCGCAGAGCTCGTCCAGAAGCCGGGCGCACTGGACCTACTCCACGACTGCGGCCTCGTCTTTCACGTCCCCGGCGTGATTGAAAGCCGCGATTCAACGGGACTGGTGCACGTGGCCCCCGCAGGCTCGTCCGGCGTCCGAATCGCCTGCGGCGACGGTGCGGATCTCGATCCTGGCACGCCGGTCGACGTGCGAATGCGCCCAGAGGATGTGATCCTCGCGCTGCCACCCGCCCCGACGACGCTGTCGCTCTCTAACCAGCTTCCGGGCACGGTCCAGCACGTCACCCAGGGCGCCGGACGAACGCTGGTCTCCATCGACTGCGGCCTGGGCGTGCCGATCCTGGCCGAGGTGACGGCGCGCTCCGTGGAGCGCCTGGGTCTCACTCCCGGTGTCCAGGTGATCGCGATGATGAAGGCCCAGGCCCTCCGCGTACGCCTTCGCTCCTGAAGCGAACGGCACTTGCCCTGGCGAGACCGCTCCGCGCTCAGAGCGGCGTGACGGTGAGTACCTGATTGGCGGCTACGTCAACGAGCGTGGTCGACGTGCCGTCCGGCCATTCGACCAGCACGTCGACCTCGGCCGAGGTGCCAAGGCCGAAGTGGGCCTGTGCGGGCTCCTGGCTCATGATGCTTGACCCCGCAAGGATCGCGCGAGCCGTGCGATACGGCCCGTCGATGACCGTCACCTTCGTGCCAATGGCCGTGGGGTTGCCACCTGACATGCGCGGCCGGATGATCAGGAAGCGGCGATGGGGGTCGATCACGTGGCGGTTCTCGAAGAGCCGCAGCTGCCCGACGTCCGCCTGGACCACGTCGCGGTCCCCGTCGCCATCCATGTCGAAGGTGACGAGGCCCGTGCCGTTCAGGCCGTCGATACCGGCGCGCTCAGAAACCTCCAAGAACGCCCCGCTGGTCGGCAAATCGTTCAGGAACACGCGCGCCTTTTGGCCCGGGCAGGAGTCGGTCGCCACGAGGTCTTGCCACCCGTTGAGGTCGAGGTCCACGAACGAGTTGCCCCAGCCGCATCCCGAGTCCTGGATGCCCATCGGTCCAGACATTTCCTGGTACTGGAGAGGCGTGGGGCCTCGCATGTAGAACAGGTTGTGCCGGCCGGTGCCGGTGAAGATGTTCGTGATGTAGAGGTCGAGATCCCCGTCACGATCCGGGTCGCCCAGGTTCACGCCCATCTCGTTGAAGGCGTTGTCCATGCCCAGCGCGGGTGCCTCGTCGATGAAGGTCGCGTTCCCCTGGTTGATCCAGAATCGATTCGGCGTGAAATCCACGGCCTGAAAAATGTCCAGGTGCCCGTCGCCACTGAAGTCGAAGAGCACTGGCTGCCAGTGGTTCTGCTCAACACTCAGCCCGCGGGGCTGCGTCTCGTCGGTGAAGTGCCCCTGGCCATCGTTGATGTAGAGGTGGGCGAGCCCCTCCCAGAACACGACGAAGAGATCTAGGTCTCCGTCGTTGTCGATGTCTCCCGCGGCGATGCCTCCGACGTGGGTGTCTGGTTGGATCTTCAGGTCGCGGCCCAACCCAGCCCGGAAGGTCACTTCCTCGAATCGGCCGTCAGGGCGCTGTCGATGCAAGCGCACCGAAGGTTCCCCGGTGCACACCACGTCCTCGTAGCAATCGCCGACCGTGGCGAGGTCGAGATCACCATCACCGTCAGCGTCAAACCAAAGGCCGGCCCGGTGGTTGCCCGAGTGGTTGAGCCCCAGGCTGGCGGCTGACTCCGTGAACTGGCCCAGTCCATCGTTGACG
Source organism: Paracoccaceae bacterium (assembly GCA_047635895.1). Taxonomy (GTDB): domain Bacteria; phylum Planctomycetota; class UBA1135; order UBA1135; genus Saltatorellus. Next base: position 6,183 of record JBLIHL010000244.1, on the reverse strand, counting down.
TACACCTGGTCCACTGCACCCACTCCGTTGGGGACGAAGAGGTCGATATCGCCGTCGCCGTCAAAGTCCTCTGCGGCGATGCCGGCGGAAAGCCCTGGAGCACGGGTGTAGGCCTGGATGCCGCGTTGTGCCCCGACTTCCACCAGAAGGGACTGTGCGCACACCAGGGGCGTGGAAATCGCGATGAGGGCTGCTTGGAGTGTTCTCGTGGACGCAAAGAGCATGCCTAGAAGCTGCCATGGGCCTTGGCCTGCGTGGGGGCAAGGTGCTCAAAAGTACCGTTCGTGTCCCGGAAGGAGGAGGGCTGGCCTGCATCTCAGGGGCAGCGATAGGCTCTGAAACGGACGCCACGCTACTTTCTGGCCCCCCCGTCCGGCACGATGGTGGCATGCGTGAACTCCTCCTCGTGGGAGCCGGGGGCTTCGTGGGCGCGATTCTTCGCTATCTCACGGCTCTGTGGCTTGCCGGGACAACCTTTCCCTTCGCGACGCTCCTCGTGAACGTCGTGGGGAGCTTCTGCATCGGCGCGCTCGCGGGCGCCATGGAAAAAGGTTCCTGGGTCGAGGCGCATCGGCACTTTATTGCGGTGGGGCTTCTTGGGGCGCTCACCACGTTCTCGACTTTCAGTCTCGAGACCGTGGCGCTCCTGCGCGGTGGACAGCATGGCGCAGCCGCGCTTTCGATCCTCCTTAACGTGGCGCTGGCGCTGGGTGCGGCGAGGGCAGGTCTGGCGCTCACTGCGTGACCATCGGCGTTCCCGGGCTGAGGCAAGATTCACGTTCGAGACGTGTCAGATCGGAACCGTAAAGGTCTTCCTGCTGAAAACGCCGACCCAGGTTATCGGAGTAGTATGAGCCGGCGTAGTCGAGCCATCTCTCGACTCCGAACCGCCACCATGCATCAGCACCGCCGCACACATCGCACCAGGAGCCGCTCAGTGTCCACTCTCCTGGCACTTGCGCTTGCCTCGACATCGTCTCTTTCACCTCTCCTGGCCGCCGTTCCGGCGGGCTACGTGGGGCCCACGCGGCCCGCTACGGTCCTGATTCTGGACAAGGGGGATGAGCAATCCGCCCTCATCGCAGGCCTGGCGAAGCGGGGCCTGCACGACATGGTCGTCAAGGAGGGAACGGACTTCCTCCAGCGCTTCACGAACCACCGCCGCATGAACGCGGTTCGCTATCGACTCGCGGGGGCCTACTTCGAGCTCGGCAAGACGCGGGAGTCCTTGGCGCAGTACCAAGCGCTCGATGGCGTCAACGGCTTCGAGCAGGCGATGGAGGTCAAGTTTCGGCTCGGGCAGTGCGCCGTTGAGCTGGGTGAGAACGCGGTGGCCGTTCAGAGCCTCCGGGCAGTGGAGGCCTCGAACGCGGATTACCTCAAGACGCCCGCGATCTATCTGCTCGCGGAGGCGCTGTTCCGGAGCGAGTCGTTCGACGAGGCCGGGGCTGCGTACGGACGCGTGCTCAAGCGGACGGATGATTCCGCAGCCGAGTACGCGCGGGATGCGCGCTACGGCCGGACTTGGAGCGCGTGGAAGAAAAAGAACTTCGACGGAACGATCGCAGGGGCCCAGGACTTCCTTGGCCAGCATGGTGAGGATCCACAGGCAGGCGAGCTCGCGTTCCTCGCGGGGGAGGCTCACCTTGAGGCCGGCCGCCCGGCCGACGCGATCCAGTGGTACGGCCGCGTGACCAAGGGCGAATACGCCGAGGTCGCGCTTCGCGGTGCGGGTTTCGCAGAGGTGACCCAGGGCAATGCGACGGCTGCGGCCAGCCGCTTTGGTCGCTATCTCAGCCAGTTTCCCAAGGGGCGGTTTGCCGCAGAGGTCGCGCTCCAGCGTGGCGTGCAACTCGTCCGCGCGAAGGCGTTTGCGGAGGCAGCGACGGCGCTACGTTCCGCACCGACGGTGCAGGACGCGCAGGCGCGCTACTGGCTCGCGATGGCCGAGGCCGGGCAGGGGCGCCACGAAGCGGCGCTCGCGGCAGCCCAGGACGGACTCAAGAAGAACCCGGACGAGACCCTTGGCGTTCAGCTTCGGATTGCGGCAGGCGACGCACTCTTCGAGCTGGGCCGGTCCCAGGAAGCGGCGGCCTTCTATGAGCAGTCGGGCAGCTCGTATGCGCTCCACGCCGCCGCCGTGGCTCGCTTGAACGCGGGCGATGCGAAAGAAGCCGAGCGACTGGCGCGCACGCTGCTCACGGGCGCGGCGCGGCAGCCTGGTACCGAGTTCCGGCTCGAGGCGCTTCTGACTCGCGCCGAGGCGCTGTTCCGGATGGAACGCTACGGGGAGGCCGAGCCTCTCCTGCGCACGCTACTTGACGAGGCTAGGCAGAAGATCGCGGCTGAGGGCGCTGCCGAGGGCGGAGCCAAGGTGGATCCGAGCCTCGTTTCACGCGCGAACTCCCGGCTGGCTTGGTGCCAGTGGTACGCCGACAACACGGCCGGTGCCCGGCAGCTTTTTGCAGCGGCATCGCGCGACAGGAACCTGACCGAAGCCGAGCGCGCGGAGGCACTCTTCATGACGGGCCGCGCGGCCCTCAAAGGAGGGGATAGCCAGGGCGCCATTCAGGCGTTCACGGCCTATGCGACCGCGACCGGCAAGGAGGGTGCGTTTGCGGACGAGGTTCTCCTGCGCCTCGCACGCCTGACGCCGGGCGCAGGCGGTGCCGCCTTCTACGGCCGCCTGGTTGCAGAACATCCGAGCAGCACCCTCGCGCCTGCGGCGCTGAGCGAGGCCGCTGAGCGTTACATCAGCCTGGGTGATTCTGCCCAGGGGGCGGCGTCCTACGCGATGCTGGTCGAGCGCTTTCCGCAGCACGAGCTGTCGAGGAATGCGCGCTACGGCCTCGGCTGGGCCCGCTATCAGGCAGGCGAATACGCACCGGCGACCGAGCCGCTCTGGGACGTGGCGCGCGACAGCGGCGCGTCCGAGGAGCTGCGCACGGCGTCGCTCGAGCTGCTCGTTTGGTCGTTCGCGAAGGCAGAGAACCCGACGGATGCCGCCGTAGCCTTCCAGGCATTCGCCTCGCGGAGCAGTGATGAACAGCGTCTCTTGAGCGCGGCACGGCTCGTGGACGGCGTGCTGGCGGAGGCCGGTGATCTCGACGGTCGGAAGAGCCTCTGGCAATCGCTGACGACCAAGTTCAAGGGCGCCGAAGGCGTCGCATCTGCGCGCATCGAGCTGGGCTTCGTGGCCCTCGACCAGGGCGACATCCAGGGCGCGGCTCAGCAGGCCATCGCGGGGCGCCAGGCACTCCCCGAAAGCCCCGACGTCGCCGAACTCCTCTTCTTCGTCGGCGAGGCGTACTACGAAGCTGGAGACGATGAACGGGCCGCGCCGCTCTACGTGGCGTCGTCACAGTACGCCGCTGATGAGGTCGCGGAACGCGCGCTCTACAAGGGCGGCTTCTCAGAGCTCCGACGGGGGCAGAACGCGAACGCCGCGAAGGCGTTTGGCACCCTCGTGGAGCGCTTCCCGAAGGGCGTCCTCGCGCCGGAATCGATGTTCCTGGCGGGCGAGGCGTGCTACCGCGAGGAGCAGTTCGAAGCCTCAGCCGTCTGGCTGCGCCAGATGGTCAAGGACTTCCCGAGCCACGCGTCGCGCTCCAAGGCACTCTTCCGCCTGGGCCTCACCGAGGGCAGGCTCGAGAACTGGGGTGCCTCGGCTGACGCCCTTGGCAGCCTCGTTTCGCGCTATCCAGACTTCGCGAGCCTGACCGAGGCCGAGCTCTGGCGCGGTCGAGCCCTGAGCCGTCGCGGTGATCGCCGCGCTGCGCGCCAGTCCCTTGGCCGCGTGATCGAGTCCGACGAGGGAATCCTTGCGGCCCAGGCGCGCATTGAGACGGGCCGGATTCTTGAGGACGAGAACGACCTCGAGGGTGCGCTGTCCGAGTACCTCAAGGTGGCGGTGCTCTACGGCCACGCCGAGGAATGCGCCGAGGCGCTGGTGCGCGCGGGTGAAGTGCTCGAGCGCAGCGGCGAGGCGGAGCGTGCCCGGGAACGCTACGAGGAAGTCCTCGAGGACTACCCCAAGACCAAGTACGCAGTGGAGGCCAAGAAGCGCCTCGCAGGCGGCGTTTGATGCGTAAGTGAACCGCCGACGGCTGATCGACTGATCTGATCTATTGAGCTGAGTAACTGAGCTGAGTCACTGAGCTGGCGAACCGCCCTTCACACCAGCATCTGCCACGACCCGACGACTTTCCCATGACGAGCCTTTTTCACTTCGCAGCCACTGGGCCCCTTGCCCTGCTGCAGACCTCCGGGGTCACGGCGGAGTCGCTCCAGGATCTGATCCTGCGCGGCGGTCCGCTGATGATCCCCCTCGCCCTCTGCTCGATGCTCGCGCTCGCGTTTTCGATCGAGCGTTGGATCGGGCTTCGCTCCGGCAACCTTGGCTCGAAGCAGCTCGGTAAGAACATCGTCGAGGCAGCCGAGACTAAGGGTGCGCGTGCGGCCCTCCAGATTTGCAACGAACAGGCCTCCAAGCCGCTCGCGCGGATCGTCGGCGCGGCCCTCGAACGCATGGACTCAGACTTCTCCGAGCGTGAGAAAGTCGTGGAGGACGCGGCCCACGCGGAGGTCCGCTCGATGAGCCGCAACCTGCGCCCGCTCTTCCTGGTCTGGCTGATCGCGCCGCTTCTTGGCCTGCTGGGCACCGTTTGGGGGATGATCGAGGCCTTCGGTAGCATCGCCGGCGAGGGTGGCATCGGAAAGCCCGAGCTACTCGCGGGCGGCATCTACCGGGCGCTGACGACGACCGCCGCCGGCCTCGTGGTAGCCATCCCTGCGATCTGCGCTTACTGGTTTCTCCAGGGGCAGATCGAGAAGTTCGCCTCGCGCGCCGAGTCCGTGCACCGTGATGCAGAGAACGCCCTGCGCCGCAGCGCGCTGAAGGGCTCCGCCGCGTCGAGCGCTGGCGCTGCCGGAGGCCGTGAGGAGGCCGTCACCCGCGCGATATGAAAATCGACGCCAAGGACCCCGCGGCCGAGCTGGCCCTGAACCTCGCGCCGATGATCGACGTGGTGTTCCTACTTCTGATCTTCTTCATGGTCGCCACGACCTTCGCGGAGCAGGAGAAGCAGATGGATCTCGATCTTCCGAGCGCGGAGAGCGGCGAGGTAGCCGCCCCCGAGACGAAGGACATCGAGGTCTTCGTGCTGCGCGACGGGACCATCCAGATCGAAGGCGAGACCGTGAATCAGGACCGCATGGTGGAGATCTTTGCGCGCGCTGCGCGCGAGAACCCTGAAACACCGGTGACGATTCGTGGCGATAAAGTCGCACAGCTTCAGGTCGTGACCGACGTCATGGACGCTTGCCGGATCTCCGGCCTGCGTGACATCGGTATCTCGACCGTAGATAAGTAGTCGTCGAGCGTCCACGCCACTTCACCCACACCCATCAAGGAGCCTCGAGTCATCGCCAGCGAGCCACAAGTCGGCGGACAGTTCACCAAGAACATCGTGATCGCAGTGAGCCTTCTGGCGGCTGGTTTCCTGGTGGCGTGGCTTCGTTTTCGCCCGTACCTAGGCACCGAAGGCGCTTTCACGGACGGCGAGCGCACGATTGAAATCGCTAAGGTCGACGAGCTTCGCTATGCCGTGTGGGACGCGCCGCTGGCGCTGCCGGGCGAGCTCAACTCGGAGGAGCCGGAGAGCTCTCCCGTACTCTCGCCCGACGGCCGCTACATGGTGTTCGTTGTGGGGGCCCGTGGGCTCGGCATGGACATCTGGGTCTGTGACGTGGACCGTGAGGGGCGCACCTTCGAACCACGCCCGCTGATTGGAGTCAACAGCTCGGCGGACGAACTCGCGCCCGCATTCACCACCGACGGCGCGCTCTTGTTTGCGTCGAACCGGCCAGGTGGCGAGGGTGGACTCGACCTCTGGCGCTCGGGCTACGATCGCGGCGTCTTCGGCACGCCCGAGCACCTCGACGGCCGCGGCCTGAACACGCCAGCGGATGAAACCGATCCGTCCGCGGTCCCCGGTTCAGACGAAATATTGTTCGCCTCGAACCGCCTGACCGCCGAGGAAAAGGCCAATAAGGTTCCCAGGCAGTTTGACATCTACAGGGCCGAACCCCTGCCCATCCGCGACGGCGCGGAGACCGTGTGGGAAGTCCATGCGATCGAGGAGATCAACTCGGGCTACGACGAGCGTGATCCGTCTCTTACGG
>JBLIHL010000243.1:0-8536 GCA_047635895.1 Paracoccaceae bacterium | reverse complement strand
TGAGAGGCTCCGCAGGCGGCAAATTTCGCGCAGAAACGGAGAGCTAATTTCGGTCTCCAGGTCGGCGTTCGCCACGGCGCCGCGCTCCCAGGTCGCGATCGCTGCTTCCTCGTTCCCGTTGATCCAGTAGGCGTCACCGAGGAACAGCAGGTTCAGCGGAATGGGGCCGATCTCCACGGCGCGTTCCAGGGCCTCGACGCCCGCGGCCTTGTCCTTGTAAGGCCACGGTGCGCGCGACGCGAAGCGTCCCTTGAGCCGGAGCGGTGAGGCACCCTCGAATTCAGGGTGCTCCTCCGCGACCTGCTTGATGCGCCGGGGGAGCGTGGTGGCTGCGCCGTTGGTGAGTGCCTGGAAGGGCCCCATGGTCCAGAGGCTCAGGCCGATTCCGAGCGTGTTGAAGAGGTCAGCCGCCGCGTCGCCTGGACGGAGTTTGAGGGCGCGATCGGCGAGATCGCGGGACTCCTGGGCCAGTGAGCGGACCTCTCCCTTCAGGGCGGAGGGCACGTCGTCCTCGGCGTCGATGAGGGCCGAAGTCTTGGGCAGATTCTCCGGGTCGAATCTCAGGGCCACGTCCGTCTGGATCCGCAGGTCGGCGTTGAACACAAGGGCGCGGGAAGCGGCCATGAGCTCCTCGTAGGTCGCGTCCTCCTCGCGGGCCGTCGGGAGGAGCTCTCGGCAGCGGCTGTCGAGGGCTCCGCGCCGTATTTCGGCCTCGTTCGCCAACTCGGCGCGGGTGAAGGTCTGGGGCCGTAGATCGGGGGTACGGTAGGTGGGCAGCGGTCCGCTGGTGCCTTCCGCCGGCGCTCCTGCGCGCTCCGGATCAGGGCTCACTTCAGGTTCCACTCCGGACTCATCTTCGGGCTCAATTCTAGGCTCAATTCCAGGATCGATGCCGGAACCTGGACCCGCGGTCGACGCCACAGCGCCGGGCGGACCCTGAATTACACCCTCCACGTCGGGCGTAGAAACACACGAGGCGAGGAGCAGGAGGAGGACGGAGCTGAGTGTTCGCATGTTGGGTCAGGGTGGCGACGTGGCGCGGCAAGGGGATTCGCGCGCGGTGCGCGCCCCGATGCAGCGACTCTTCGCCCGGTCTTCGGACCGTCTCCGCTCCGTTCCAGGCCCTTCGGGTAGCGCCAGGGCCGTTCAAAGATGAGAATCATGGCGTCAGCCGACCGCCGGAAATTACCTCTTCTTCATGTTTCAAAGAATCCTGATCGCGAACCGCGGAGAGATTGCTCTCCGGGTCATCCGCACCGCCCGTGAGATGGGTATCGAGTGCGTTGCCGTGTACTCCGAAGTGGACGCGCAAGCGCTCCACACTCGGATGGCCCACGTGGCGGTCCCACTGGGCGGCAAGCTGCCGTCCGAGAGCTATCTGGACATGGAAAAGGTGATCCAGGCGGCCAAGGATACGGGAGCCGAGGCCATCCACCCCGGGTACGGCTTCCTCTCGGAGAACGCGGAGTTCGCGCGCCGCGTCGTGGATGCGGGTCTGGCGTGGATCGGACCGCCGCCGAAGGCCATCGAGGTCATGGGTGACAAGATCATCTCGCGCCGCGCCATGCGCGAGGCAGGTGTGCCGTGCGTGCCCGGGCTCGTCGATCCGGTGGCGGATGTCGAGGAGGCCATCAAGGAGGCGGAGGGCATCGGCTATCCGATCGCCATCAAGGCGGCGGCCGGTGGCGGCGGCAAGGGCATCCGCGTCGTCCGCGAGCCGTCTGAGATGAAGTCGGGGTTCCGCGCGGCATCGGGTGAGGCAGTTGCGTCCTTCGGTGATGGGCGCCTCTACCTGGAGCGCTACCTCGACCGCCCGCGGCACATCGAGGTCCAGGTGATGTTCGATAGTCACGGCAACGGTGTGCACTACTTCGAGCGCGAGTGCTCGATCCAGCGCCGGCACCAGAAGCTCGTCGAGGAGGCGCCGTCGGCGATCGTCGACGACGAAATGCGTGCCCGCATGGGCGAGGTCGCGATCCAGGCCGGCAAGGCCGTGAACTACTGTGGTGCGGGCACCGTGGAGTTTCTCTGGTCGGGCGGCGAGTTCTTCTTCCTCGAGATGAACACGCGTCTCCAGGTGGAGCACCCGATCACCGAGATGATCACGGGCGTCGACCTGGTGCGAGAGCAGCTGCGCGTCGCCGCGGGGGAGGAGCTTGGCTACGGCCAGGACGCTCTCTCGATCAACGGCCACGCCATCGAGGTGCGGATCAACGCCGAGAACCCCTTCAACGGATTCCTGCCGTCCACCGGTACGCTGCACAACCTGCGCGCGCCCGGCGGTCCCTGGGTGCGCCTGGACACGGCGATGTACCGCGGGCTCGAGGTCGGGCTCCAGTACGACCCGATGCTGGGTAAGCTGATCGTCTGGGGCGCCAATCGCGCCCAGGCCATCGAGCGGATGATTCGTGCCATCCAGGAGATGAACGTCGGCGGTGTTCACACAGGCCTGCCGGCGGCGCTCCAGGTGCTCGAGCACGAGGCGTTCCGCAAGGGCGACATCGACACGCATTTCCTGGAGAGCTTGACGATCACCTCGCCTGAGAAATACGAAGCTCTCGCCGCCGTCGCGGCCGCGATCTACCGTCACAACCTGGCGAAGCGCCGGGCGCTGGCTCCTGCCGACGCCGAGCGAACGGGCTGGATGGGCCGCGCGCGCTGCGAAACCTCCAACTACGTCAAGCGCGCCGGCCACAGCACCTCCTTCTCCTGATCTCTCCGCATCGAATCAAGCTATGAAAACGTACGTACAGATCGGAGAAAGGACCCAAGAGATCGAGGTCACCGAGCGCCTCGGTGAGCTGCAGGTTCTCTTGAACGGAGAGCCCTGCGAGGTCGACTACAAGGAGGCCGACACGCACGGCCAGATCATCCTGCTGCACGGGGGGAAGAGCTACGCCATGTCGATCGAGGGGACGCCTCACGACATCGCGGTGACCGTGGCGGGCTACCGCTACGATTGCGAGCTCGAGGATGAGCGCGAGCAGGCCGCCAACCTGGCGGCCAAGGCGGCGAACAAGGGCGGCGGCCTGCTGAAGGCCGTGATGCCCGGCGTCGTGGTCGAGCTCTTGGTCCAGGAAGGGGAAGAGGTGACGGAAGGTCAGCCGCTCCTGATCCTCGAGGCCATGAAAATGCAGAACGAAATCCCGGCGGGCGGCGACGGCGTCGTCAAGACGATCCATGCGGCTGCAGGCACGGCGGTGGCGGCCGGAGACAAGCTGATCACGCTGACCGCGAAGGAAGAAGTGTAGGACCCCGGTGGTCGGCAGTCGTCGCTCGCCCCGTACACCTTCGACTTCAGCTTCTGGTCGCGTCGATCTCGGCGAGTCCTCTCCAGGCGGAGTAGCATGAGCTAATGCGGTCTTGGTTCTTCCTGCTCGGCGCTGCGTTCGTTCTCGCTCTGTTCGTTCTACTCCTTCGGGTGCCGCCCGGCGTGGCGGCTTCTGATGTGGCCGCGGTCAGCGCCGGCGCGGCTGGCGCTGCGCAACGGACCGCCGGTGCTCCGGACGCTCTCCCGGGTGCCGCGTCGGGCCTCGGGGTTGCGTCGGATGCTGGACCTGTCGAGGTGTCGGCCCCGGCGGCCACGCGGGTGGTCGGAGAAGAGGGGCTAGGGCGGATCCTGTTGACCCTAGTGGATCGTCCCGAGTCGGCGCCGAAGTCGACCCACCGCTCGGGGACGGTCATGCTGCACCTTGAGGCACATGGCCTCGTGGATGTGGAGGTCCTCGGCCACAAGGGACATGTCGCGTTCGAGGGGCTCGCGGCGGGCACCTATTCAGTGACGGCCAAGGACCAGGCTCCCTTTCGATTCGAGCCGCTGAGCGTCGCGTTGGGGTAAGGGGAGTTTGTCGAGCGGGAGGTGCGCGCTGAGTTCCGGCGCCCCGTTGAATTCAAGATCACCGCCCAGACGTCGGGCGGGGCCGCGGTAGCGACTCCATTTCGCCCGGGACTGTCCTATGAAGTTCGAGCCATCGGCAATCCGGGGGCGTTCCAGGGATATTTCGAACGAAGGTCGGGAGGGACGCCTCGCATGGGAACCGAGACTTGCATCGAGCTCCATGTGTTCTCTGGCCCGCTTGTCTGGGAGGGCTCCTTTCGCGGCAGGCGAGGGCGGCCTGTCGTTCCGGCGATGACCGCCCGCGCGGAAGTCATGGTGCCCTATCCGACCCCTGGGGAAATGGACCTGCCCCTGCGAGGGCCCGCGCTTGTCTCCCTGGAGGTGACCCTTGAGTTCGGTGACCGATCAGAAACCGCGGGCATCAAGGGGGTGATTGGGAACCATCCCAAGGAGCGCGCCGGGGGCGTCAAAATCACCGGCTCCTCGGTCTCGGGTCAAGCCTTCGAAGAGGTCCTGAGCATTCGTGAGGACGGCGGCTTCTACTTCTCAGCCGAGCTGGATCGGCTTTCTGGCCCCCAGGTATGGCTGCAATCGGGCGTGCACAAGGACGTGTTGGGACCCTTCGTGCTTGCACCCGGTCAGAACGATCTGGGGGAGCTCAGGTTCCACAGCCGCCTGACCCAGGCCGAGGTGACGCGTGAGAAAGAGCTGATACTGAACCTGGCGAAGCTGCCGTCGAGGACCGCAGGCCCGCGGCCGTCCCAAAGCTATTGGAGAAAGTGATTCCCGCCGCACATGGCAAGGGCAACGTGTTTCGAACGAAGTTCTGACCCGGATTGCCGTGGGAGAACATGGGGGAGATCTATGCTGGGAGCATCCCGTTCTCTCAAGCGCGCGCCCAGCGTGTACCGATCATGAATGCGTCTCTCTGGCTCCGCGGAGCTTCCGCTCTCCTGGCCCTCGGCCTTCTGCCCTCCGTTGCGCTGCCGGCTTCCGCGGCGTCAGCTTCCATTGGGTCTGCTTCCATGGGGCCGCTCGCCCAGGAGGCTTCCAAGGTTCCAGAGGTCGCGGCTGAAGATGGTCGCAGCCTTCGGATCGAGCCCGCCGAGCTCACCATCGAGGTGGGAGAGTCGGCGCAGATTAATGCCCAGGCACTCGACGCCAACGGCGAGCCGGAAGACGCCGAGCTGATGTTCTTCTCCCGCAGCCGACGCGAGCTGACCGTCGACCGCGCGGAAGGCGTGGTGACGGGGCTCAAGCCAGGTACCTACGAGGTCATCATCCGTGAGCGCCAGCAAAGCGCGGGTGAGAATCAGGAAGGGCGCGCCAGCGTCAACGCTCGCCTGAGCGGCACCGTCAAGGTGACGGTCAAGGCGCTGCCGCTCGAGCGCATCGAGATGAGCGCTCCGGACGCGGGGCTCTGGGTCGGCACTTCGGTGGCGATGGGGGCCAGCGGCTTTGACAACAGCGGCGGAGAGCGTGACAAGCTCGACGCGACATGGTCTTCGAGCGATCCCTCGGTGGCGAGCTTCGACGGCTTTGGCGAGCTGACGCTGCACACCGCCGGCACGTTCACGGCCAGCGTGGAGGCCGAGGGAATGGCCCTGAGCCAGGAGCTCACTGTCCAGCCCAATCCTATCGTGCGCATGGAGGTGGTGCCGGACATCGCGGCGCCCCGCACGGGCGACGTCGTTCACCTGGAGATCAGCGCCTACGACGCGGCGGGCGAACTCGTTCCGTTCGTGCCGGTGGACATGGCGTTCCGTGCTCGCACCGACGACACGCTGGGGGCCGGCGCGAGCGGCCAGATCGAGCCGATTCCGGGCGCGCCGCGTGGCTGGCGCTTCGTGGCGGAGAAGCCGGGCCGCTACACCTTCGTCGCGACCTCCGGCGACGTGGCGGCGCGGACGACGTTCGCCGCCACGGCGCGCGATGTGAAGGGCAAGTTCACGATGGTCGGGCACGCGCCGGTGCGTGACACGCACACCTCGGACCTCTGGGTCTGGGAGGGCGTCGACGGCCGCGACTACGCCGTCACCGGCACCTGGGGCGCGAACGGCGACGCCCACTTCTGGGACGTGACCGACCCCGCAAACATGGAGCGTATCGCGACCGTCAACATCGACGCGCGCACCGTCAACGACGTGAAGGTCTCGGCAGACGGGCGCACCTGTATTCTGTCCCGTGAGGGCGCGTCGAACCGTAAGAACGGCTTTGTGATCGTCGACGTGACGGATCCACGGAACCCGGAGATTCGCTCGGGCTTCGATGACAACCTGACCGGCGGCGTGCACAACGTCTTCATCGACGACAATAAGGTGTACGCCCTCTCTGCAGGAGCGCGCTACGACGCCATCGATATCGCGGATCCGGTTTCGCCGCAGCGCATCGGGTCCTACAAGGTCGATGCGCCCAGCCCTTCCATCCATGACGTCTGGGTTGAGGACGGCCTCGCGTACTCGTCGAACTGGTCGGAGGGCGTGCACATCGTGGACGTCGGCAACGGCATGGCGGGTGGTTCGCCTTCCAACCCAATCAAGGTTTCGAGCTACGCGTATCCGAACGGCTGGAACCACGCCGCCTTTCCGTTCCGCCAGGAGTCGGGGCGCCTTTACGTCGCCGCCGGCGACGAAGCGTTCCCGCTGGGACTCAACCTCACGGGCAAGCCGACCTACCCGCGCGGTTGGATCCACTTCATTGATTTCTCGGACCTCAAGAACCCGGCGGAGACGGCGCGTTACCAGGTGCCCGAGGCTGGAACCCACAACATCTGGGTCGACGGCGACCTGATGTACGTGGCGTACTACAACGCGGGTCTGCGCGTGGTCGACGTGTCGGGCGAGCTGATGGGCAACCTCTACGACCAGGGTCGTGAGATCGCGTGGTACCTGCCGGATGACCCGGAGGGCTACATCAAGAACGCGCCGATGGCTTGGGGGCCGCAGCCGCACAAGGGACACGTGTTCTTCTCGGACTGGAACTCTGGCCTTTGGGCCATGAAGCTGGAGCGGTAATGCTGGCACTCATGATCGGTCTGGCCGGCATGCTGCCGGCCGCCCAAGAGGCTGCGCAGGAAACTGCCCAGGAACCCCTGAAGGGCGCCGCGGTCGCAGAACGAATCCTCGTGGCCGCAGAGTCGGCCGACGAGATCTACGAGCTTCGCTTCGATGGCCGCGACCTCTCCATCGCGAACGTGATCGAGGTGGGCTACCAGGCGACAGAGATCGAGGGACCTCACGGGCTGACCGTGGCGCCGGACGGGCGCCACTGGTTCGTATCGATGGCCCACGGCAAGCCGTACGGGCGCCTCTATAAGTACGCGACGGGCACGAACCAGCTCGTGGGGGAGGCGGAGCTGGGCCTCTTCCCGGCGACGATGCAGATCTCGCGCGATACGGGGTTTCTGTACTGCGTGAACTTCGATCTGCACGGCGATATGACGCCTAGCAGCGTGTCGGTCGTGGACGTCGAGGGCATGGTGGAAATCGACCAGATCGTGACGGGCTCGATGCCCCACGGGTCGCGCCTGTCGGTGGACGGCTCGCGCCACTTCTCGTGTGCGATGATGAGCGACGAGCTGATCGAGGTCGACGCGGTTTCGATGGAGGTGCTGCGGCGGATGCTATTGACCGACGGCACCGGTCGTCCGACGGCCGGTGGCGGGCACGGCGAAGCCGGCGAGGAAGCCGATGCCGGGGGAGCGGATGAGGCGGCTACGACGCATGTCGCCGTCACCAAGCCCACCTGGGTCCAGCCGCACCCAACGCGCCCCGTGGTGTACGTGGCGCTCAACGGCGCGCACCAGGTGGTTGAGGTGGACCTCAAGACCTGGGCGATCCTGCGGCGCTTCCCGACGGGCCGCGCTCCGTACAACCTCGACGTGACGGCGGACGGCAAGCGCCTTGTCATCACGTACAAGGGCGCTCAGTCCGTTGGCGTGATTGACCTGGCCTCGGGCGAGGAGCTCGCCCGCATCCCCACGAGTCGCAGGATTCCGCACGGCGTGGTGCTGACGCCGGACTCACGCTTTGCCTTCATCACCTGTGAGGACAAGGGCGCGACGCCCGGCGCGGTGGACGCCATTGACCTCACGACGCTGAAGCGCGTGTCCTCCGTGGATATCGGCCTGCAGGCCGGTGGAATCGCCCTGTTCCCGCGCTCGGCAAGGCCCTACCTCGAAGAATGACCATGTGGAAAACAGTGCTGGTGCTGGCCGCGCTCCCGTTCGTTGGAGCGGGGACAGAAACAGAGCGTCGTGACCGGGTGTTCCTGGAGGGGCCGCGCATGGCCGCTCCGCTCGTCGAGGCGCCTGACCGGATCGACTTCGCGATCTCGCTGGCGCCTGACGCGGAGGGGATGCAGGCCTTCTTTGACCAGGGACTGACCCAGTGGTACGGGGGCTGGCCGTCCGAGGCGGCGCGCTCGTTCCAGACGATTCTGATCGAGGACCCTGACTGCGCGATGGCGTACTGGGGACTCGCGCTGGCGAACGAGGATTGGCCCGGAAGGGCCGCCTGGTTTGCGCGCTCAGCCTGGCTCAAGAAGGGCCTTGCCACGCCGCGCGAGCGACGTTTGATCGACGCGTTGGCGAAGTACCACGGCGTCGACGGACCGGATGAGCCGGCGGGGCTGCGTGAGCCTTGGAATCCAGCCCCGGGCGAGGACCGGCTGGCGGCTTTGCAGCGGTCGGAGCAGCAG
>JBLIHL010000242.1:0-8538 GCA_047635895.1 Paracoccaceae bacterium | reverse complement strand
GCCGGCGGCTCGGATCGCCGTCGGGAGCCAGTACACGCGCGACTGGATGCGTTCGACCGATGCGGGGAGGTCGAAGGTGATGGGCGTGCGACCCTCGAGGACTGCGAGGCGTCCGCCCCGGGCTTCGAGGAGTCTGGCGAGGCGCGGCAGCAGCTCGGCGTTGTGGCGCCTTACGCCGCCGGCGGGCTGGCCCAGGCAGACGCCGCTGATGAGAACGTGGGGGGCGGATGTCAAAGGAGGGTCCTCCAGTGTGATGCGAGGGCGTCGGCCGTGCGCTCCCAGGTGAAGGTCGCCGCGTGGGCGCTGCCCTCCGTCCGGCGCGGACCGTTTGCGGGGCAGGCCAGGGCTTCCGCGATTCCGGCCTCGATCGCACCGGGGACCTTGGGGTCGACTTCGATCCCAAAGCCTGCCGAGGTTTCCGCTTGGACGGAATCCACGGGTACGACGACGGGCGTTCCTACGGCGAGAGCTTCGAGGGCGGGCAGGCCGAAGCCCTCGGACGTCGAGAGGATGGCGACGCACCCAGCGGCGCGGATCAGAGCCGGCAGTAGTGCGTCCGCGACGACGCCTGCGAGGATCAGGTGGGGATGGATGGCGGCGAGGGCCAGCGCCTCGGGGGTCTCGGGCCCGGTGCAGATCACCGGCGTCCCCAGGGAGGCGGCCGCTTCCAGGACGAGGTCAAGGCGTTTCTTCGGGCGGGTGCCGCCCAGGCACAGGACGAAGGCGCCTCTTGGCAGCCCCGGAAGTGCGGCCAGCAGCTTGGCCTGACTGTCGATACTGGGGCCAGCGTCGAGGTCCTGGAAAAACGCCGCGTCGACGGCCCAGGGCACGACCCGTAGCTTTCGGTGCTCGCCGAGGTCCCTGGCGACCCTGGCGGACGGCGTCACCACGAGGGCCGCTCTGACCCTGCCGAGCCGCGCCCACAGCTGGTGTATCGACCCTGCGTTCTCCCGGGCCCCGTGGCGCCAGGGCGCCTCGTGGACGGTCTGTACGACGGGCATCGGGGCTCGGAGCGGGAAAGCCGACGTCCACGAATGAAGGACCTCTGCGCGCGCCTCGCGCGCCTCCTGGACCAGACCCGTTTGCCGCCAGCGGGCGAGGGACGCGCCCGCTGGAGGTGAGATTTTCACGATCTCCAAATCTCCACGAAGTTCCAGCGCGGCAAGGGCCGAGCGCACTACGCGCTGGACCCCGAGCGGGAAAGGACGGGAAAGAGGAGATAGATCCAGGGCTATTCGCAACGGAAGAGAGGGGACGGACGAAGGAACATACACTTCCCTCGCTCCTGGCTGCTTCTGGCCTCGGACCCCGCGCCTATTATTCTCCCATGCAAAGCTCTTTCTCCCACGTCGTCCGCCTGGCGGGTGTCGGTGCCCTGTGCGCCCTTTCCTCGGGCTGCTTCGTGAGCCGCTCCATGACGAACCCGTCCATCCCGGCGGAGACCGTGGCCCAGATCGTTCCTGGCCAATCGACGGCCGAAGATGTCGCACGGCTCCTCGGGGCGCCCAACGAGGTCGTGCAGCTCGGCCGCAGGTCGGCGTGGCGCTACGAGCACACCGTCGAGAAGCAAACGGGCCTCTGGCTGGTCCTCCTCGGGCTGCGCGGCAAGGACACCCAGGCCGATCGCGTGTGGGTTTTCTTCGACGAGGAAGACAACGTCAGCCAGATCGGCTCGCTTCTCCAGGCTTCCGAGGCCGAGTATGACCTTCCGGTTTTCTAGGGCGCTCGCGCCGGCGCTTCCGCTCCTCTTGGCGGCCTGCGTCGATGGCGACTACAACAAGTTCAGGATCTTCCAGGAGCCGCTCATGGAGTCGGTGGAGAGCCTGAGGCCTGGCGAAACGGATCTGGCATCGGCGCTTGACGTGCTCGGTGCGCCGGTCTTCGTGGTCGAGGTGGGCCTCGGCATGGCGCTGGCCTGGGGCTGGCAGGCGACTACCGCTTGGAACGTGGAGGTCTCGGGTCCGATTGGCGATGCCCAGGGGCAGTTCCAGTTCTCGAGCACGGACGAGCAGACCGAGGGCCTGGTCCTCTTCTTTGATCCGTCCTGGAAGCTGGTGTCGGTCCAGACCGGCCACCTCGCCGATTTGGTTCCGAAGCAGCAGCGGCCGCGGGACGTCGAGGACGATCTTCTCGGGGATCTCGCGCCGGAAGATTCGGCCGAGTGAATCCCGCGGAGTGAATTATGCGGAGTGAATTCCGCAGGTAGCGAACACGCCGTGGAGCGGCGTAGAATGCGGCTGTGATCCAGCCCATCTCTGCCGCTCCCGCGCTCACCGCTTGCCCTCTCGATTGTCCTGATGCGTGCGGCGTGATCGTCGAGCGCGATGCCGCTGGCCAGCTGGTCCGGCTGCGTGGCAACAAGGAGCACGAATGGTCGCGCGGCTCACTGTGCGGGAAGACCGCCGTTTACCACGAGCTGGTGCACGCGCCCAACCGCCTTAGCGTTCCGCTGATCCGGCGTGCCAGCGGCTTCGAGGAAGCCACCTGGGACGAGGCCATCGCGCACATCGTGCGCCGGATGGACGGGATCGACGGGGCCGACGTGCTTCCGCTTTTCTATGCGGGCAACATGGGGCTCGCCCAGCGCAAGTTTCCGCTGCGCCTGATGCACGCCCTCGGCGCGAGCTTCCACGATGGTGGAGTCTGCGACGCGACGGCCGAGGTTGGATTCCAGACGGTCATGGGGCGGTCCGTTGGGCCGGACCTTGACGTGGAGGGCGAACCGGGACGCTGCGACCTCTTCGTGCTCTGGGGCAGCGACGCCAAGCGGACGACACCGCACCTCATGCAGCGGCTCAAGCGCCTCTGTGACGGCGGCGTGCCGGTGTTCGTGATCGATATCTATCGGACCGAAACGATCGCCAAGGTCGAAGAGTGGGGCGGGCACGGCCTGGTCGTGCATCCAGGATCCGATGCGGCGCTCGCGCTCGGCCTCGCGTCGCGGGCGTTCGAGGAGCGCGCCGCGGACCTTGCGTTTCTCAAAAGTCAGTGCGAGGGCGCGGCGGAGTTCCGGGCCGAGGTGACTGGCGCCTGGCCGATGGAGCGGATCACGAGGACTACGGGGCTCAAGGAAGACGACGTGCGCGCGCTATCAGGCGCGTTGCACAAGGCAGAGCGCCCGCTTCTCAAGGCTGGCATTGGCTTCGCACGCCGCCGCAACGGCGGTGAGTCTATGCGCTCCATCGCAAGCCTCGCGGCTACGCTCGGCCAGTCGGACCGACTGTTCTTCGAGACGGGTGACCACTTTGGTCTCGATGACTCCAGCCTCGCTCGGGCGGACATCCGGACGGCTCCTTTGAAGCCGCCCGTGAGCCAGGTTGGCCTCGGCGCCGTGCTCGATGAGGGCGCCTATCGGGCTGCGTTCGTGTGGGGACACAACCCTGCGGCGACGCTGCCGGATTCACGCCGTGTGGCCCGAGGACTGGCGCGCGACGACCTCTTCTTGGTGGTGCACGAGCTCTTCATGACGGAGACAGCGAAGCTCGCCGACGTCGTGCTACCGGCGACGGCCCTGACCGAGCACTCGGACGTCTTCCGTAGCTACGGCCACCGGACGCTGCAGGTCAGCTGGCGCTCGACCGCGGCTCCCGCGGACCAGAAGAGCAACGTCCATTGCTTCTCGGCGATCGGCCGTGCGCTCGGGTTTGTCGGTGATGCGGGCTTCCCGGACGAGCGCCAAGGACCTGCCTTTGAGGTGGACGAGGACGTCCTCGTCGGTGACTTCATGGCGCTCAACCGTGGGCGCTTCACTAGCGAGGAGTACCACGCGGCGCTCAAGGGCGAGCCCGTCAAGCTGACGGCGCCGACGTTCGCGGACCGCGGCACGCCAAGTGGGAAGATCGAGCTGGTTTCCGAAGCGGCCGAGCAAGTGGGCGCTCCGCGGGTGGCGACCTACGTACCCGATGACGGCGCGGGCATGAAGGGAACGTTCCAGCTCATCTCGGCGCCGTCCACGGCGACGCACAACAGCACCTACCTGCACGTTCCGCGCCACCGCAAGCGGCTGGGCATCCCGCTGGTACATCTGCATCCGATTGATGCGAAGTCCGAGGGGATCGAGGAAGGTGGCGGAGTTCGCGTGAGCTCCGAGTTTGGGGCGATCACGCTCACGGCGCACCTGGACGAGGGCCTGCCGCGGAAGACCGTTCGCATCGACGGGTTCCTCAATGAGTCGCTCGTTCCCGAGGGAACCGGCGTGAACGCGTTGACCAGCCCGGTGGTCTCCGACCTCGGTGGCGGGAACGTGCTGTACAGCAATCGCGTTGAGATCGAAGCCGCAGCGGCACCACAGGCAAAGCCCTGACGAGGGGCAACGAAAGGAGACGGATCCCATGGACCTTGGATTGAAAGGAAAGACGGTCTTCGTGACCGGTGCGTCGGGCGGCATTGGACTGGCGGTGGCCGAGGTGCTGGCGCAAGAGGGCGCCAACCTGGTACTCCAGGGGCATCGGCAGTTCGATGCTTTGTCGTCCTGGGTGGCGGAGCAGGACTGGAGCGGCCGCGCTCTCCCGGTGCAGGCCGACGTGACGGATGCGGCCAGCGTCGACGCGGCCTTTCAGATGGCGACGGATCGCTTCGGTCCGCTGCACGGCTGCGTGGTCAACGCGGGCGTGTGGCCGTCCGAGGACACGCCGCTTGCCGACATGGAAGAGGCCAGGCTTCGCCGGACGCTGGACGTGAACCTTGTGGGCGCCGTGTGGACGTCGCGCGCGTTCCTGCGCTCGATCCGATCCACCGGGCCCTCGGAGAAGGGCATCGGAGCCTCGATGGTCTACACCGGCTCGACGGCGGCCAAGTTCGGCGAGAAGGGGCACTGTGACTACTCGGCTTCGAAGGCCGCTCTCTATGGCCTGATGCGGTCGCTGAAGAACGAGATCGTCGACATCGATCCCTATGGACGAGTCAACGTGGTCGATCCGGGCTGGACGGTGACGGAGATGACTGAGAAGAACCTCGACGAGCCGGGCGTCGTGGAACGCGTTGTCCGAACGATGCCAGTCAAGCAGCTCGCGCGCGCGCTGGACATTGCGAACGCCCTCGTCTGGCTTCTCTCACCTGCCGCCAGCCGCCACGTCTCGGGCGAGATCGTGACCGTGGCCGGTGGCATGGAGGGCCGCGTCCTTTGGGAGGCTGAGAGCGTGGACGTGTCCGCCGTCAAGGAGCGGCTCAGGTAGCCGATCCAGAGCTGTCGGGACTTCGCTATGCTGCTCTCATGGTGAACATCGATCTTGCGGCCGAGCCTGCGCCGTCATCTCCCTCCCCGGGGGGCAAATCCCCTGGGGCGGCCCCGAGGCCGGAGCTCACGCTCCGTGCCGTTGTGCTCGGCCTGATCCTGGCGGTCGTCATGGGCGCAGCCAACGTCTACGTTGGCCTCTACGCGGGCATGACCGTTTCGGCGTCGATTCCGGCCGCCGTCATGGCGATGCTGGTCTTCCGGTACATCTTCAAGGATCAGTCGATCCTCGAGGCCAATCAGGTGCAGACCTGCGCGTCGGCGGGGGAGAGTCTCGCCGCGGGCATCATCTTCACCATGCCTGCGCTGATCATGATGGGGGCGTGGACGGAGTTTCACTTCTGGACCGTCGCCGGTGTGGCCTTCACGGGTGGACTGCTCGGGATCCTGATGATGATCCCCATGCGGAAGGTGTTCATCACGGAGTCGTCGGAGCTGCCGTATCCCGAGGGGATCGCCTGCGCGGCGGTGCTGGAAGCGGGCGAATCGACGGATAACGCGGGGGCCGCGGATGCGGCCAAGGGCCTCGTTCTGGGCGGCCTGCTCGGCGGCCTCTTCAAGGTGGCCACGAGCTTCTTCGGTCTCATCAAGCCGACGCTTGAGGGTGCGCGCGGGGTGGGCGACCGGGTGTTCTACTTCGGCGGTGATATCTCGCCGATGCTGGTCGCCGTGGGTTACATCGTGCGGCTGAACGTGTCGATCTTGCTGTTCTTGGGCGGTGCGATTGGCTGGCTGATTGCTATACCCATGTTCGGTGGCATGGAAGCGTGGGAAGGCACCGTCGACGCTTATCCCTGGGACCTGTGGTCGAACAAGGTTCGTTACATTGGCGTCGGCGCCATGGTCGTCGGTGGCATGTCTTCGATTTGGGCCGTGCGTGGCGGTCTCGTCGCTGCGTTCCAGCACATCACCGGTGGAGCCAAAGTCGCTGCAGGTACGGCGCCTCGCGAGCGGGATCTTCCGACACCGGTCATCCTTGTCCTGGGGATCGGAACGATCGCAGGCATCGGTGCGCTCTACTACGGATTCACCGGCGGTAACGTTTCGATCACGGTTCTCCTTACCGCTGTGGCGCTGGTCGCCGCGTTCTTCTTCACCGCGGTCGCGAGCTATATCGTTGGACTCGTCGGGAACTCGAACAGTCCAGTCTCGGGCATGACCATCACCGCGGTTCTCGCGGCCGGGGGCCTGCTCTATCTTGTGGGCTACCGCGGTCCGGAAGCGGCCGTCGCTACGATCGGCGTCGCGGCCGTGATCTGCTGCGTCGCCTGTACCTCTGGTGACGTCTGCAACGACCTCAAGACCGGCGCGATCGTCGGCGCGTCCCCGTTCCGTCAGCAGATCATGCAGATCGGCGGCGTAGCGGTGGCCTCGCTCGTGATGGCGCCGATCCTGACGCTCCTTCACAACAACATTGAGGGCGGGATCGGCGGCGCGAATCTGCCGGCGCCCCAGGCGGGCCTCTTCAAGAGTCTTGCCGAGGGATTCGCCGGCAAGGTCGAGCTGCCGTGGAACCTGATCCTCATCGGTGCCGTGATCGGCGTGGTGATTCTCGTGATCGACGCTGGCCTCAAGGCCTCGAAGTTCAAGTTCCGGGCTCACCTGATGCCGATCGCGGTCGGCATCTACCTGCCGTTCTCGCTGGCTCCGCCCATTCTCCTCGGCGGCATCCTGAGCGCAATCGTCCTGCGCGGTTCGAAGTCCGACGCGGAGAGCGAGGCACGTTCCCAGCGCGGGGTCCTCTTCTGTTCCGGAGTGATCGCGGGCGAGGCCCTGATGGGCGTGGGCCTTGCGGCTCTCGCGGCTGTCGGCGTGTCGAAGGTGGCGCTCCTCGAGAACGACTCGTTGATCACCGGGTTGACCTGGGCAGCAGTTGTCATCGCGGTGGCGCTCTTCGCCTCGCGGACGCGCTCTCGACTCGAGAGCTGATGGCCCTCAGGGAAGAGCCTGAGCAAAGGGCCTGAGAAAAGGCCCTGAGCAAAGGCCCTGAGCAAAGGTCCTGAGCAAAGGCCCTGAGCAAAGGCCCTGAGCAAAGACACTGAAGAGGGATCAGTTCTCGAAGCTGATCGGCCTGCGAACGACCAGGGCGGACTCCTGTCCGCCCAGCGTTCCAGGCCGGAAGCGCCAGGTGCGAACGGCGGCGACGGCCGCATCGTCCAGGATGCCATGACCGCTGGACGATTCAATCCGGACGGCGGTCACGCTTCCGTCGGCTGCGACGTCGATGAGTAGGACGACCGTGCCGGTCCAGCCGCGGCGCTCCGCCATGCGCGGGTAGGCCGGCGGTGGGCATTCGCTGGGGATCAGGCTGGGGGGGACGAGGGCATCCGCGGCGGGCGCGTCAGTCTCCTGTTCCACCCTGGGCTCCTCGGGCTCGGGCTCGCTAGCCGCTACCGGAGCAGGCTGGCTGGCAGCCGGTCGCACGGCTTTCGCTTTCCGCGGCAGCTGGGGGTCCCGGAGGAGGTTGTGCGGATTGAGGTCCGAGGGTCGGAGCGGAGCCTCGACGGCCGTGGGCTTTGCATCCCCGGCGAAGGGGTCGGCCGTCGGCTCGGTGATCGCGTCGGTAAAGTCCTCGAGCGGGATGGGCTCCAGCTCCGCGTCGGGCATGTCCAGCTCGGCGAGCGTTTCGGGCTCCGGCTCCTGGAGGATCGCCAGGTCGACGGTCTCCATGCGGGCGGCGACCGTCAGGATCGAGGCTTTCTCGGGCTGGGTCTCCGACCACGGCGAGTACAGGGCGAGCACCAGGGAGGCGACCGCCACCCCATGCACCGCCAGGGAGACTCCAAGGCTCATGGACCCAACGGCTCCGCTTCCCGCGGGCGCGCCAGCTGAGGGCCCCCCCATGGAGCCAGCTGTCGAGACAGCGGTAGAGCTGGCTGTGGGGCCGGCTGGCGAAGTGGTGGAAGGGGGCGTCATGGGGGAAGTCAAAACGTGCGGCAGGCTCAGCGGCTCACTGAATCTCCGAGAATTGGGCGCCCCGCAATTCTGCGGGATTCATGAACCAATGGCGACAGGTCTCGTTTGATTGCGGACGATCCCGAGCCGGAGGCCCATCCAAGGCGTTCCGGCGCTCGTCTCTCCCCACCCTAACCTCAGTCCCAGAACACTCCGTGGCGACCCCCTTCGATGAGCCCTCTGGCTCGACTTTGTTCACTGCAGGCCTGCGTGCCGGCGCCCTTTGGACCTGCCTCTCTATCGCCGGGTTGGGCGTGGAGGCCCAGGCCCAGGACGAGACTCCCCTCGTCGATCCGGCCCAGGCCGGCCCGAAGTTGGGGCCGAAGTTGGGGCCCAAAGCGGGGCCGGCA
>JBLIHL010000241.1:0-8542 GCA_047635895.1 Paracoccaceae bacterium | reverse complement strand
CTCCGTCTGGAACTCCCGCTGACGCTCCATCAAAAGAGAGCCCCAAGGAGGATCCAGAAGAGAGCCTTGACCGTCTAGTGGGTTCGATCCCTGAGGGCTACGCGTTCGTCCACATGGCCGAGCGAGTGGCCGCACCTGCTGAGATCGAATACCTACCCTTCACGTTCTCGCCGGACGGCTCGCGCGTCGCCTTCCTCGCCGCCAAGAAGGACCGGATCTACGGTTTCCTTAACGGCGACGATATCGGCTACGGCCACATGGGGCGCAAACCGATCTTCAGCGAGAACGGTGAGCACGTGATCATGGCGCTCGGCAAGACCAACAAGAACCGCTCCGAGAAGTGGGTGGTGTATGTGGACGGCGACGACGTCGCCAAGGAGGACTGGATCAGCTCCCCCACGGTCTCCGATGACGGCAACACGATCGCCTACTGGATCAAGCCAAGCTACCGCCTCGACCCGGCCGGCGAGCCGATCCTGAATCACGCCGCCATGGTTCTGGGAACGCGCAAGTCGAAGCGTTTCCGTCAGAAGGTGAGCGACACCTACTCCTGGGCCAACACGGGCACGACCCCGCGCCTCAACGAGGACGGGAGCCGGGCCATTGGTGCCGCCTACGACCAGGTGGGTAACGGCGTTGTCCTCTCCGTCGGCGGTTCGAAGGACGAGTTTCTCAGCGCCAAGGAGGGCTACCTGCGCCAGACCGCCTACTCGAAGGACCTGAAGCACTTCGCCACCGTGCGGACCATCCGCCAGAAGAGCGTCAAGGGCTACAGGAAGCCTGAGACCGTGGCGATCCCGCGCTACCAAATCGACGTCGACGGCGAGGACCTCACCCTCATCGCTGACGCGGCCGGGCTCCCGCGGTTCGCAGACGCGACCGAACACTACGCTTTCGTGTACCTGCGCGACGATCAGTTCGGCCTCGGGATTGACGGCCAGCTACTCGAGCCTTCCGAGCACATGATCCTCGAGGCACGGCCCTCGAACTCGGGCGGCCGCATCGTCTGGATTGAGCACCGGGACGGCGAGCTGAGCAAGAACCTGTGGCTCAACCGAAACGTGAACAGCTCCCTCTACCAGGGCAAGTCTCACGTCTGCAGCGGGTACGTCGTTGAGAACGACGACGGGCTTGCCCTCGAGGAGGTGGCCGTCAGCAAGCCCTACGACAGGATCTACGGCTTCCATTACTCACCCAACCAAGACAAGGTCGCCTTCGTTGCGCTCGTGGAGCAGTATTACTTCGTGGTATGCGGCGAGCAGCAGCTCGGCCCCTTTGAGGCGGTCGACCGGATCCACTGGGTGGACGATGGAACGCTGGCGGTGGGCACCCGCGAGGGCAACGAGTTTTGGTGGCGCACACTCAAACTCGCCGAGTAGCCCCTGCAGCATTCTCTAGAGCGGAGACAGCCGCCTAAAGGGAACCCAGCGTCTCGCGTGCCCATTCGGGCACCTCACGCTGGTACTGCTCGGCCAGCGGCACGCGTCGCCGAAAGTAGAGCGCCAGCCCGCCCTGGTAGAGCACGGCAACGATCAGGAGCGTGCTATAGAGAACGGTGTGGATGGACTTCGTAAGGCCCTCCAAATCGATGCCCGACGCCTGCGCCAGCCTCGGATCCAGGGGCCGTCCCGTGGTCTCTGGCGTCAGAATCAACAGCCGCGCCAGGCAATAGATCGCGAGCCCGAACATCAGGTAGAGCTCGTTCCTCGACATGGCTCTCGCAGCCTCGGGAAGTCCGCGCTCGAGCCTCGGAGCCTCCTTCCGCTGGAAGTGCCCAACCGCCACAACTAGCGCGCCCTGGGCCAGATGAATCCAGTCTGGCCCCGCCATCGCAAAGAGGAACGTCAGCGCGCCGAAGACCTCGTACCCGAGCCCATTAGCACGCCCGATGGCGGCGGCGCGGGCGAGCTTCTTACGCAGGACCGCGCCGTCCTGGAGGGCGCGCTGTCCCTCGGGGCTGATGGATGGATTCGTCAAGGGCGGAAGAGTCAGGCGTTCAGCGGCGGTACTGTTCGTTCAGGCCCACACCGGTGCGAACCATCGGCGTGGCCTTCTCGAGCCGCTTTACCTTCGTCTCCAGACGCTCGGCGCCCGCGATGTATTCCGCGTATTCGCGGCCCTTACAGCGCGCGAGCGCCGCGAAGGACCCTCAGTCCGTCGTCACGGTCAACTCGACCCGAGCACCCTCGGCGGAGAGTTCTCCAGCGACGATGGTCCAGGTGCCATCCGCGTTCACAGCCACGAGGCCAGATTCATCGATCATCAGGTGACTGGTCGTCGTCGCCGAAAGCCCACCAGGTGCCGCAAAGTTAGCCGACCCCCCACTAATGTCCTGGTCGGTGGCCAGCTGGCCGATGAGGCGGTACGCGAGCTTCGATCCCGCGACGCGCTTCAGCTCCAGTGAGAGCGCGAGGCCCTCGAAGTGCGTGCAGGCCACCGGGGTCTGCGCTGAGGAATGCTGCGCGACCTCGGTCTCGATGAACTTGGCCAGCAAGACCTCATCGCCGGAGGTGATGGCGCCTTGCCCCCCATCCAGAACGGTCAAGGCTCCGCGGAAGGTCTCGGCTCCGTTGTGGTCAATCGTTCCGACGTTCACGTGGAGCAAGCCGCGCCGGTTCGCGATTTCTGCCGCGGCGAAGCGGGTCACCGCGTCCTTGTCGCCGGTCGCATGAACGATCATCAGCTTGCCGCCAATGTCGACTTCCTCTTGGATCTCGATGGTCTCCAGAAGGCGGCCGAACATGGAGCGATTCTCCTGCCGGAAGTAAACGCCCAAGCCACCAGCTTCACCCGTAAGGGCGTCGCCCGCCGGCGACTCGAGGGTCCGATTGAGCGGGTCGTCGCCCTCGAAGTGGACGTTAAGCCAATCGCAATCGAGGACCATGGGGTCGACGAGTCCTTGGGGAGCCACGAACCAGGAATTGCCGTCACCCGCATCCCGCGAGGCCATCGGTGCCGACGCGACCGAAGCCGGATCCAAACCAATCACCACGTAGGACACGTGCCCCTCGGCGGCTCCCACCGCCAGAACAAGGTAGCTCCCAAGGGTAAGCCGCGCCTCGCCCGCAACGGTCCCCCCGGTGACGCCGAAGGGCTCCACCCACCGGCGTGAGTCATCGCGGTGGATCCGGCCATCGTCGCCGGTCATGAGCCATTCAATGGAGGCTTCAAGGCCCTGGCGATCGCGACGCTTCGTCTGCATCACCGAGTACTGAAGCTGGACTTCGTTGCCCAGGCGGAAGCCCGACAGCGCGATCTCGGACCCCACCGCCGCCTCGCGAACCGCAGGGAGGACGGACGCCACGGCCTCGGCGATCTCAACGTTGATTCCGGCCATGATCGTGTGGGATTGGAGATCCGACGTGAGGTGGAGCCGGCCCTCCGGCATGGTCACACTTCGTCGGGTCTCGTTCGTGACGATCGGAACTGGCTCTCCGCCTGAGAGCCAATCATCAAAGCTGCCGCGGGGTACCAGCCCCCCCTTGTGAGGCGCCGACATCGAGTCTGAACGAACGGTGAACCGGCGGATCTCCAGGCGAGGCCGGGCCAGCACCTGGGCCTCGAGATCACGCAGGAGACGTTCAAAGTTCTGGATGACGCTTGCGGGAGCTTCCAGGTAGAGCTGGCCGTCATCCGTCAGCTCACAGGTCTCAACGCCTTTGTCGTCGTTCATCAGGAAGTTGTCCACCACCCGTTCGGCCAGATTGTCCTCGGCCATCCAAATCTCGCCAGGAGTGGACGATCGTTCAAACGCGCTCCCCATGCCTCGAACAAGCGGAAGCATCGGCGTCCAGCGATCGCTGTAAGCCCCGTGGGAGGTGGCCATGGAGAGGGCGGACAGGTCGAAGGTGCGGCTCATGAGCTGCGTCTCGCCCTCGTCCTCGACCGTGATGCCCGGCTCGGTGATGCCCGGCCCTGCAATACCCGGCCCTGAATTACCCGGCCCGGTGAGATCCGGCGGGCTGAAACCCGGCTGGCCGCCGGGGATAAAAAGAAGCGCTCCTAGAAGGCTTGCGTACGTCGTGATCATGGTGGGAGTCGTGGGTCCTGGGATGGGTGTCGCTGGGTGTACTCAGTTGGATCGTGCGTTACTTCGAGCCTGGCTTCGAGACGGACCGCGCCGGGACGCGCTAGCGCGGGCTCGCTCGATAGCGCGAACGATGCGGAGGTGGTGGACGGCTCCAGTCCCGGCGCGATCAAGCGCGCGTGAGATCTCGGAGGAGGCGGCCAGCGTGGGTTGCCCCATCCGGCGGCACGCGATCCAGGCGGCAGCCGCGAGCCGAGCGTCGTCGGCGCCCGTGAGCTCGACCAGCGCGCCCTGAATGGGCCCGTCGAAGAGCACCTCGTCGCCTTCCTCGTCGCCGGGCTCGTCGCCGAGCCCGTCCACGGCATAGAGCAGCGCGCGCGTTCGATTGTGCACCGAAGGCGCCTGCTCCAGACTCATGAGGGCGAGCAGCCGCCTGGCAGCCGGGCGTTCCTCAACGATCATCGCGAGGCGCGGAATGACCGCGTCGGCCCTCTGTCCTCGGATGTCCAGCGGGTCGAGGATCCAGGCGAGCAGGTCCTCCGACCGGTGCCCGGCGATCTCACCCCACGCGGCATCTTCCGCGATCGGTCGCAGGCGGCCCTCGCCGGCCGCTCCGAGCAGCGCCATGAACGGCTCTGTCCCCGGAAGGGCGGCCAGCACGGAGGGCGCGCGCATGTTTCCGTCCTCCAGCGCGGTCAGAACGAATGCGAGTCCCCCGGAGAAGCGGGCCCGCTCGACCGCGGCGAGCATTCGCCCCGACTCCGAGGAGTCACGCCGCCGAGACCGGTTGCGGAGTCGCGCTTCCAGCGAATCGTCCCGGTCGGGCGTGGTCGTCCACGCCTCCAGCCATTCAGGCTCCCCGCCGGAGAGGTAGAGATCGAGCAGCCGGGCGGCTCCGCCCGCCCCGGAGGCTGCGATGAGCTCGGCGGCCAGGGGGGTGTTCGCCGAGAGGTCGAGCGACGGCCCAAGCACCAGACGCCCGGCCTGGCTACAACGCATGAGCGCCCTAGCGGCCAGCGCGCCGACCGCAGCTTCAGCAGATTCCTCTGACTCCGCGGAGGCAAGCCGCCAGAGGATCTCCACCCCATTCGAACCACGCTCCGCGAGCGCGAGCGTCCCCGCCATCCCGGTGACGGAAAGCGTCTCGGTCAAGAGTCGGCGGTCGCGGAGATCAGCACGGGTACCGAGCAGCCGCGCAGCCAGCGGCGCTAGATCGGCGGCTTTGGGGTCCCTGAGAATGGCGCGCGCACCGCGCACCGCGCCTTCGCTGCCGAACTCAAGGGTGATGGGATCGAACCAGTCCCGACTGTTGAAGTCGGCGCCTGGTCGATAGGACGCCGCTTGCAGCTCCGCGAGAGCTGAGGCAAAGGCCAGCCGATCGATCGCGGCCGGCTCGGGGAGCGTCGCGTACGCGGGAGTCGCCTCCTGGGCAACGGTCTCGGTTGGACCTACCACCGAAGGCTCCACGGCGCGCGCCACTTCTTGGTCGACGGCGTTCTGCGGGAGGTCGCCGGACGGGAAGAACCAAAGAGCGACGGCGGCAGCGGCCATCGCGACGGCTGCGCGCGACCCCCAGCGAATCGCCGTAGCCGCAGGCCTCATCACCCGGCTCGCGCCAGCTGCCGGCTCAAGAGAT
Source organism: Paracoccaceae bacterium (assembly GCA_047635895.1). Taxonomy (GTDB): domain Bacteria; phylum Planctomycetota; class UBA1135; order UBA1135; genus Saltatorellus. The sequence continues at coordinate 2,879 of JBLIHL010000241.1, read as the reverse complement.
TCGATCCGATCCAGGACCCCGCGAATGAACACGTCCTCCGCCTGCGAAGCCAGCTCAGGCTCCGGAGTCGAGTCGATCCATCGCCGCACCTCCAGGGCACGGCGCAGCTCGTCGGCACAGACTCGGCAGTCCTCCGCATGGGCCTCGACTTCCTGGTGCGACTTCAACGGCGCTACGCCGTCAAGAATCCCGTCGAGACGAGCGCGGTAGTCGCGGCAGCCATGGACACGGTAGGCACTCATCGGGTGGCCTCCCCATCGTCCAGCTCGAGCGCGGGCCCGAGGATCCGGCGCAGCGCTCTGCGGCCCTGCATCACATGGGTTCGAACCGTCGCGGCGCGCAGGCCCGTGGCTTCGGCGATCGCCTCGTAGCTAAGCCCCTCGAACGTGCGCAGAACGAGCGCGGTACGGAGCCGCTCTGGCAGGGCGGCGAGGGCCGCGTTCAGAAGCTGCTGCGTCTCACGCTGGCTGCCCTGGGCATCGGGCTCATCGCTCGACCGCGCGGCGATCCGCTCGGCCAGCTGCATTGCGGCGGCGGCGGCTTCCCTGCGGGGCCCGCGCGACTTCTGCCGCTGGAGATCCCGGACGATGTGCACCGTGGTGCCCACGAGCCAGCCGCCCAGCCGCTCGGTCGCGACCTCCATGGAGCCGTGTCCCTCAGCGAATCGGCCGAGCTGGCCCCAGGCACGCACGAACGTCTCCTGGGCAATGTCCTCAGCGTCCTCGTGATTGCCCACGAGCCGGAGCGCGATGCGCTGGACCTCGGGCCGGAAGACACGTATGAGCGAGGCAAACGCGCCTCGATCTCCGCCGGCGGCTCCCTCCACGATCTGGACGAGTGCGCCCGCTGGCCCATGCTGCCCGGAGGGGTCATCCCCTCCAGACGGTTCCGCTCCAAGGCGCCCCTTCATCCTGATTACCTGACGATCCATCGGTAGCGAGGCCTAGTCAGGGGCGAGGAGATGGATACAGGGAACACATCAGGCAAGTCGCGCGGCGCCGAGCGCTGTCGATGGGATTCTCCACGTTTCTGCCCAGCTTCGCCAGGCGGCCCGGCTCCGGGCGGGCCCGTTCCCGATCTGGCTGTCTAGCTCCTCCAGGAGAGTGATTGGGTACGAAGCCTCGCTCAATCGCTCGTCCGGAGCGAGGCGGACGCCGAGGATCTCGCCCAGGACGCCATCGTCGAGGCCCTCGAAGCCCGTGGGAGCCGAAGGCCGCGGCGGCTTCGAGCCTGGCTGGCCACCACCACGCGGCGCAAGGCTCTCGACTACTACCGGCGCCGCTCGACCCGGGCCGAAGCCCTGCATCGACTGGGCACCGAGGCGGTCGCCGCCGAGGGTGCGCCCCCGCTCGACTCCGACGAGCGCTTCGCTCTGCACGAGGAGCTCGCGCGGGCCCTGCGCGGCCTGCCCCAGGCAGATCGCGACCTGCTGCTTCGGCGGCACGTGGATCAGGTTCCCCCGAGGCAGCTTGCGTCGGAGCTCGGCATGACGTCGGAGCAGGTACGAAAGCGCCTGACGCGCGCGCTCGACCAGGTCCGTCAGAAGCTGCGTCAGACCGAGCGCGGCGAGGCCGGTTGGAACCGCGCGCTGCTGGCGCTCGCGGCGCCCGCCGTCTCCGCCATGGGTCCCTCCTTCCTTGCCTCGCTGACTGCCATGTCGATCACCAAGACACTCGTCGCCACCGCCGCTCTTGCGCTCATGGGCGCCACAGCTTGGTGGTGGCTGTCCCCGGACACGATCAGTCCGCCCGACTCGCCCTCACCACCGAGAGCGAGCAGGCGGAACCGGGCCCGGGTCCAAGTCCCTCCCCACCGCTTGTCCGAATCGTCGACGAAACCGGTGCTCCAGCCCAGGGCGCCCAGGGCGCCTGGCTCGACTCTACGTCCAAGGTCCATGCATTCAAAGTGGACGGACTTGGCCAGTTTGAGCTGAGCGCCGGAAAGCCCGCACGACTTTTTGTGCGCAGCGAAACGCTCGCCGCGGTCTATTGCGAGCTGCCAGCGCTGGGCCCCGGCGAAATCGAGGAGATCATCCTGCCGGGACGGCCGACACTATCGTTTCGCGTGACGGTCAACGGCGAGGCGCCGGGCGAGGCGATTGCGTTCACCTGCTTCGGCGGCCCCTTGATGGACTCGATCGATAGCGGTCAGAGCCTTGTGCGCAAAGAGCTCAAGAAACTGGGCTTCCCCCTCCCGCGCACGGTCGTCGAATGCACACCGGAGGGGCAGGTAGCTGTGCTGCTTCCAGAACTCGTCACGCGCGCCTCGCTCTACCCGCAGGATGGATTCGTCACAAGGGCACTCATGGCAAGTCCGGGCGCAGCCCACCGTAGCGCCTCCTTCGCAGGGTTCGGCGTTCAGCTTTCTGAACCAGGCACCCAGGTGGACCTCCTCCGGCTCCCCTCTGTCTTCGGAAGGCTCGTCTGGGAGGACACCCGAGAGGCGTACACCGAGGAGATATTCTTCGAGAGACAGGACCCTGAGGGATACTCAATTGGTGGTTCCGTCACCACTCTCCCGTCCAGCGAAGGCAGCTTCCGCGTCCCCCTATACGGCATTCAAGAAGTCTATGGAGATGACTGGCTGCGTCTTTCCAATCAGTCCGGAGGGATCAAGGTCGAGGATGTGATCACTGAGCGCGCGGTCTCCATTCGCGTGGCGCCCTTCTCCCGCGTCGCGGCCAGTGATGAACATACGTTTTCTGTCCCTCCGGATTCCGGCGACATCCATGCGGGTGAGATTTCCGTGCGGCTGGTTCCAACCGTGAACGTCCTCACTCTCGGGCGGTTCGGCGGCCAATGGCAGCAGTTCCCGCAGTACCGTTCCGGAACCAAAGCTGCGGGAATGAATTGGAAACATCGACAGTGCATCCGCGAAGC
>JBLIHL010000240.1:0-8544 GCA_047635895.1 Paracoccaceae bacterium | reverse complement strand
AATGTCATTCGCTGGCATGCGCCCCCCCCTTATGATTTCACCCCTCTCGCGATGGCGCTGCCCCCAAGGCGCACGGATGGCCCGTTTCCGCAGTCTCGGCAGCGCCGTGATCGCGGTCACCGTGGCCATGGTCATGCCTGCCGCCGAGGGATCCCAGCTGGGCGGTGACGGCGTCGCAGTGGGCGGCCCGCGCTTTCAGAAGCCCAGCCGGGGCTACCACGACTACCAGGAAGTGGCGCTGCTGGTCGACGCATGGGTCGCCGCGGACCCCCGGGTGACGGCCGTGGACCTTGGGGCGACTCTTGGTGGACGCCGCGTTCCCGCGCTTCGCTTCTCGAGCCGGTTCGAGGGGCCTGGTGGGGGCGCTGGCTCGTCGGCAACACGTACGGTCCTTCTCCTCGGCGGGATGGACGGCCTTAGCCAGGCCGGCTGTGAAGCGGTCCTGTGGAGCACCCATGGACTCCTCGTCGAGCTAGATCACCTCGCCTCGGACCTGTCCTTTATTGTCGTACCTTGGGCAGCTCCCGACGCACTGGCGCAAACCCACGGCGGGGTGGATCGGACCGGGCGGAACCTGGCGCGCGTGGACGACGACCGGGACGGTCTCGTCGGTGAGGATGGGCCGGACGATCTCGACGGCGACGGACTGCTCCTTGATATGGCCGTTCCTGATCCTGAGAACGGGGCGTGGTGCTTCGCCGAGGATCATCGCTTCCTGGTGCCCGCTCGGCCCGGAGACGCGCCGCGTTACCGCCTGACGCGCGAGGGACGTGATGACGACCACGACGGCCGCTACAACGAGGACGGCGCAGGCGGCGTGAACTACAACGCACACTTCCCGATCGGCTGGGAGGCCGGAGCGCAGAGCGCCGCGCGGGGACCGTGGCCTTTGTCAGAGAGCGTGCCGCGGAGGATTGCCGATCTGGCACTAGCGGAGGACGTGGCGCTCTGCCTCTCGTTTACTGGCTCGGGGGGCGGAATTCGCTTTGGGTGCCAGCCGGGGGCCGGGAATGATGCTCGCCATGGTCAGTCGTCGGGCAAGAGCACCCAGAGCGCAGGACCGACGGTGTCACTCGACGCGGAGCGACGCATTCGTCTTGCGTTTGAAAGGACCACCGGGCGGATGGGATGCCCTGGCGCTGAGGGCATGCAGCCGACGGGTCGGGCGGTAGACTGGCTTGCCTCGATGCTCCCATGCGTGGCGATGGACGTAGCAGTCTGGGGGCCGGACGTAGTGGGCGTTGATGGGCGTCCGTTCGAGGCCAGGCCCACACATTTGCGTCTCGGCACTTCCGGACTCGATCGTTCCAAGGAGGCGCTGGACGCGGGCCGTCCGCTCTCCGACATCGATGCCGCCTGGGCATTCTGGTTGGATGATATTCGCGGCGGCGCGGGCTTCCAGGACTGGCATCCGGTCGACCTTGGGCAGGGCCGCGTCGGCTGGGTGGGCGGATGGGAACCGCGCACTCGAATCAACCCACCGGCCGATAGTCTTGGCAGCGCTATTGAGGGAATCCCGCTGTTTGTCCACGAGCTAGTGGCAGGCCTTCCGAGGCTCGAAATCGAGGTTCTGGGCGTGGAGCGAATAGGAGACCTCGTGCAGATCGACGCGCGCGTGATCAATCGCGGGGGCCTTGGGACGGACCTCCTGCGGGCCGAGAATACGGGCGTGGTGAACGTCCAGCTAGAACGCGTCGATGCGGCGAACGTCGTGGCTGGATCGCTGAAGACCACCTTTCCGAGACTTGGACCTGGAGCGTCTTCGAGAACGCTTCGCTGGATGATTCAGGCCAAGCCAGGGTCCTCGATTCGCATACGTGCCACTGCGAAGACTTCGCCTGTGGCACTTCGAGAGGTGCGGTCTTGAGGGCTGGTGCTTCGGGGACGCTCATCGGGCTTGCGGCTCTGCTGGCACTGGGTGCGGCCGTTACCGCTGTGCGTGGAGCATTTCCAACGTGGGCGGGGGAGGCTGAGAACGTCGTCGCGCTTGAGCTGGATGCGCGCTGGCGTTCGTTCGCCGCGGACCTCGCCTCGGCCTCGGGCTGCGCCGTTCGCTACGAGAGTCCACTGCGGGGGGGGGGCGGCCATTTCACGCGCAAGTTCACGCGCGATACGGACGCACGGGGCGATCATGGTGCGGTGGGCATGCTTCGGATCGGTGCGGTCGATGGACCGGCGATCCTGGTGATGCCGGAGGGCTTCCTGACCGACACCGAGCCCTCCCAGGCCTACGAACGGGCGGGCCTGAAGGAACCACGACGCTTCGCTCAGGAGCTGGTGGAGGGTGCTGCCTTCTCGAAGCGGGCGGAAGGCAGTGAGACGAGGGTGCTTGGCGAACTTCTAGAGACTCGCGCCGTCTTGATTCCTGTTTGCATCACAGAGGGAGGGCGGCGGGGCGAGAGCCAGCGCGCGCGCTCCCGATCAGGTAGTCCGAGGCGGAACTTCCCGGTGCGATGGGAGGAGGCCGTCCTTGTCGCCCCCGGCGCCGCCGGTCCGTATCCGGCCAGTCATGCAGGCGTGCGGGCGCTCACCGCCTGGCTCAACTCCACGCCCGACTGTGCGGCCCTGCTGAGGGTCACACCGAAGGCCGGCTCGGGTCCTTCCAGAACAACTTTCGCGGCCGGAACGCTCGAGGCGTTTTGCGCCGAAGTGCTAGGCCTGGGCGTCCGTGAGAGCGATGCCGATGGCTGCATGGCAGCGATTACGGACTCGCTGCTTGGGTGCGGAGAACTCTCCCTTTCCAACGAGAAGTGGAAGCGGCTTGGGAGCGCAAACTGGTCGCTCGAGGTGACGGTTCAGCAGCAGGGCGGGTTTCAAGACCGAGCCCAGCCGGTTCTCCTCACGGCAGGCCTGTTGGGTCGTGGCGTCTCACTGACGGCCGCGGCGACGTCCGTCACCGAAGGTGAAGGAGCGGACATGGAGCTTCTCCCGCTGCGGAAGCAGGGGCTGCTCATCGAAGCCGTCGCCAAGGGCCAGCCGGTTCGCGTGAGGTTGTTCTTCTCCGGGGACTTGGGCAGCGCAGGGTCCATGGGGCAGGGCCGCTTGGCGGCCAGCGAGTCGGGCTCATCCTTCCAGGTGCTGCTGACGGCGAGCTCGCCCCGGATTCAAGGTGCGGCGATCCGCTCCAAGAGTCCCGACTGAGGCGCTCAGGGGCCGTTCCCTGGCGTGCTGCCGTCAAGCGGAGCGAAACCGTGTCTCGAAATCGTCATGTGTTCGAGTCTCGTTCAGGGATCAGCCCCTGAGCGGTCGATGAAAGCGGAGGCGTCGCTCTTCGAGACCATCGAAGGGCGTCACCCATCGCTGCAGGGTGATGGAGCGCGTTCGATTCGGTCCTAAATTTCGCTAGGACATTCGGGCGGTCTCATTCCCCGTTGCTCCAAGGGCCCTTCGGGCCGCTCTGGGGCAGGCCGCGCCCATCCGGTTTCGGACGATCCTAAGCCCCCTTCTTCGATGAGTGATTTCTCCAATCCAGGCGCCGCCGACTCCCTGAGTGGGCTGGTTCGAAGGACGATAGCTGCCTCGCCTCCCGCGGCGCATCACTGGAGCGGCTCGCTCCATGACTACCTTGAGCTGGTCGGTCGCGAGCCTCGCCATGCGCGCAACGCTTGGCAGCGGCTGTCGGACATGATCGAGTCCCACGGTTCACGGAAGGAGGGGGGCGAGGTGCGCTGGCGCCTGTTCGACGATCCGTTTTCGGCGCGACCGTCGGATGCCGGTGAAAGCGGCAGCGATGGGGAGGCGATCCTGCGCGGATCTGACGCAATCTTCGGCCTGGGCGCGTCGTTGCATCAGCTTGTGATGACGATTCGGGCGGGCGCCCGGGGGCTCGGACCAGAGCGCAGGCTCATGCTACTTCACGGGCCAGTGGGCTCTGCCAAGAGCACGATGGCCCGCTTGCTGAAGCGAGGCCTTGAGGCTTACACGCGCACGGACGAGGGAGCGGTCTTCACCTTTGATTGGGAGATTGACGGCGAAGTGATCCCATCTCCGATGAACCAGGACCCGCTTCTGCTCCTCGATGGACCAGCCCGCCGGGCCGTTGAGGATCGCCTGAACGCGTCGTCGGCACAGGACTACCGCCTCGCTATCGAGGGGGATCTCGACCCGGTTTCACAGTTCTGGTTCAACGAGCTTCTGGACCGCTACAACGGAGACTGGATGCAGGTGGTGGGGCATGTGCAGGTTCGCCGCTTCACCTTCTCGGAAGCCCGTCGCCTCGGCATCGGCACGTTCCAGCCGAAGGACGAGAAGAACCAGGACAGCACCGAGCTGACCGGCGATCTCAACTACCGCAAGATCGCGGAGTACGGGTCCGATAGCGACCCGCGAGCTTTCAACTTCGACGGCGAGTTCAACGTGGCCAATCGTGGCCTGATCGAGTTCATCGAAGTTCTAAAGCTGGACGTCGCGTTCCTCTACGACCTTCTGGGTGCGACTCAGGAGCACTCGATCAAGCCGAAGAAGTTCCAGGCAACGAGCATCGACGAGGTGATCCTCGGCCACACCAACGAACCCGAGTACCGCAAGCTGCAGAGCAACGAGCTCATGGAAGCCTTCCGGGACCGGACGATTCGGATCGACGTTCCCTACAACCTAGCCGTCAGCGATGAGGCGGCGATTCACAGGCGCCGATTTGGTGCCGTGGGATCGCGGGAACGGAGGCTGGCACCGCACTCTCTGGAGATGGCGTCGCTCTGGGCGGTTCTCACGCGACTGGATGACCCCCAGCACCCGACGCTGACGCGGCTTCAGAAAGCTCGCCTGTACGACGGCGTGCAGGTGTCGGGCTTCACGCCTGAGCAGGTGGACGAGATCCGGGCGGCGGCTCCGCGGGAGGGACTCGACGGCATCAGCCCTCGCTTTATTCAGGACCGAATCGCGAGCTGTCTCGTCGAGGATCGTCCCTCCGTCGGACCGCGCGAAGTACTGGACTCGATCGAGAAAGGGCTTGGCGTGCACTCGATGGTTGCCAGCGAAGAGCAGCGCAAGCGCTACCTTGAGCTCGTTGCGGTTTGCCGTGACGCCTACGACGAGACCATCCGAGAGGAGGTTGAGGCCGCGATCGCATCGGACGGTGAGTCGCTGGACCGTCTCTGCGCTAAGTATCTCGACAACGTCCGGGCCTATACCTCGCGCACCAGGGTCCAGACGGATCGCGGCGACGCGGTGGAGCCGGATGAGCGACTGATGCGGAGCATCGAGCAGCGCACGGACATTCCAGAGGCGCGGAAGGATGACTTCCGGCATGAGCTGATGAACTACATCGCCGCCGTGCATCTGGATGGTGGGCAGTTCGACTACCGCGAGAACCGGCGACTTCGTCGTGCGCTTGAGCTCAAGCTATTCGACGATCGGAAAGACTCGATCCAGCTCACGAACCTGATGTCGTCCGTGGTTGACCCTGCCACAGAGGACAAGATTGCGGTGATCCGGGATCGCCTCTGCGAACGGTTTGGTTACGACGAAGCCTCGGCCACGCTGGTGCTGCAGGACGTCGCTGGCTTGTTTGCACGCAGTGAGCCAGGCCCCGAGTCTAGTGGTGCATCGGACGGCTCCAAGGGGGAGGGGGAAGCCGCGTAGCGCGCTTTCCTACCTATACCATGAGCGGGCAGATCTATCGCATGGAGGCCGACCGGGCGCGCTTCAAAGAAGTGGTGCGCGGGCGGGTTCGTCGTGACCTGAAGAAGTACATGGCCACCACGGAGCTGATGGGGCGCCAGGGGGGCAAGACGGTATCGATCCCGGTGCCCTCGGTGGCGCTGCCGCGGTTTCGATTTGGTTCCAACGAAGGCGGAGTCGGCCAGGGCGATGGCGAAGAAGGTGACGACGTGGCTCCGTCGAGTGACGGGGAGGGCGACGGCGCCGGGGCCGCCGGAGAGCTTGCCGGCCGCCACGTGCTGGAGGTCGAGGTCGAGCTTGAAGAACTCGCGCGGATGATGGGTGAGGAGCTTGAGCTGCCTCGCATCCAGCCGCGTGGTCACAAGACCATTGAGACGGACGCTGGCCGCTGGACCGGGATTAGGAGCCAGGGGCCAGGCTCACTCCGGCACTTCCGACGGACCTTCCGAAGGGCGCTGACCCGGACGATCGCCTCCGGGGAGTTCGATCCTTCGGATCCCGTCGTGATTCCCATTCGCGACGACGAACGCTTCCGCGCGCGAAAGCCCTCACCGCGCCCGGATTCATCCGCCGTGATCTTCCACATGATGGACGTGTCGGGCTCCATGGGCGCCGAGCAGAAGGACATCGTGCGCATCGAGGCGTTCTGGATCGATACGTGGCTTCGAAGCCAGTACAAGTCCATCGAAGTGGTCTACATCGTGCACGACGCCGAGGCGAAGGTCGTTGACCAGAACACGTTCTTCCATCTCCGGGAATCTGGGGGAACCAAGATCTCCTCCGCGTACGAGCTGTGCCTGGAGCTCATCAAGACCAAGTACTCTCCGGAGAACTACAACATCTATCCGTTCCACTATTCGGATGGGGACAACTGGAGTTCGCGCGACACGGAGAGCTGCATCGATCTGATTCGTGATGAGCTTCTTCCGCGGGTGAATCAGTTCTGCTACGGACAGGTCAAGAGCGCCTATGGCTCTGGGCAGTTTAAAAAGGAGCTTGATGCGCCCTTCGGTGCGGACGAGCGTCTGGTCACCGCATCCGTCAGTGATCGTGCGGGCATCCCGACGGCGATCAAGCGCTTTCTCGGGCAGGGGCGCTGATGGTCTCTGGAGCTTCCTTGCCGGGGCGCCTTCTGGAGGCGGCCGAGCTGGCAGAGTCCGTGGCATCGGAGGCGGGGCTCACGTTCTTCGACGTCGTCTTTGAGATGCTGGATGCCCGCGAGGTCAACGCGCTGGCGGCCTATGGCGGCTTTCCCACTCGCTATCACTCCTGGCGCTTCGGCATGGAGTACGAGAGCCTGGCGCGCGGGCATGAATGGGGGCTGTCGAAGATCTACGAACTGGTCATCAATCACGACCCCACGGTCGCCTACTTGGTTCGATCGAACAGCTTCATGGAGCAGAAGCTGGTCATGGCGCACGTTTTTGGGCACGCGGACTTCTTCCGCAACAGCGCCTGGTTCGCGCCCACCGATCGCCGGATGATTCAGCGCTTCGAGCGCCACGCGCGAACGATCAAGGCGCACTCGGCTGAACTGGGACAGGATCGGGTCGAGGAGTTCCTCGATGCGGCGCTGTCCCTCGACACGCTGATCGATCCCTATGCGCCACAGAGGCGGCGGCTTGCCCAAGAGGCTGCGCAGTCCTCTTTCCAGGACTCGAACGCGTCTTCCGGGCGTGCGGGAAATGCAGTGGCGCGTGCCAGTCGGGCGCGGCTCGGCGCGCTACAGGGGGAAGCGTCGGTGGAGGTCGAGGCGCCTGGTCTGGAGGCTGCGATGGACTCTCCCTTCGACGTGCTTGGGTTCCTGGCGGAGCACGCAGAGGTCGAACCTTGGCAGCGGGATATACTCCGAATCGTTGCGTACGAGGCTGAGTACTTCGCGCCCCAGCGAATGACCAAGATCATCAACGAAGGGTGGGCGTCGTTCTGGCACAGCCGGCTACTCACAGGTGGACTGCTGGATGCCTCCGAGATCATTGAGTTTGCCGACTGCCACTCGGGCGCCACTGCGGCCTCACCTGGTCAGCTCAATCCCTACAAGCTCGGGATTGACCTGTTTCGCTACGCGGAGGAGAAGGGGCTAGATCTCTTCCGGCTCCGGTCGGTTCACAACGACGTGTCGTTCATCGACGCCGTGGTAGACGAGGAGTTCGTGCGGCGGTCGAAGCTCTTCGTCATGGAGGCGGGGTCGGGCGCGGGCGCGGGGCGTCGACCTGTGATCGGGTCACGGGATGCGGAGGAGATCAAAGGAAAGCTCTTGGCGGAGCTTGCCTGGGGAGGGATGCCGAGGATTCGATTGGAATCGGTGCCTTCGACGGCGGGTGGTGTGTTGGTGCTACGACATGAACACGATGGACGCGATTTGAAGCTGGATGAGGCAGGGGTGCTGCTGAGGACGGTGGGGAGGATTTGGGCTGGAGCGGTTGAGCTCCTGACTCAGGAGGGGGACGAAAGTCGCCAGCTCCGCTTCCAAGGCAACGAATTGTCCTACGGGACTGGCCCAAGGCCCTGTGTCGGAGTCGCTGACGGGGGACGCTAGGTCTGAGCCCGCACTTTTTGGAGGGCCGCATCCCTGCAGCCTCCCTCCACCGCTTCCTTCCCCAGCTCGTGGACGAAGTCCACTCGGCGACCTGCGGACCGGCAGAACTGGGGCAACCGGAGTCCGTGCCCCTTTCAAGCGATGCCGAAAGCCACGGAGAATCCGATGGCGATCTTAGCTCTCCTTGATGACCTAGGAGCGAGCCCGCGCATGGCTGAATCCGGGTAGTGGGCCCCCAGCTTCCGGAGGCTGCGTAGCCCCGGCACCCCTGGGACTACTGCCACGAGGGGTGAGGAGCGCCTTGCCTCCGAAACCAGGGGACCCACTACCCGAATCCATCTATGCGCGACACGCTCCTGGGAGCCTGATCCGCCTTCCTGTGGGCA
>JBLIHL010000239.1:0-8553 GCA_047635895.1 Paracoccaceae bacterium | reverse complement strand
GCCCCGCAGACGCCGCCACTCGCTCCCGCATGGGATCGATCCAGCGCGCCCTCGGACCGCTCGCATCCGTCCTCGCAAGCATTGAATGGGTTCGCTTCCGCATCGCCCTCCATGCGGGCGACACGCCCAGGGCCTACGCGATCGCCGAGGGAGCTCTTGAGCTGGACCCGCTCAGCGAGCGTGGCTGGCTCGATTACGCCCAGCACCTGATCTTCGAACGCGGATCGTTCCTGGAGAATGAGACCACGGAGGGACGCCGCGGCTGGATCCAGGCTGGACTCGACGTCCTGGCGCGGGGCGAGACGCTCACCGCTTCCCCCGGGGAGCTGGCGTTCACCGCTGGTCTCATCCGCGCGGGCTTTCTCGCCGCTATCCCCGATGAGGACCTGAGGTGGCCTGGGGGGCCTGCCGCGCTGATGGCCCAGGGCCGAGAAGACCTCCTGCGATCTGCGGCCGCTGGTCGCAAAGGCGCGCGTGAGACGCTCGAATCCCTCGACGAAGCGGCCAAGTAGACAAACCAGGCCCAACCGAGGTCGGCGGAGCTGGTATTCTGCGCGCGTGGCCCTAGCTCTATTATTTGACGCCCAAGACGCACTCTCCGTCTTCTTCTCAGAGTTCGGCTACCTGGCGCCCTTCACGATCCTCGTCTTGTGCGGATTCGGGCTGCCAATCCCTGAGGAAGTCACGATGCTTGGCTCCGGCTTCCTTCTCTACCAGGAGCGCGTCGAAGCCATCCCCATCATCGTCGTGTGCTTCGTGGCGACGCTGATCGGCGACTCGATCCCCTATTTCCTGGGCCGAAAGTTCGGCCGTAAGGCACTACGGGTCCGAAGCGTCCGGCGGGCCCTCAATCCGGCGCGGATCCGAGCCCTGGAGCGAAGGTTCAGAAAAGGCGGCCTCAAAACCGTCTTCGCATGCCGCTTCATCCCAGGTCTCCGGCTGCCCGCATGGTTCACGGCGGGCACCCTCGGCATGCCCTACCACCGCTTCCTGGCCATGGATGGGCTCGGGGCGGCCATCATGACTCCGTTTTTCGTCCTGCTGGGCCGAGCCTCGGGGGAGAAGATCGCCGAGCTCGAGACCTCGGTCGAAAACCTCACTCAAATCCTCGGCTTCGTCGTGGTCTCCGTGGCGGCGCTCGTGGCCATCCACTTTCTGGTGACCCGATGGATGCCTAGCTCCTGGAAAACAAACCCGGCGGGGCAAACGGGCCCAGGAGCCACCCTGGGAGGAACCTGTGAGCCCCAGATGGAGCGTCGAGCCTTCGACCGGAGCCCCTTAAACTCCTCCGAAACGGCCTCCGATCCGCCTTCTACCCCCCCCCGAGAGCCGTCCGACCGGGCCGACAACAAGATCAAAATCGAGGACCCTGAGACGGAAGACGGTGACCGGCCCTGAGGCTCGTATGAGGATCCTTTCCCCACGGATCGGCTCCTCGAAGTTGACGTCAGAGCGCACCTCACTATCGTATTAGGCCTGAATCCCCGCCGAGCTGGTCCGACCGATGGCCCCGGCAAGCACTTCTCCCCCCGCCCGCGCGCTCCCATCAAGTGGCGCGCCCAAGAGAAAACATGACCTTCCTCTACGTCGCCGGTGCTGCAGCCGTCGCCGCGCTAATTTTTGCCATCGCGAAATACTTCGCGATCATGAAGAAAGACGCCGGCGACGCCACGATGCAGGAGATCTCCAAGCAGGTCCAGGATGGCGCTGCCGCCTTCCTCAAAGCGGAGTACACCTGGCTTTCAGTCTTCGTCGCCGCTGTCGGCGCTGCGATCTTCTTCTCGGACCCCGCTGACGGGCTCGGGCAGAAGACTGCGATCGCCTTCGTGTGCGGTGCTGCCGCATCCGCCATCGCTGGCTACTTCGGGATGCACACCGCGACACGCGCGGCCGTGCGCACGACGCAGGCTGCGCGCACGGGCCTCTCGGAAGGCCTCGACGTCGCGTTCGCTTCCGGCATCGTGATGGGCATGAGCGTCGTGGGCCTGGCGCTCCTCGGTCTCGTGGTCTTCGTCCACCTGTACGCTCCGGAGTTCAGCACCACGGGTCTTGAGAACGTCCTCGGCTTCAGCTTCGGCGCCTCATCGATCGCGCTCTTCGCGCGCGTCGGTGGCGGTATCTTCACGAAGGCTGCAGACGTTGGCGCCGACCTGGTCGGCAAGGTAGAGGCTGGCATCCCCGAGGATGACCCCCGTAACCCCGGCACCATCGCGGACAACGTGGGCGACAACGTCGGCGACGTCGCGGGCATGGGCGCAGACCTCTTCGAGTCGTACGTCGGCTCGATCGTCGCAGCCATGACCCTCGCGGCTATCACGTTCGGCGGACAAGAGCACATGGCGAACCTCGCCATCCTTCCGCTGGCCGTAGCCGCTATCGGCATCTTCGCTTCCATCGCCGGCACGTTCTTCGTGAAGGCCGCCGATGAGCACCACATCCACTCTGCGCTCTTCCGCGGCATGCTGGTGGCTTCGTTCGCCGCCATCGTCGGCGCAGCGATCCTTTGCTTCACGATGACGTTCCCCGAGGGCGTCAGCGGCATGAAGCTTCTTATCGCCATCGTCGCCGGCGTGGTCGTCGGTATGGCCATCGGTAAAGTCACCGAGTACTACACGTCGACCGATAGCAAGCCCGTCCGCACCATCGCCAGCAAGTCGGAAACCGGCGCGGCAACGAACATCATCTCCGGCCTCGCGGTTGGTATGCGTTCGGTGGCCCTCTCCGTTCTGCTCATCTGCCTCGCGATCTTCGTGGCGGACTGGGCCGGTCAGTCGATCGATGGCAGCCTGCCCTACGGCGTGTACTGCGTTGCACTGGCCGCTGTTGGCATGCTGTCGACCCTCGGCATATCCCTCGGCGTCGACGCCTATGGGCCGGTGGCCGACAACGCAGGTGGCCTGGCTGAGATGGCCAAGCTTCCCCCGGAAGTTCGCGAGCGTACCGATGCTCTCGACGCCGTCGGCAACACGACCGCCGCCATGGGCAAAGGCTTCGCGATCGGCTCGGCTGCGCTGACCGCGCTGGCTCTCTTCGCCGCGTTCCAGCTCCGTGCTGACAAGCTTCTGCAAGCCAAGGCGGCTGAGTCCGGAACGGACTTCATCGCGCTCGACTTCTCGCTGACCAACACCGAGGTCCTCATCGGCCTCCTGCTCGGCGGCATCCTGCCGTTCCTGTTTGCAGCCCTCACGATGGAGGCCGTCGGCAACGCCGCGCAGGCCATGGTTGAGGAAGTTCGCCGTCAGTTCCGCGAGATCCCTGGCATCATGGAGGGCACCGGCAAGCCGGACGCCGCCCGCTGCGTCAAGATCTCGACCGACGGTTCGCTGAAGCAAATGGTCGTTCCTGGCCTCATTGCGGTCTGCGCTCCGATCCTCTGTGGCTTCTGGAGCATCGCCGCCCTCGGCGGTCTCCTCGCGGGCGCGCTGGTCGCCGGCATCATGATGGCAATCTTCATGTCCAACTCCGGTGGGGCATGGGACAACGCCAAGAAGTACATCGAGGGCGGCGCCCACGGTGGAAAGAACTCTGAGCCGCACAAAGCGGCCGTCGTTGGCGATACCGTGGGTGACCCGTTCAAGGACACCTCCGGCCCGTCCCTCAACATTCTCGTGAAGCTGATGACCGTCGTTGGTCTCGTCTTCCTTCCCTGGTTCGTCTGAACCCTGTTACCCCAAAGGAGTTCCTGTCATCGACACGAAGACCATCGCCGCCACGGTCGCCACGATCCTGGAAGAAAAGAAAGGCCTCGACATCGTCGTCTACGACGTTGCTGACGCCATCAAGGTGGCGGACTACTTCGTCGTCGTGACGGGCACCAGCCGCCCCCACGTCCGCGCGATGTACGAAGACGTCCGCCACCGACTCAAGCGGCTGGGTGAAACCCACAGCCGGCCGGAGGGCGCCGACCTTGGCTGGTGGGTGCTGCTCGACTACGGAGACGTGGTCGTACACATCCAGCAGGACGAGGCACGGGACTACTACGGTCTCGACGACCTCTACGGGGACTGCGCCAAGCTCGACTGGCAAGCGATCGAGGTCACGGACACCGGAGTACTCGCGGACGCCTGAGCGCCGCGCTCTGACCTTTATCGGCCCTTGTGCCGGTTGAGGTGTCGCCACGAAGGCCCCCTGGCCGCGTTGAACGCGGTCAGGGGGCCTTTTTTTCGCGCTGGGCGGCCATCGGAGTCCCGGGGCAGAGAATCGAGCCTCATATTCCTTGGGACATGCGTCGATAACCCACCTCGTCACCCCAGGAATGGAACTCCCCACCACCAACGACGCCCTGGCCCATCTGAAGATGGGACAGGAGGCTGCCCAAGGCCTCGAGGTCGAGCGTGATCTGCGTCTCCACCGCCAGATCGTTCCGGTCACACGCCTGGTTGGGTTGCTGGTGATCGCGGGACTCGTGTCTCTGCACAACGGGGCCGTTTTCGGGCAGTTCTTCGGCTCCGAGATCGCCGCCTTCGCAGGCATCTGCCTCCTGTACTCGGGTCTATCGTGGCTCATCCTGCGCGCCAAGTACGCCTCGAACGAGCGCCTGCACCTGGGCCGGCTCTTCCTTCAGACGGACCTGCTCATCGCTGGAGCCGCGATCTACGCCTCAGGAAGCCCCCATAGCTGGCTCTTCTTCCTGCCGTACCTGCGCGTGGCGGACCAGGTGATGAACGGGTCCCAGTGGTGCCTGCGCCTCGTCGGCCTGAGCGCCCTCACCCACGTGGCCGTGCTTGTGGCCTCCGCAACCATCGGGGACGCCCAGATGAACGTGAGCGTCGAGGCCGCCAAAGTGATGATCGGCACGTCGATTGCGCTCTACATCACCTCCATTGCGCGCGCTGGTGAGGCGGTCCGCCGCCGAGACAAGGCGACCGTCCGGGTCGCTCGAGAGCTGGTCAAGGACCTCCAGGAACAGAGCGATACCCTGGCGAGCGCTAAGACCCTCGCGGAGGAAGGCGCAGCCGCCAAGGGGGCCTTCCTCGCCAACATGAGCCACGAGCTCCGGACTCCGATGAATGGCATCATCGGGATGACCGAGCTCACCATGGCCACGGACCTGGATGAAACCCAGCGGGACTACCTCGCCACCGTTCAATCGTCCGCCCTGAACCTCCTCGAGATCCTCAACGACATCCTCGACTTCTCCAAGATCGACTCGGGTCGCATGGAATTCGAGCTGGCCCCCTTCTCCCTCAGAGGCTGCATCCGTGAAGCGCTGATGGTGACGGCCAACCGCGGCCACGCCAAGGGCCTCGACCTGGCCTGCCAGGTCGACCGCCGGCTGCCGGACGGCATCATGGGCGACTCGCTCAGGATCCGGCAGATCATGGTCAACCTGATCGGCAACGCGATCAAGTTCACCGGGGAAGGACACGTCTACCTTCGGGTCTCCCCCGTTTCCATGTACGGAGCCCCCAGCCTTCGCTTCGAAATCGAAGACACCGGCATCGGTATCCGCCAGGGCAAGCTCGCGACCATCTTTGACGCCTTCACCCAGGCCGAGCAATCGACCACCCGCCGCTTTGGCGGCACCGGGCTCGGGCTCGCGATCTCTCGCCAGCTCACGCAGAGAATGGGCGGCAGCTTCGACGTAGAGAGCACCGAAGGAGCCGGCAGCATCTTCCGCTTCACCATCCCACTCATCGCCGCCGTGGATTCCGTGGAGGACGAGGCCGAGATTGGCCAAGTGCCCGCCGAGGCGCGCCGTGGTCCCGTCCTCCTCCTCGAGCCCAGGACAGCGTCACGTGAAGCGCTGAGCTATCTGCTGGAGAGCTGGGGCGTAGAGGCCGTCGCCTTCGCCTCTTCCGAGGGCGCGCGGGCCGCCATCGGATCGGGGGATCGCGATTACATCGCGGTCGTTTGCAACGCCGAGATAGCGCCGACCGAGCGCCTCCTGATCGACAGCCTGCTGGAGCGCCACGGTGCTCCCCCGTGGATCCTGCTCCAGACCGCCTCCGGCCACCGCGACGGCGGGATTTCTCCGGACCGCGTGCGAAGCGTCCTGGCCCCCATTGTTGGGCCTGAGCTTCGCAAGGCCCTCACCAACGCGACGAGCCTCGCTCCGCCCTGCCCCCGCGAGGCCATGGGCTTTGGCAAGCGCCGGTCCAAGGGGGTGAAGCGCTCGGAGCGGCCGCTCTCGATCCTGCTCGTCGAAGACAACCCGGTGAATCAGCGCGTCGCCCAGCTGCTCCTTGAGTCCTGGGGCCACACGGTTTCCATCGCAGCGAATGGATCCCTCGCGCTCGACAAGATCCGGACCCGCAGCTTCGATGCCGCGCTCATGGACATGCAGATGCCCGTGATGGACGGAATCGAAGCCGTGACTCGTCTCCGGCAATCCGAGGCAGAGGGTGCTGAGCCGCCCCTCCACGTGATCGCCATGACGGCGAACGTGATGCGCGGGCATGAGAAGAGCTGCCTCGAGGCCGGCATGAACGACTACGTCGCGAAGCCGATCAACGCCGCCGAGCTGTTCACGAAGCTCGAGTCGTTGGGCAGTCAGCTGCCTGCCTGAAGGCCCCGCCCCGGCGATACGGCCTGGTGGTCCTGCACGGCGCCCTTGAAGGCGCCCGCGGCCGGTGCACATTTCCGGAAAGATCGGCCATGACTCTATGGTCGGAGTAGGCTAGAGGGGAACCCCGCTCGCAGCCCCCGCTTGGCTGCCTCCCCCCGACTCTCGCCTGAATCATGAAGCTCGCACTCCATGTAGCCCTTGCCGCCACCGCGGTCGCCCTCGCGGCCCCATCCACCGCCCAGGTCGCCCGCTACGTCAATGGCTCGCTGACGACGGGCCTCAGCAATGGATCGAGCTGGGCGAACGCGCACCGGGGCCCCGACGCCCTCACCGTAGCGCTGGGTCAGACGTCGGGACCCAACCGAGTGTTTGTCGCACAGGGCACCTACTACCCGTCCACGACGCTCGACGCGACGGCCTCGTTCGAAATTCCGGCGGGCATCTACTTGCACGGAGGCTTCGTCGGGGATGAGCCCGACGCGCAGCTACGCCCTGCCCGCGGCTTCGCTCCCACGATCCTGTCGGGAGACCTTGCTCAGAACGACAGCCTGGGCGGGTTTGGCAATCGCGCGGAGAACTCGCATCACGTCGTGCAAACGATCACGGGTAACGACCGAAGCACGCTCGACCGCTTCACCGTGACCGGCGGCTATGCGTTCGACCCGGCTGGGATCTTTGAGGAGCGCGGTGGCGGACTCCTGTGCGGGAACGCCACCAGCGTGACCGACTGCGAGTTCGTCGACAACTTCGCGGAGACCGCCGGCGGCGCGATCTTCAGTGAGGCGGTGACCCTCCTCGTACAGGACTGCCAGTTCACGTCGAACCTGGTCTCTCCTCTCGTAATTGGCTCCATCACCGAAGGGGGCGGCGCGATCTTCCACAACGGCGGTCCGGCCAGGATCAATCGGTGCCGCTTCGACGCCAACAGGACAGCCGGCCGGGGCGCCGCGGTTTGGCTCGGGCCGACCGGCAGCGTTACGAACTCCATCTTCTTCGGGAACTTCGGCGCTCCAGGGTCGGCCATCTGGATCGACGCCCAGATCGATGGCCCTGCCCGCGTCGTGGCCTGCACGCTAGCCAACAACCTGGCCGAGTTCCCGGGCGGCTACGCGATTGACGGCCTGCCAGGGTCCACGACGCCGCTCGTGAGTCAGTCCATCCTGTGGGGCAATATTTCTCTCACGACCTCCACCCCGAGCCTCAACCCAGCCCTCCTCGCCGAAGACTCGATCGTGGAGGCTGGCATCCCCGGCCCGGGTGTCATTGACGCCGACCCGCTCTTCGTAGATGCCATGGCCGGCGACCTCACGCTGGGATCTGGCTCGCCGGCCATCGATAGTTCCAGCGACACGCAGCTCCCCTTGGATGCTGCAACCGCCGATGCTCAGCTTCGCAGGCGGAGCGTCGACGATCCCATGGCACCCAACGCAGGCCCAGGCGGGGGGACGCTGGACTTCGGCGCGCTCGAGCGTTCCGACTCCGTCAGCGGAGTCAGCCCGATCTGTTTCGCGAACCCGAATTCCACGGGCGAGAGGGGCCTGGCCGATGCGTACGGCTCCACTTCCCTGGGCCTGAACAACCTCACGCTGTCGGCGACGAACCTTCCCCAGAACGCGTTCACCTACTTCATCGTGAGTCGCTCAAGGGGCTTCATCACACAGCCGGGCACCGGATCCCTGTGCCTCGGCGGGACCATTGGACGCGTCATCGGGCCCGGCCAGGTGCAGAGCAGCGGCGCACTGGGCTCCGTCCAGGTCACCATCGACCTGGCCGCTATCCCAGCGGTCACCAGCTTCATCGCCGGCGAGCCCGGCGACACGTGGTACTTCCAGGCCTGGCACCGCGATTTCGTCCACGGGAGCGTTCGATCGAACTTCACGGATGCGGGAAGCGTCACGTTGATTCCCTAGGAGCGTGTCGCGCATAGATGGATTCGGGTAGTGGGTCCCCAGGTTTCGGAGGCAAGGCGCTCCCTCACCCCTAGTGGCAGTAGTCCCAGGGGTGCTGGGGCTACGCAGCCTCCGGAAGCTGGGAGAACGCAAGAG
>JBLIHL010000238.1:0-8556 GCA_047635895.1 Paracoccaceae bacterium | reverse complement strand
AGCGGCCAGGTCGCCGTGCGTATCGGCAACTGGAAGATCATTCAGCGCGGGCTTCGTCGCAAGAAAGGCGGCCCTGATCCCTGGGAGATCTACGACATCGCTGGCGACCGCGGAGAGACGACCAACGTCGCGGCGGAGCACCCGGAGCTGATCGAAGCGGCCCGCGAAATCCTGCTCAGTGAGATGGACGACAACGAGCTGTTCCCGCTTGAGCTGAGTTCCCGTTAGCGAATGATCCGGTCGCAGTACCGCAGTACCGTACCGGAACCAAAGCTGCGGGAACTCCCGATCGTCGTTAGGCAGCGCCGGCGGCGGCGTCCTTCTTGCCGAGCCGCGTCAGCTTCCACCCCATCACGCCGAAGAGGATCGTCATCAGCGGGCTGACCCAGTTGAAGATGCAGTAGGGCGCGTAGGCCATCACGGCGACGCCGAGGACGCCGCTCTGGGCAACACCGCACGTGTTCCAGGGGATGAGCACCGAGGTGACCGTGCCGGAGTCCTCAAGCGTTCGGCTGAGGTTCTCAGGCGCCAAGTCATAGTCCTCGAACGCATCCGAGAACATCTTCCCCGGAACGACGATCGCAACGTATTGATCGGATGCCGTGACGTTGAAGAAGACGCAGGTGCCCGCCGTGGTCGCGATCAGCGAACCCACCGAGTTGACAAGCGAAAGCAGCGCGTCGGTGATCCGCCTGAGAAGCCCGCAGGCCTGCATGACACCGCCAAACGTCAGCGCGCAGACGATGAGCCAAATGGTGTTGAGCATGCCGCTCATGCCACCCGCCTTCAGCAGCTTGCCAAGCGCAAGCTCGGCCTCCGGCGAGGCCGTGCCCTCAGGAATACTAATCACCGTCTCCTGCATCATGGCGGCCATCATCGCCATGTAGGAACGCTGGAAGAATCCGTCTCCCGGCTCTCCGCCCGCACCCTCGGCGACCTGAGCCACGATGTCAGGCTGGAAGATCATGGCGAACGGCACGCCGAGCAGCGAGCCGATGAGCAGCGCCGGGATGGCGGGGACGCGTCGAATGATCAACACGACGACGATCGCGGGAACGAGAAACAGGATCGGGTTCACGTTGAACACCTGACTGATCGCGCCCGTCAGTTCCGTCACGCGGCTCGGGTCGTAGTCTCCCGACCCTGAGAGGCCCACCACCGTGTAGACGACGATCGCGATGGTGAAGCTTGGCACCGTCGTCCACACCATGTGCCGGATGTGTGTGATCAGGTCCGTACCAGCGACCGCCGGGGCGAGGTTCGTGGTGTCGCTGAGCGGTGACATCTTGTCCCCGAAGTACGCACCTGAAATGATGCTGCCGGCGATCCACCCCTCGGAGAGTCCAAGCGCTTGGCCAATGCCCAGTAGAGCGATGCCGACGGTCGCGACGGTGCTCCAGGAGCTGCCCGTAGCAATGCTGACGGCCGCGCAGATCACACAGCTCGCCATCAGGAATATCTCCGGATTGAGCACCTTCAGGCCATAGTAGATCATCGCCGGCACGATGCCGCTCATCAGCCAGGTCCCGGCCAACGCGCCGATGAAGAGCAGAATGAGGATCGCCCCCATGGCGGAAGTCACGCTCTCGACAATGCCCTCGTAGATCGTCCTCCACTCCCGGCCTGTGGAGAGGCCGATCACCGTTGCAACCGCCGCAGCCAAGAGCAACGCGATCTGGTTGCTGCCGTAGCTCGAGTCCGCGCCAAAGAACAGGACGTTCGCGGTCAGCAGGCCGATCAGGACGATGATCGGAACGAACGCCTGGAGCAGATTGGGACGAGACGGAGCACGTCCTTGATGGAGATCCATAGTGGCCGGAGGGCTGAGGGGGTGGAGGGATCGGGAGTCGAGTGATCCCCTGCACCAACTAGCAGCAGCGCCGGACGGGCGACTTCAGCCAACAAGGTGAGCGCGCAGGGCCCTACGCCGAGGATGCTAGCACTGACCGGTTGCTCCGCGCAAGCAGCCTGGGAATCGGCGCCCGTACTCGACTGCTAGCGCACGAGAGGTCTCGGCCTCGACATGCGTATGAGGCAGCCCAGAGGGGGGGGGCGTGCGGAGTAACGGAATCGATTGCGGTACGGTGGCCCCGCTCAGCGCCGTCGCTCAGTACCGCCAAGCCTCGCCCGCGATGGGCTAAGGCAAGATCCGCCAGGTCGCAGTACCCGTGCCGCCGGGCTCGTGTAAGACGAGGTCGCCGCTCGTGCTCTCGAGGCACCACGATGGGGCTCCCGGTGTTGAAGGACAGGCCGACCCGACCTGCTGGGCGTTGCGCAGCACGAGCACCGGCGCCGACTGGAAGGACCTCAGTCGGTAGGTCTCGCCGTTGGGCCCTCCGGACTGAACGTTGAGTGAGATCGGCGCGGCCGGGTCGAGGCCGATGCGTGTGACGTCGACACCTATTTCCTGCAGGTTCCGGACGTTGCTGAACGTGATGGAGTTCGTGGCTGCGTCGACCGCGAAGTCGACGCCAGCGAATGCGTCGGCGACGACTGTCGTGACGTCGTAGTGACCCCAGCGGATGGATCGGTCGGTGAGGATCGTGCCGGACGCGGGGTTTGAGTTGAGCGTGATCGTGTCGAACCAGTCGCAGACCAGAGTCTCATCTGCGGTGTCCCAGCAGTGTCCATCGGGGCACGTGACCGGCGATGTGACCGTTGGCTCAAGGATGTGGTTGGTGGCGCCAGCGCTGAGGAAGAATTGGTCCAGCTGGATCGACTGATTGATCAAGTAAAGTTCAGGGTCCGTCAAGCCGTAGATCGTCTTCACCGGCGTCGCTGCCAGGTTGATCGCCATGTGATCTGCGCCGGGGACAAGCTGGCTGGACGCGTCGAGTACGATCGACGATGCGCGGGTCCAGTCGAACGGGTTCTGCGTCGGCGACCCGAAGAACAGAGCCTCCATCACGGTTTGAACATCTGTAGAAACGAACTCGTAGGTGTCGCTGAGCGACACGGAGCCCGTGTGATTGAGGACGGCCGCAAAGGATCCCTTCCGTCGATCGCGATGGCGGGCCGCGTAACCCATGACGCTCCCACCGCCCATCGAGAAGCCCACGCCGTACAAGCGGTCGCGATCAATCGAATAGTAGTCGAGCAGGAGGCGGATGACCGCCTCGACATGCTCCTGACTCTGAGGCGAACCATAGCTGACCTGCGTATACCCTGGCCCGCCGCTCTGGATCGGCGCGACAAGGAACCAATCTCGATTCTCAGCCTCGCGCAAGTAGGTGGTTAAGGTCGCAATGCTACCGTGCGATATGTCGTAGCTATGGAATGCCGTTAGAAGCGGACGCTTCACGGATGGATGAGTCGGCGGGACATAGAGGAGGAAGACCTCATCGTGCCCAGTCGCCGGCACGAAGATGCGCACAAGTACATGGGTTCCCGCGATGCCTGCACCCAACAGAGACATCGGCCCTTCCGGCATCGTCACGAGGCTGACGAAACCCGTCATCGAGGACCCCACCGGCACCTGGAAGAGGTTCGGTCCCAGCGGCCTACGGCTCATTCCCGCATTCACCCACCGGGTCACGCGCGCCAGATCCAAATCACTCTTGCCCTTAGGCGTGGTCAAGTCGATCGCGGGTGCTTGTTGGCCGAATGCGGTCGTCGAGCCAACGAGAGTCAGCAGGAGCGCGATGAAGCATCGGGCCAGGTCACGGAAGAAGAACATGCACGCGAGGGGGAGAGGGACTAGGGCGGGGGCGCCATCCTAGTGCCCATCCACTTGCGCGCCGCTCTCATACCTAATCACATGTTGCTCAATCGTATGATTGAGGCTCTGTCGCGTGAACGGAGTGTCTCAAGTCTGATCTTGAGACTCTCGGGCCTGCTCGGTGATGCCTGGGCGGCGCGCAGCCTGCCAGGCAACTTTGTCGCACGACACCAGAGCCTTGCACCGCCGCGTCCGCCCGTAGGCGTCGCGGCGAAGCCCGCTCATCAGTCCACGTGGACCTCAAGGGCGTTGGTAAACGTCCCCGGATACCCGCCTGCGGGATCCCGGACAAAGACCTGCATCGTGCGCAGCTGACCGGTCATCGCGGCCGTGACGGGCACTTGGATCGTGCCCACGCCGGCGCCGTTAAGGAGCAACGGTCGGATCTGCGCAACCGGAAAAATCCGCAGGACGCACCCCGGACCGAACTCCCGCTTGTTGCCGAAGCCCGAACCGATCGCGAGGAGGGCGTTCGCGCCTGGAGGCCCACCTGTCACCGTGAGCGTCAGCATCGACCCGGGCTCAGGGCACCCCGCGGCGGAGAGCTGCGGAGTCTCAGTGCCGCCGCCGGAGCAGCCGTAGCTGTAAGCCGTGATCGTGCCGCCGCACGCAGGCCGGTTCAACGTGACCTGGACCACGCCCTCGTTCGACCACGACTCGGTGTCCGTGGCCGCATACGTGAATTCGGCCGTGCCGGTCTGCCCTGGCTCTGGGAGGAACGTCGCCGTCGCACCATCAAACGCCACCGCGCCCTTCGCCGGCTGCGTCACGATGCGGAGCGTCGTCTGCGTTCCATTCGGGTCGAAGGCCGTGAGCGGAATAGCGAGCGGCGTGTCGCTCGGCGTCGAGCGGCTCAGGTGGGCCACGGTGGGCGGCTGGTTGCTGTTGGCGTCATCGTCGGTTGGACCGTCGTGGCACGTGTAGCAGCCGACCTCGTAGCCACGCCAGAAGTTCTTGGTGCCGAACTGGGTGCTGTAGGCGCGATCACCGCCAGCCCGAGACAGCTCCGTGCCGCGGTAGTCGGTGCCGTGGCACGCCTGGCACTGCACGTGGTTGCCGTGCTCCGCCAGGTCTCCGTGGCGGTCCTCTACCCAGTCCTGGGTCGTCGGGTGCATTCCATGCGGCCCGTCGAGCATCTGGTTCTCAGACAGGTTCTGATGACAGGCGTAGCAGTCCATGATCGTGCCAACGTGCCCCTGGAAGGCCATCGACTGCGCGTTGTCGTTATCGACCGTCGTCGGGTAGATCGCGTGGGTCGAACCGTGACAGGCCGCGCACTCGAGGCCGCCGTGGCCCTCCGAGAAGCGGTAGAGCGAGAAGCCCTGGGACGGCGTATCGGGGTTCGTGGCGAAGAGGTTCGACGCAGGGACGCGAAGAGCCCCCGAGGCGTCGTAGGCATCGGTGTAGCGGATCTGTCCGCTGTTCGTCACGGCGTCACCGGTGTGGCACGCCTGGCAGTTGGGCTGGTCTAGCCATCCGACGCGATTGGGGCTTCCCACGTCCGACATCGTTCCGTGGCACTTCTGGCAGTCCATGGAGAGCTGGCCATCAGATCCGATGGCGCGGCCCATGGCGCCGCGTAGGCACTTGGTTTGCGCGCCTGGGTGGCAGGTGTAGCAGGAGACGCGGCTCGGCACCTCTTCCATGGTGGGACCGGCGGCGGTCGTCACGTTGGCGTGATACCGGTGCATTGCGGTGGTGAGCGTCGAGATTCCAGCGATGCCGGTTCCCGGGAGCGCGTTCGATCCGTGACAGCGCGAGCAGAGAATAGACGTTCCACCCTCCGCGGTCGGCAGGAGCCCAGCGGGGTCAAAGCCGGCAGTCACCAGCGCGGCGGCGAACTGAGGATCCTGAGCATGGCGCTCGTCATGCAGCCGGAGAATGTTCAATCGATCGTCGCGAAGCGGGGACGCATCGTGGGCCCAGCCGCGCACGGGTCGCGCATCCGGGTGCATGCCGCTGCCGTGGCACTCGGCGCAGTTGAGTTCGGCCGAGATCGGCACGGAGGTGACGGTTTCCGCCACGATGCCACCCGAGGGGTTCCGCACGACCACCTTGACGAGCGGGTACTTATTGTGGTGACCCGCGTCGTCGATCGGCGTGATCGGAATGCCCTCGGCCTGGAACCAGTTCCAGATCGAATCGAAGTGCATGTCCTGCGGCGTGTTCGCTGCGCCGGGCATCGTCGTCCCCACCAGGCCGGTGTCCGGCGCCAGCTGAACGCCAAAGAGATCGTCCTCGTACTCCCAGAAGTTCGTCTTTCCGATCGAGGTGGTGTTGATCGATCCGTTCGCGTCTGCGACGCCCTCGAAGGTGATCGTGTATCCCCCACCCATGTCGAGCAGGTCGCCGTTCACGATGACCTGCGCGTTGACCGTGTTGTACGGCGGGAGGATCGAGAAGAGGGAGAAGTCGGGGTCGACGCAGTGCATCCCGAGATCGTTCCACGCGAGGACCTGATTGCCGCTGGACTGCGGCGCGGCCGGAAGTGCAACCAGCGGTGCCGCTAGCGGCATCGCCAACGACATCGGCGGACTGGAGTACGCATTCCAGGCGGAGCCACCAAGGGCCGCGACGCCTGCGAGGGTGAGGGCAGCAATTCGCCGCCGAGGGATTCGTGTTCGCATCCTGCTTGTGGGGTGAAGGCCGGGAAGGGACGCACTGGCGCGCATCGTAGAGTCGAGGTGGAGGACACCGACGATTCGAACCTAAGGGGCTTTCCCAGGCCGTCAATGCGGTTTCAGGGCTCCCCCCCATGACACTTGCGCAATGCGAATTGCAAGATGTACTGCCAGATGAAAGAGCCCGCGCTGGCGCGTCTGGCAGGCCCGATCCTGCTTCATGACTCCCACCTCACCACCGTCTCCATGAGAAGCGTCTTGCTGCTCGCCGCCCTTGCATCAACCTCCTGCGCGACCAGCGTGTACGAGCTGGAGTTCTATCGACCCGAGCTACTCAGTCCGCGTAGCGACCTGCATCTGACTCTCAATCTCTGGGGACCGCCTATCACTTCGATGAAGTCCGGCGGTCACAAGACGATCGTTCGGTGCGAGTACGGCGTTCGCAGGTACTACGCGATAGGCGTTGGGCTGCCCTTCATTCCGCTCTTTGGTCTGTTCGGTGATTCCAAGGACCGGCCGATCATTCTGTCCGTCGATCACGACCCCGAGGTCTCAGTAGATCTGAGCTCCGTACGCTGCCTCCTCGAGCAAGACCAGACCCTGGTGGGCCTGCGAAGCGCAGGCGTTGAATTCAGGTACGCCAAAACCAAGGGCGGTCCACGGCTGGATGAGGACGGAGACCCTGTCGTCGAGCGCGTCGTCGAGTATCTCGCGCTGGATGCCACCTATCGCGACAGTGAGAGCTTTGTCCTGGAGCTCCCGATCGTGGGGCCTGACGAATCGACCACCTGGTCCATCCACTTTGTGCGCGAGGGTCGCACGGAGTGGGATGATTGGGGAACGGGACCGAGCCGGTATCCAATCGAGGATCTCGAACCTGTGGGAACACCCATCCAAGAGTAGCCTCGCCGCGGTGTCGCCCAGCTGGTGCCCCGGCACATGGGACCCGACGCTCGCCGCCCGCGTTGGCGAGCGGGCCTGAACATGTTCTTTGCCGGGCCATCCCGTGATGGGGTCAGCCCGCCTGCAATGGACGTGATAGGCTCGGCTTCATGGAAACATGGTTCGCACTACTCGGCGGCTGCCTCGCGCTGGCCTCCGCTCCGCTGCCCACTCCCCAGTCGTCGGCGGATCAGGACCGCGCGATCTTCGCCGAACCGGAGCCGCTCTTGGAAGGCAAGCTGGTCCTCGGCGCCAAGCTTCGCTATCCGTCGCCGAGGCTCTACGACCTCGATGGCGACGGCGCAGCTGAGATGGTGGTGGGCGATCTCTCTGGCAGGCTGCACGTGGCGACGAAGCGAAACGGCGGCTCAGGTCGACGCTGGAACAAGCTCGCTCCGCTCACGACGGACGGCACCGAGCTGAAGTTTCACAACTGGTGATGCATCGGCATGGGTTCACAGTTCGTGGACTTCAACGCCGATGGTGTCACCGACATCTTCACCGCCACCTACGACGGCTCTGTGCACGTCGCGTACGGCCAGTCCGCCGCCGCAGATCACATGACGCCCAAGGGCTACGCTGACCCCGTTCATGTCCTGGACCAGAATGGTCAGCGCGTAGGCCTCGAGATGATGTGGTACGTCGACAAGAAGAGCTGGACCAGCGTCTTCAAGCCGCAGTGCATCACCGCAGTGGCCTTCGACTGGGACGCGGACGGCGACCTCGACATTCTGATGGGCTGCTACAACACAGGGAACGTGTACCTGCGCTACAACGATGGCAAGGCGGACGCGCCGGCGTTCCGCACCACGAACGAGATGGTGCTGGCGGGCGGCGAGCCGTTCGCTCTCGCCGGCGGCGTCACGGCCCTGCGGCTGGTGGACTGGGATGGTGATGGACTCACGGACCTGGTATCCGGGAGCTTCGGCGCCAAGGACCGCTCCGTTCTCGGGGGCGTGTACCTGTATCGCAACGCCGGAAAGCACGGTGAACCTGAGTTCGCGAGCGCCGAGGCGCTGATCCCGCCGGTCACCGAGCCGGATGGCTCAGGACCCAGCCGCGGCCTCTACGCTGACCCCGTGGACTACGACGGCGATGGCGACCTTGACCTCCTGGTGGGCGGCTACGCGGAAACGAAGTCCGAGACCACCGACGGCTACAGGGGCAAGCCAGGCATCTGGCTCTACAAGAGGCGCTGAGTGCAGACGCCCCTGCGAAATGCAGAGCCTCTACCTCCTCGGTGCCGGAAGAAGGCGGTCCGAGACGCCCAGGAGC
>JBLIHL010000237.1:0-8581 GCA_047635895.1 Paracoccaceae bacterium | reverse complement strand
CGTAGGCCCGGTGAGCACCCTGTGAGCGAACCCGCGAAGCGGGCGGAGGCCGAAGGCCTTCGTCTAACGCCGCCACAGCGCCGTTTGGGCCCACTCGTGGTTTCATCTCGTGAATAGTCCGGGCTAGGGGTGAGGGAGCGCCTTGCCTCCGAAACCTGGGGACCCACTACTCGAATCCACCTATGCGCGACACGCTCCTAAGGCTGAGCGAAGCGGCCCGCAATTTCGCGCGCGCGCTTGAGGCGCTCCTCTGGGATTGCACCGTCCACGAAATCCAGCACGTTCATCACGTCCTCCGGGCGGGCGCCGCAGCGGACTGCGCCTCGGACGTGGCTTGCGAGCTGGCGGTCGTGCCCGGTCGCAGCCAGTGCCACCACGGCGAGGCACTCGCGCTCGACGGGGCTAAGGCCCTCGCGGGCGAGGACGCGGCCGTAGGCGTGGTCGGCGATCCAGGTCGCGAACGTCGGGGAGAGGCCGGCGAGGTGATCACGGACGCGGTCCGCGTCGCCTGCGTAGATCTTGTCGAAGAGCTCCTTACCCGCGCCACCGGCCGGGTCATCGAAGCCCGGATCCTTGAGCTGCATGCCCGCATCGCGCAGAAGGTCGAGACCGGCCAGGGTGCGCGGGAAGCCGCAGAAGAGATGGCACTGGAGGAGTACCTCGTGGAACTCCGGCGCGTGGCCAAGTCTGGCGAAGCGCTTCCCGAATTCGCGCAGGGCCTCGACGTCGTGGCACACGATGGCCGCGGTGAGGCGCGCCAGGTCGGCGAACTCGATCGCTTCCATGGTCAGTCGAGGGTGGCGATGGCCTGGCCGAGCTTGATGGAGTCGCCTTGCTGGACGCCTTCCATGGGGCTCAGGAATCCAGGCGGCGTGACCAGGACGACCGTCGAACCCATTTCGAAGCGACCGAGCTCTTCGCCGCGCGCGAAGGCGCGGGGAGGCGAGACGGGGCCGACGTGGAACGGGTCGAGTCCGACCACGCGGATGCGGCCGACGATGATGGCTCCCACGAGGACCATGAAGAACGGGCCGCGATCGGACTCAAGGCGGAGTACGACGCGCTCGTTGATGGGGAGGACGCGGCGCTTGGCCAGTACCTTCGGCTGCACGCTGAAGCGCTCTCCCGCGATGTGCCTCGACTCCACGAGCTTGGCGTCGAGTGGGCTGTGGATCCGGTGGTAGTCCTTGGGGCCGAGGTAGAGCGTGAACTGGTGCCCTCCCTCGAGGTCGATCTCCTCGCCGACGCCTGCGAGGAGATCTCGAACCGGGTAGTCCCGGCCCTTCGCCTCGATGACGGCGCCCTCGGTGACCGGGGACATGGCCTGGATCATGGAGTCGACCGGGGAAGGCATGCGGTCGGCGCCCGGGTCGATGGGCCGTGCTCCGTCCTTGAGGCGGCGGACGAAGAAGGCGCCGAGGCTTCCGTGGTCCCGCAGCTGGCCGCGCATGTCGCCCAGCTCTGCGCCGGTTAGGCCGGCGTAGGTCTTGTAGACGGGAGAACGCAGGGGGCCCGGGATGCGGATATCCGCGGCCCAGCCGACGAGGAGGGAGAGGCGACGCTTGAACTGGAGGAGGCTCATGGAATGGAAGACAGTAGCGATCCCAGACGGAGGGTGCACCCCTGGCGGTGGCAGAGCCAGTGACGCCCGTGCCCTCGGGGGAGCGAATCCCCGGCGCGGAGAGGTTCCTGCGCCGCATTCCTTGACGCCGTTTTCCAGGGCCGGATAGGGTCGCGCCCCGTAAGCCGCCAATCGCGCGGCTCACCCCCCGAAATCCACGGACCGCGCCCCGTCGGCGCACCCACGAATAGACATGACAAGCGGAACCACCGTCGTGATCCTGGCAGCAGGCAAGGGCACTCGGATGAAGAGCGAGCGGCCCAAGGTGCTGCATGAACTCTGCGGCCGTTCCATGCTCGGGTGGGTGCTAGACGCCTGCGCGGGTGTGAAACCGGACCGGATCGTCGTGGTCGTGGGGCACAGGGCCGCTGACGTCGAGGCGAACGCTCGCCAGGAGATGCCGGACGTGGACCTCCAGTTCGTGCTCCAGGAGCCCCAGCTCGGCACCGGGCACGCCCTCCAGGTCGCGGCGCCCGCGATCGGGGACTGCGAGCGAGTGGTGGTCACCTACGGGGACATGCCGCTGCTCACGACGGAGAGCCTGG
The DNA here is from genome assembly GCA_047635895.1 of Paracoccaceae bacterium. Classification (GTDB taxonomy): domain Bacteria; phylum Planctomycetota; class UBA1135; order UBA1135; genus Saltatorellus. The sequence continues at coordinate 6,415 of JBLIHL010000237.1, read as the reverse complement.
AGGACCTTATCGAGGCCCAAAAGGGCCATAGCGAGGACGATGGGGCTGATTCGGTCTCGCTCCTGACGGCCCTCGTGGACGACCCCTTCGGGTACGGGCGCATCGTCCGCGGTGGGGACGACCTCTTCGAGCGCATCGTCGAGCAAAAGGACGCCAGCGAGCACGAGCAGCTCCTGAACGAGATCAATTTGGGCGTCTATTGCTTCGCCCGCCAGCACCTTGACGGCGATCTAGGGCGTCTGAACAACGATAACGCCCAGAAGGAGTTCTATATCACGGACCTCGCGGGCATGGCCGCCGCCGACGGGCGCCGCGTCATTCCGGTGGTCCTTGAGGACGCCGCTGAGGCCCAGGGAGTGAACGATCTCGCCCAGCTTGCCGACGTACGCTGGCAGGTCCAGCTGCGCATCCTTGAGCAGCACATGATGAACGGTGTCCGCATCATGGACCCCTCCACGACCTTCATCGACCACGGCGTGACGATCGGCACGGGGACAGAGATCCTGCCCTGCACCGTTATCCGCGGCGGCGTGGTCATCGGTGAGGAGTGCGAAGTCGGCCCGTTCAGCCACCTGAGGGTGGGGGCGGTCCTCGAGAACCGCGCCGAGGTCGGTAACTTCACGGAAATGAAGAAGTCGCGCCTGGGTGAAGGCTCCAAGGCCAAGCACCTCTCCTACCTCGGGGACGCCGATATTGGCGCAGGCGCCAATATCGGCGCAGGAACGATCTTCGCTAACTACGATGGGACCCACAAGCACAAGACCGTCGTCGGCGACGGTGCGTTTGTCGGCAGTGGTACGATCATCGTGGCCCCGAACGTGGTCGCGAATGGCGCCACGACCGGTGCTGGCGCCGTCGTGACGCGTTCCGCTGAGATCGCGGAAGGCGAGACGTGGGTCGGTCTTCCGGCCCGGAAGCTGACAAAGAAGTAGCGGCCGATTCAACCGCTAGGCGGATCTATCTCATCTGATGATCTTCGTTGCCCGGCTACCTTGGCCGGCTCTCCGGACCGGCCTGGCGTTCCTCCTCCCCCCAGTGTCTCCCTACTCCAAACCGTCCGCGGATCCCGCGGCCCCCTAATCACGTGACCAGCGCATACGGCGACATCACCCTCATTGCAGGCACAGCCCACCCCGCCCTGGCCAAGGCCATCGCCAAAGAGCTCGGGCAGCCCCTCGCAGAGGCGCGCGTGGCGCGCTTTTCGGACGGCGAGGTGGACATCAAGCTGGACGAGGACATCCGCGGACGCGATGTCTTTGTGCTTCAGCCGACCTGCCCGCCCGTGAACGAGGCCTGGGTCGAGCTGCTCTTGCTCCTCGACACCCTCCGCCGCGCCAGTGCCGGCCGGATCACCGCCGTCATGCCCTATTTCGGGTACGCCCGGAAGGATCGCAAGGACGAGGGCCGGGTTCCGATCAGCGCCAAGGTCGTGGCGAACACGATCGTGGCCAGCGGCGCTGACCGCGTCGTGACCCTTGACATGCACGCAGCCCAGATTCAGGGCTTCTTCGACATCCCCGTCGACCACCTCTATTCCCGCCCGGTGCTTCTCGACGAGATCATCGCCATGGGAATCGAGGATCCGGTCGTTGTCACGCCAGACGTGGGGGGGACCAAAATGGCCCGGGCGTACGCCAAGCGTCTCAATGCGGATCTCGCCATCGTGGATAAGCGCCGGATCTCGGGCACTGAAACCACGATCGAGCACGTCATTGGTGACGTCAAGGGGCGGAATTGCGTCATTGTGGACGACCTGATTTCGACCGGAGGGTCGATCACCCAGGCGGCCTCGACCCTGAAGGCCCAGGGCGCCAAGGCCATCGTGATCGCCGTCAGCCACGCTGTCTTCTGCGGTCCGGCCGTCGAGCGCCTCGACGCGGCCCCCGTGGACGCCATCCTGGTGACGGACTCGATCCCGCCCAAGGAGCCGAGCCCCAAGAAGCTCAAGGTGTGCAGCATCGCGCCGCTGGTTGCCCAGACGATCCAGAGCATCCACCACTCCAAGTCGGTCAGCTCACTCTTCGAGTAGTTCATCGTTGCCAGCCGGGAGGATGATACGTAACCTCCTCGGCTCAATTCCCTGTGAGCTGCCGTTCTGGCAGCGCCCGAACCACCCAGGAACCCAGACATGACTGACGGTAAACTCACCTGCGAGACGCGCAACAAACTCGGCTCCCGCAGCGCTCGTCGCCTCCGCGCTTACGGCCGCATGGTCGCCTCGCTCCAGGCTGACGAAGGCCACGAGCACGCCAACCTCCACTTCGACGAGGCCGAGTTCCACGCCCACCGCCGGAACCACGTCCACCTCTTCGACCTTGAGTTCGACGGCAAGTCCGAGGCCGCCATCGTGGGTGAGCTCCAGTGGGACGCCTTCGGAGACACGCTCTACCACGTCGAGTTCAAGCGCGTTGTCCGCGGCGAGAAGACCCAGTCCGAGGTCACGCTCAAGTTCCGTGGCACCCCGGCCGGCGTCCTGACGCACGATCTCAACGAGGTCACGATCCTCAGCCTCCCGTCCCTCATCCCAGACTCGATCTTTGTCAACGTGGACGGCCTAGAGCCTGGTTCCCACGTCAAGGCCAAGGACGTCGAGCTGCCTGAGGGCGTTGAGCTGGTCATCGACCCCGAGTACGACCTGGCCGTCATCACTGAACTCCGCTCCAGCGCCCAGGGCGATGGTGAAGAGGCCGGTGAGGAAGAAGAGGGCGGAGACGCCGAAGCCTGATCACCTAAATTCCTGCGGCACGGGATATCCGGGGTTCCCCCCGGAGATCCGCGCCGTTAGGCTCTTACGCCGCGAGGTGGGCCAATCGGCCCGCGTCGCGGTTTCCTTTCCGCTTCTTCGAGGCGAGATTCTCCTCCGTCGCTGCTCAGAATTGACCCATGGACCCTCATAAGGCTCACGCCGAGGATCCGGCCAAGGATTCTTCCTTGGGGGGACAGGCCTCTGGACGACTGATCGTGGGTCTCGGCAACCCAGGCAAGGAGTACGAATGGACCCGGCATAACGCCGGATTCCACGTGCTCGACCGCCTGGCTGAGAAACGGGAAGTGCTCTTTCGCGGACCCTCTCGGCTCGAAGGCTGGGACAAGCCCCGCGGTTTTAAATGGGCAGAAGCGCCGGCGAATGCCGTCGCTCTGGAGAAAGGCCAACCGGCCTCACCCTCATTCCTCTTAAAGCCCGGGACCTACATGAACTGTTCGGGCGACATCGTCGCTCCCATCGCTCGCTGGCTCGCCAAGCAGTCCTTTTTGGACGTGCGGCCCGTGCCCAAGGCGGAGGGAGAGGAAGACGTCGACCCTGCGGCTCTACCGAACTTCGAACCGGACCCGGCCTCGATCCTGGTTGTCTACGACGACATGGACCTTGAGCCTGGTCGACTCCGTTTCCGTCCCCATGGCGGACACGGTGGTCAGAACGGAATGCGATCTATCATGGACCGCCTGGAAACCCGTGATTTCCCGCGCCTTCGCGTGGGCATCGGGCGCCTGGGCACCGACGCGGCGCGCCATGTGCTGAGTCCGTTCTCACCCGCCGAGCGCGAGGAATTCGAGATCACAATCGCAGAAGCGGTGGTGGCCCTCGAAGCCTGGCTCGACGGAGAGACGCTCTCGGACGTCATGACGCGGTTCCACAGCCGCTGGAACTAGATGCACACGCATCACGTCGAAACATTCTTCAGGAGACCTCAACTTTGACCCAGATCTATGAAACTCTGGTCCTGCTCGACAACGATGTCGTGCGCACGGACTGGAAGAAAGCCAAGGCGATCGTGTCCGACACGATCACCAAGTACGACGGCACGATCCACAGCTGCCGCCGGTGGGACGAGAAGCGTCTCGCCTACCCGATCAACCGCAAGAACCGCGCGACGTACTACCTCGCGTACTTCGAGATGCCGGGCGACAAGATCCCTGGCTTCCGTCGTGACTTCGAGCTGAACGAGCGCGTGCTCCGTTCCCTCATCGTCTGCGTCGACGAAGTTTCGGAGGACGAGAAGAAGCTCGCCGCCGAGGAAGATGGCACCGAGTACACCGTTCCGGAACCGCCGGAAGACGACGCCCTCGAGATCCCCGACGAGGATGCCGACGAAGACGATTCGGACGACATCGACGTTGACGTGCCCGCGGAAGCTGGCGCGATGGACTAGACCGTTAATTCGAGGATCATCAGAGAACACACATCATGAAGCGTCGAATTCGGACCGTCATCGGTTCTAAGAACTGCGATGACCCGGTCATTGATTACAAGAACATCGAGTATCTCGAGAAGTTCCTGACCCCCCAGGGCCAGATCCTCTCGCGCCGTCGGACAGGCTTCTGCAACCAGTGCCAGAAGCAGCTCAAGACAGCCATCAAGCGTGCGCGTCACGTCGGACTTCTGCCCTTCGTGGGCTGATAAGAGGAGCACAACAAAATGAGAGACGTCGAAGTTCTACTCCAGAAAAGTGTCAAGCACCTTGGTCTCGTGGGAGACGTGGTGAAGGTCAAGCCCGGCTTTGCAAGGAACTATCTGTTCCCGAAGAAGCTCGGAGTTATGGCCACGGAAGACGCTAAGCGCCAGATCGCCCGTCGCGCCGCCAAGGTGCGTGAGGCCGAGATGCAGCGTCTTGCCGAGGTCGCAGCCCTCGTCGAGAAGCTTGAAGCCATCGAGCTCAACATCACGATGAAGGCTGACCCCAACGGCAACCTCTACGGTTCGGTCAACGCGGCGAAAATCGTCGAGATGGCCGCCGAAGATGGCGCAACCTTCACCGAGAAGGACGTCCGCTTGGATTCGCCGATCAAAGTTGTGGGCGAGCACCTTATCAAGGTGCACGTGCGCGATGATGACTTCGGCACGGTCAAGCTGAACGTTATGGCTGAGGCCCGTACGAAGGCCGAAGAGGCCGCGCTCGAGGCCGCTGAGGCGGCTGCGGAAGCCGCGGAAGCGGAATTCGATAACGACCGCGAAGGCAGGGACGACTGATTCTCTGGGCTGGCCCTTTGGGGCTGGCCTTAAATCAGCCTGCAAGGCGCTCAGCGTCGACCTCGCAAGAAGAGGGCCTGCTCGGGAGACCGTGGCAGGCCCTCTCGCGTTAACGTGTGAGTGACGCAGGAGGCGGCACGGCTTGCCTGCGCGAGGAACATTGGAGGGGACGGAATGAAAGGCGACGAAGACGACGAACCACGTGAACTGGATCCCCTGGGGAAGGCTGACGCCCAAGCCAGGAGCGACGCTGATGGGGACCTAGGTGATGATGACACCTCGGACTTTGACGATCACATCAGCGCGTTCACGGGAAGCGGGTTCAACGCAGCCCAGTGGTCGAACGACGACCTCCCGCCGCCCACGGCGCCTATCTACGACTCCTTGGGTGGCGAGGCTGGATCCCCCGCTGGATCCCCCGCTGGATCCCCCGCTGGGGAAGCAAAGCCCGAGTCCCACGCCGAAGTGATCCCCTCGGATCCGGTTCCGGCCGCGCCGGCACCTCGCCCCGCGCCCCGTTCAGCGCCCGCTCCGGTGCCAGCGCAGCCGCCGTCCCAGGACGATGACCAGGGTCACGCCACCTCAGACGACTGGGAGCCGTCCATTGACGGCGTCAGCTTCTCGGACGAGCAGGACGATGCAGAAGACGCAGTGCCTAGCTGGGGCGCGCTGGAGGCCGAGCCAGCGCTTGCTGCGGTGAACATATCTCCCAATGCCCAGGTGGTTCCGCCCGCGGCGGCGATGGCGGGTGCGCTCGCTGCGTCGCCGGCATCTACACCGGCAACACCTCTTGGGCCGGGCCGGGCCGACGTGGGGGATATGGACGCTCCGGAGTCGCCCTTCGCGGGCTTCGAGCAGCCCGGTGACGCACATCAGGGTCGTCGGGACGACTCGGGCCAGGGCGGGCACCGAGGCGGTCGCGGCAAGAAGGGCAAGGCGCTCACCCTGCGTGAGCGCGGGCATAAATCCGGTGGGCGCGTCACTCCCCACGACCTCCAAGCAGAGAAGTGCGTCCTGGGCGCGATCCTGCTAGCGCCAGATCGACTGGTCGAGGTCACGGAGATCTGCAAGCCTGGGGACCTCTACGACAAGCGCAATCGCACGATCTTCGAGTGCATGGTCCAGCTCGACGAGCGCGGCCAGGTGGTCGACGGCGTACACCTGATCGCGACGCTGCGCGCGACGAACGCGCTGGGCGAGATTGGCGGAGTGACCTACCTCGCTGAGATCACCTCGTCGGTCAGCACCTCGGCGCACGTGAAGCACCACGCGGCGCTGATCTCTGAGACGGCGAAGCTCCGGGGCCTCATCGAGGCCTCCAACGGCATCATTGAACGCGCGTTCGAAACGGCGCCGGACGCAGACGAGGTCCAGGAACTCATCGATGAATCGGAGGCCGCAATCTTCGCGATCGCCTCCCAGGGCGAGGCCCGCGGGGCGACCGGC
>JBLIHL010000236.1:0-8599 GCA_047635895.1 Paracoccaceae bacterium | reverse complement strand
AAATGGAGCGCGATCAGCGCCGGAGCTGAGCGCCAGGAAAGCGGCGACGCGTGGACCGACATGGTGGGCCCAACGGTCCAGCTCGCGGGCGACGCCACCGTGGGAAGCGGCGTGATCCTGAAGTCCCAGCCGATCGAAGGCTCGGACGGCCAGTTCCAAACGCTCCTCCTGACCTCCTGGCACGTCGTGCGCGACATCCGCTCGGACTCCGTCGACGAGGACCGCCCGATCCCCGTGATGCTACGCAACGCCTTCGGCGTGAAGCGTCATTTGACGGCCACGCTCATCGCCTACGACGCCCCGCTCGACTCAGCGCTCCTCCGCGTGAACTCCACCGAGGCATTCCAGGTCGGCGCAGCGCTTCCGACTCGCGAGAGACTCCAGAACGCGCGCGTCTTCGACTCGATCGTCGCGGTTGGCTGCCCGCTCGGCAACGACCCCATCCCTACGAAGGGCCACCTGTCAGATCTCTATCACTCCGTTGCATCCGAACGGTTCTGGATGATCTCGGCACCGACCTACATCGGCAACTCCGGCGGCGGAATCTACTCCGGCACCAGCCACGAGCTGCTCGGCATCTTCTCCAAGATCTACACCCACGGCGCCATTCGCCCGACGGTGATTCCGCACATGGGGCTCGTGACGCCGTTGGAAGAGTTCTACGACTGGATCGACGGCTCGCAGATCGCCGAGGTCGTTGAGAGCCAGGGCGAGGCTACGATCGTCCTCAGGTAGTGACTAGTGCCTGAAGTGTCGGGCGCCTGAGAACACCATGGGGACGTTCTTGGCGTTCGCCGCTGCCACGACTTCATCGTCGCGAACGGAGCCGCCCGGCTGCACGATCGCGGCGATGCCTGCGTCAATAGCCGCCTCGACGCCGTCCGGGAACGGGAAGAACGCATCGCTTGCCAGCACCGAACCCGAGGCCCTGTCGCCCGCCTTGTGCGCGGCCAGGCGCACCGAGTCCACGCGGCTCATCTGACCGGCGCCCACGCCCACCACCGTGAGGTGGCTCGTCAGAACGATGGCGTTCGACTTGACGTGCTTCGCAATGCGGTTGGCGAACGCAAGCTCGGCCAGCTGGGCCTCGGTAGCCTTGGCTTCAGAAACGGCCTTAAAGTCCGTCTCCGCGGTCAAATCGCGGTCTTGGACCAGAAAGCCGCCCGTGAGCTTTTTCCACTCGGGTGCGTTCTGGCTCCGCGTTCCAGGTCCGAACGCGCCGCACGCCAAGAGGCGGACGTTCTTGCCCCAGCGCGGCTTCTGAGTGAGGTACTCGAACGCGTCGTCATCGAAGTCGGGGGCGACGATGGCTTCGACAAAGCGGTTGCCCTCGACGAGGAACGTCGCCGCCGCCAGGTCGACCGGGCGCGTGAACGCGAGGACCGAACCAAACGCGCTGAGGGAATCGCCGGACCAAGCGCGCTCGAGGGCTTCGGCGATGGTGCCACCGACGGCAGCGCCGCACGGGTTGGTGTGCTTGATCACGGCGACGAACGGCTCGTCGAACTCCGCGGCGAGCGCGTGCGCCGCGTCCAGGTCGACGAGGTTATTGAAGGACAGTGCCTTGCCGTTCAAGACCTCGGAGTGCGCGACGCAGGGCTCCGGAGCAGGCAGGGTGCGATAGAACGCAGCGGCCTGGTGCGGGTTCTCACCGTAGCGAAGGTCGATGGCTTTCGTGCCAGCGAGGGAGAACGACTCCGCGAACTTCGGAGCGTCCTCGTCTGACGCATCGCGGTCCGCCTCGAACATCCACATGGCGATGGTCGAGTCGTAGGCCGCCGTGCGAGCAAACGCTTTCTGCGCAAGCCCACGGCGAAACGCCGACGTCAGCCCGCCGTCGTGTTCCTGCATCTCGCCCAGCACGCTGGCGTACTGCTCGGGCTCCGTCACGATGGCGACGAACTTATGATTCTTGGCCGCCGAGCGAACCATCGATGGCCCGCCGATGTCGATCTGTTCGACGCACTCATCGCGCGTCGATCCCTCGCGGGCGATCGTCTCTTCGAAAGGATAAAGGTTCACCACAACGAGGTCGATGGGAGCGATCGCGTGCTCATCCATCGCGGCTGCGTGGTCCACGTTGTCGCGGACGGCGAGGATGCCGCCGTGGATCATCGGGTGCAGCGTCTTGACGCGGCCGTCCATCATTTCGGGGAAACCCGTGTGGGCGCTGACCTCGACCACCGGGATACCGGCGGCCACCAGGGCCTTGAAGGTGCCGCCGGTCGAGAGGATCTCGATGCCGTAGTCGGTCAGCTGCCGTGCGAAGTTCTCCAGGCCGTTTTTGTCGGAAACAGAGAGGAGTGCGCGCTTGATCGGTCGTGCCATAGGGCGATTCCGAACCTCCACACGGAGGCTTCGGTAGGGGTTGATGCCTGAGAATTGATCCCGAGAATGGGAGCCCGTCATCATAGCTCGATTCCCAGAAGTCCGCTCGCGGTGAATCCCCAGACTCGAGGGGCGCCAGGGGGGCGCATGGCATGCCCTAATCAAGATTCGTTGCGTCAAGGCCTCGCGGATCCGGCTCCGCTAGGCTATTCCTAACTCTACGTTGCGCCGCGTTCTCCTATGGTGACGCTAGCGACCTGCGACCTGCCATGACCAAACGACCCGAGACCACTCCCCACGAGCCTCTCGCTTCCACGACATGACAGCGTCCATCCTGACACAGGATACGCTCGTTCTGAATCGTTCCTGGATGGCGATCGCCACGACCCCGGTTCGCCACGCTCTCTCCCTCTTGTTCACGGGCTCGGCGCAGGCCATCGAGCCCGCGACGTTTGAGGTACATGACTTCGACTCGTGGGTTGCCCTTCCCATTGAAGAAGGCGCCCCGTCGATCGTGACGGTGAGGATGGAGCTCCGCGTCCCCGACGTCATCGTGCTGACCCGTTTTTCGGGCATCCCCAAGCAGCATCTGCCCTTCACGCGCAGGAACCTCCTGCGCCGCGACCAGTCGATGTGCCAGTACTGCGGCCGGTATCCCGGCCACGCGGACCTGTCGATCGACCACGTGATTCCGAGAGCGCGCGGGGGCGAAACGTCCTGGGAGAACTGCGTGCTCGCATGCGTTCAGTGCAACCGCCGGAAGGGGTCGAAGCTGCCGGAGCAGATCGGCATGAAGCTCCTGACCCGACCGCGCGCGCCCCAGTGGTCCCCCATCTTCGAGGTCGCCGGAACGGAGAAGCGTGAGGCATGGCGCAGATTCGTCGCCGACAAGCACTTTGGTCAGGCGAACGGGATGAGCGCGGGCTGATCGAGGTCTGAGCAAAATCTGAGGTCCTGGGCCTACTCGAGAGGCGTCTGACCGACTCGGTGAAGCACGGGTTATGCTCTGCTCCATGGGAATTCGAGCCAACCCGATCCGCTTCACGCTGGTGCCTGCCCTCGTCCTGGGGGCCGCCGGAGTCGCCGTGGCGCAGTACTTCGGAAACGTCGACCTCAGCATCGGCTGGTTTCTCGGCATCAACCTCGGGACCTACCCCACCTGGTGGTTCGACAAGCGCCAGGCCAAGCGGGACGGGTTCCGTGTGCCTGAATGGACGCTGCACCTGCTCTCACTCATGGGAGGCGGACCCGCCGCCGTGCTGGCCATGCGCACGCTTCGGCACAAGACGCGGAAGCGCATCTTCCAGCTGCTGCACCCGCTGCTGGCGGCCCTGGGAATCGCGGCCCTGGGCTGGTGGCTAATCTGACGCAATGGGTCGCCACGACACATTGCTACTGCGCCTTGATGAGCCCGGAACGCGTCGCAGAGTCAGCCCGACGCGACGACAAGCTTCGACAACTTCGGCCACAAGTAGCGACGGCAGCCGATGGCCCAAGGCCCTGGCTCCTGGGACCGTGTCGACGAGGGCACGCGCCTCGCCGTTGAACGGGGCGCATGGGAACGCACGACGACTTCGCTCTCTCTTTAGAAGCGGAACGTCGCTTCGAACTTGACCGCGAGCGACTGAGCTTCGCTCGTGAAAGCAGACCGCGTATCTTCCTTGGAGAAGCCGAAGAGCCCAACGATGAAGAGCTCCCTGCCGGGCTCCAGGATCCACCGGACGCGCGTCTGGACTGATAGGTTCTTCGAGTCGGTGTCGTACTGAATGAATGACTTCCACGCCGTCATCGCGTCGAACAAGACGTCGAAGCGAAGGGAGTAGAGCTGGGTGTGCAGCGTCCCGTCGCCGCCGAGATCAATCTCAACGTCGCGGAACGAACCACCCATGGTCAGGAATTTGTTCGGCAGGTAGATCGGCTCGATCCGCATCTCCTCGATGGTCCCGCCGAAGTAGTCGCCGAGCTCGTAGCGAGCTTCGAGTCCGAAGAGCCGTCGGTCATTGGTCTCCGCAAAGAGAACCCCGCGCGTCTCCTGGTAGTCCCCGGGCACGACCGTAGCGCTGCTCCCCACGTTGAAGGGCTCGTCGATGGTCTCTGCCCGCCGCGTCACGCGCAGCCCGAACGAGTCCTGGCTCCAGAACTGGCCTTCGAAGATGTCGATGGGGATCCGCCAGCTGTCCTCGTTTCCGTCGAGGTCGAACTCAAGATTGGCGCCGAGGCCGGCCTCCGTCGTGCGGAAGAGCGACGACTGATCTTCGGATCGCCACGTGCGAGAGACGGAGGCATCATAGGTATCGACCGCGGTCCTTCGGACGAAGCCGAGGGCGGGCGCAAAGCCCCTATCCACTCGGCGAATCCGCAGGTCAGAGGACCAGAAGCTGGACTGCGTGCGGGTCTGCATGCCGTAGGCGCCGGCGTTTTCACCGTCATCTGCCCCGACCGTCCCAAGGGCGTAGGCCCAGAGAAAACCGCTGTGCCCTGCGCCCAGGAGGTCGCTCGAGCCGAAACGTGCGTCCACACCACCGGTTATGCGTCCGCTGTCACCACCAGGGTCCCCGGTCGTGAGGATTGCCCCGATGGCCTGGCCATCACCAAAGGCTCGACTCGCACGCAGCACGCCGAGATTCTGCCTACCAACCTCCTCGACGGTGCCGGTCCCGGACCCGCTCCCCATGAGATCGACTCGGTCAGTCTCGTCGATGTAGGTGTTCAGGGCGCCGAGGGTCCAGTCGCCGACACGCCCCGTGAACTTGACGCCGGCGAGGAGCGGAATGGGCTCACCGTCCGCGTCGCGACCGATGCGGCGTGAGAAGAAGGGCCTGAGCGAGCTTCGGTTGGCAGGTGCGCCGAACTCGAAGACGCCGGCGTCCTCGAGGAAGAAGTCGCGCTTCTCCGGGAAGAACAAGGGGAAGCGCCCGAGGTTGATCTGGCGCGCATCGACCTCGGTTTCGGCGAAGTCCGTATTGGTCGTCACCAGCAGCGTGGTCGCAGGCGATGGCCGCCAGCGGATCGTCGCGCCGGTATCCCACGCAGAGCCGAAGGCCCGCTCGGTCGACGCGCGGTCGCTACTGAACTTGACGTACGGCCGGACGTCGAGGCCGAGCCCTTGGTTCAGCCCCGCGATCCCGGTGAGCCGGCCGCCGTCCGAGATCTGGAAGAACTGATAGCCGATCCGCGGCGACGCCCAGCGCCCCTCTTCCCCGTTGGCGACCCGTTTACGACGGATGTTGAAGCCCCAGCCCGCTGCGGCCGGGTTGAAGGACATCGTCTTGATGGGAATCCGAATCTCGGCGTACCAGCCGTCGTCGTTGAGGCTGACATCCCCGTACCAGATCCCGTCCCAGTCCTTATTGAACGAGCTCCCGTTGTCTGCGAGGAGCGCGTCGCCGAGGCTTCCCGCCGGCGTGACCTGGAACCAGTAGCCGAACCTCCCGGAGTCGAGCGGATCGAACCAGAACTCGACGACGTCGTCGTAGCGGACGAAGGCGTCGCGCTCCATCTGGCGCGCGCGGACCTCCGAGGGGTCGTCGTAGCAGCGCAGGCCGATGTAGACGTTCTCCTCGTCGTAGGTCAGGAGAATGTCGGTCTCGACGCTCATGGGCGCTCCCTCGATCGGCACCGTCTGCGTCAGAGGCCCAATCCTCGCGGCTGTGTCCCAGGCGGGCTCGTTCAGGTCGCCATCGATGACGATGGCCCGGCGCCCGGCCGCCATGGGGCTGGGCGGTACCTTCACGGAGGGAACGCGGTTCACCTCTTGGCCGAGCTCCTGCACGGGCTCCGCCAGCGCCCGCGGGGCTAGCGGACCGATCGCGGCCAAAATAACGTAGGCACTCACCTGCGCAAGTACGGAACGGGCGGGCGCGAGCCGCTCGAGCAGACGCATGATGGACAAGTGAGAGGAGCCAGAGGGAGAACGGCCGAGCAGGCTACGCGCCGGGGGCGGAGAAATGAACCCCTAGTCACGTAACCAAAACGAGGAACGTCTCATCCTCGGCATCGCGCCCAGCTCCAGAGAGGCAACAATGCACGGGTGAACAAAGCGTTGACCGACCAGGCGACTCCACCGCCAGAGACCAAGTCCGAAGTGGGCCGACTATTTGTCTTCACGTTCCTGACGGCGGCCTCCTACGTGGTCATGCGGTCCGTGGCCGTGAGCCTCTTCCTTTCCCGGGCCGGACCGGCCGCACTCCCCGCGGTGCTCGTGATAGCGGCCATCTCCGTCATCGTGGTCGCCTGGATCTCGAGGCGGGTCACCCAGCGTCTCTCTGGGCGCAAAGTCGCAACTGCCTCGTGGTGCTCTCTGGCCGCTCTCACGATCGGCCTGCTGCTGCTGGTGCGTGGGAACTATCACCATTCACTGCCGGTTCTCGGTGCTCTCTACCTGCTGGTTGAGATCCGCGGATGTTTGAACACGATTCACTCCGTGACGCTCATGAACGAGGCGTTCGCCGACGAGCGCTCGAAGAGGCCCTATGCACTCGTATCCGCCGGCGCCCCCACGGCCGGCATCTTGATCGGCCTGACCATTGGATTCGAAGGACACCTGCTTCCGCTGTCCAGCTGGCTCATCATCGCGGCCCTGCTGGACATGGGCGTGGTGGCGCTGCTGGCGCTGAGGCCAACCCGCCGCTCTGGCTTGAAGGTTCGCGAGCACGAACAGACGCTGCCCGCGGAACCCTCGACCACTGGCTCGGCGCGCTCCCCGCGCCGCTTGAGTGAAGACCGAGTCCGCCAGTTCCGCATCCGCATGTCACTGCTGATCGCGGGTCAGGTCCTGGTCTTGACCCTGCTCGGCTACCAGTGGAAGGTCGTGGTCGCTAACTACTTCCACCAGGACGAGCTCGCGATGGCCGAGTACATAGCACTCTTCTATGCCGCCACCGACGCCCTCATCGTCCTGACTCAGTTCTTCCTCGCAGGCCGGCTCCTTGATCGCTACGGGGCCCGGCCCCAGCTGGTGCTCCTGCCCGTAGTGCTACTCGTCATCGGACTCGTCAGCCTCGGCGCCTCATCGCCTCTTAGCTGGCTCGTCCTGATGACCCTGGCACGCGGCGCCATCGTGCTGCGTCGCAGCCTGCACGACCCAGCGCTGGCCTCGACCTATCGCGTCCTGGGCCGGCGTCACGCGCGCGACACCGTGATGTTCACGAACGGCCTGATCAAGCCGGGAGCCGAGGCCGTTGCATCCCTCGTGATCCTGATCGGCGCCGCCAGGCTGAGCGGCGTCCACCTGACGTGGCTGTGGCTCCTGCTGACGCTGCCGTGGATCGTCATCTCGCTACGATTCGCGCAGAGCGCACGCCACGCACGCGAGCGCTCGTGACCCCCGAGCGAACGTCGACTCCCTGGGTCACGGCTTCAGAAGCTCCTCTAGCGCCTCCGCGGTCGCGACCGGAGCCTTGCACGCAAAGCCCTCGCAGACATAGGCGGCCACGCCGCCCTCCGGTGCAGACTGCACAGCCGTGTAGGGAGCGACGAGCGCTAGCGCGTCACCCCTTGGTCCGGGGACCTTCAGGAGCACCACGTCGTTCGGGGCATAGCGGCGCGCAAGGATGCGCAGCATCTTCGCGACCTCTGGCGACTCAGGGTCGCCGACGATCACGATCTCGCGGGACTTCGCCTCGACGAAGTCCACGGCGGCGAGCAGCTGGGTGTGACTGCTCGGGCGGGACGCGACCGCGGGGCTGAACGCCTTGACGGTCTCGATCGCCCGCGCCTCGTAGGACATCTCGCCGGTCATGCGCGCAAGGCGCAGCATCTGGGTCGCCATGACGGAGTTACCCGATGGGCGGGCCCCGTCGTAGGCCTCCTTGGAGCGTACCACCAGCTTCTCGCCGTCATCCGGGCTCAGGAAGAAGCCGCCGTTCTCCTCGTCCCAGAAGTACTCGAGCGCCGAATCCGTGAGGCGCCTCGCAAGCTCCAAGTCCGCGGGTTTGTGGGAGGCCTCGAAGAGGGAGAGGAGGCCCTGGATCGTGAACGCGTAGTCCTCGACCATGCCCTGGAGTCCGGCCTCACCGCCGCGCGAACGCTTCATCAAGCGTGCGTCCTCGGTCAGCAAGTTCGCGCGCAGGAAACCCGCCGCGCGCTCCGCCTGCCCAATGAGTCCGACGTCTCCGAAGGCGCGCCCCGCCTCCGCGAAGGCCGTGATCATCAGTCCATTCCAGTCGGTGAGGACCTTGTCGTCCTTGAGCGGGTGGATGCGCGCCTCGCGCGAGTCAAAGAGTTTAGTACGCAGCGGCTCCCATTTCTCGCGACCGCTGTCCGTCAGGAG
>JBLIHL010000235.1:0-8611 GCA_047635895.1 Paracoccaceae bacterium | reverse complement strand
GGTCAAAGAGGCGGCTGCCGATGGCGTTTCCGCTCGCGGCGGCTGCGGCCGCTGCGCTCGCGATCTGGACGCTTCGCGGCGGCTGGACAGCGCCAGATGTGGATGACGCACGTGAGGTGGTCGTGGTCGAGTACGAAGAGGAGGTGAGCGACGAATTGCTGGCTTCGCTTTCGGTCCTTGAGAACTTCGAGTTCCTGACGGAGGAGCTTGATCCGCTCGAGTCGGACGCTCTGTTCCTTCTTAGCGGCGACGATCAGCTGCTCTTGGATCTACTCGATGCCGAGGCAGATTCTGGGTTGGATACTGGGTTGGATTCTGGGTCAAATACGGGGTCAAATACGGGGTCAAATACGGGGTCAAATACGGGGTCAAATTCTGGCGCAAACGTGGATCAACCGGCAGGAACGGATCAAGAAGAGGACGGCAGATGATGACGTCGTCTTCGCTCCTATGGCGCCGCGGGCTGTGCGTCCTCGTGTTCGCGCTCGTGTTTATGGGCGCGCTCGGGCCGGGTCTGCAGGCTAGTGCGCAGAGCCAGGACGCGGCTGAGTCGAGTGCGACGGTCGCTTCGAGGCGTGCGCGCTGGGACAAGCTGAGCCCCGAGGAGCAGCGCGAGCTGCGGGCGCGGTTTGAGCGCCTCAAGGGGATGTCCGAAGGGGAGCGGGCCAAGCTGGCCGAGCGAGCGAAGAAGCTTGCGCGAGAGATGGCCGAGATTGAATCTTCGCTCGAGGGCGACGAGCGCGAGGCATTGGCGAAGCTTGACTCTCGCGAACGCGCCGGCGTGCTGCGCAAGCTGGTGGCGGATCGTGCGCGCCAGGCGGCGTCGCACCTGCGATCACGGATGACGCCGGAGGAGCGCCAGCGCGTGGGCGCCGCGGCTCCGGGTGAGCGCGCGAAGATCATCCGTTCGATTCGCGAGCGTGAGATGGCCCGGCTGCCCGAGCACCTCACGGCGCTTGGGCGAGACCTGGGCGTGTCGTCCCAAGATCTCATGCGTGTCCGTTCGGGGACGCCCAAGGAGCAGCTCGCGGCGATCGCGAATCTTCTCCGCCGTCGCACGGAGAAGCAGGTGCGTGAAGAGGGCCTTCCGCCCGGCCTGGGCGAGGAGCGCTGGGCGCACATGAAGGACATGCGCGATGAGACGTTCCTTCGCGTGCTCCAGCGCGTGCGTCAGCGCCATCCGGACTTCGGCGTTCCAAAGCACCGACGCGAAGGGCGGATGAGGCGTGGCGAAATGATGGCCGACCGACTCGAGGAGATGAGCACGCCCGCGGCCCGAGACCGAGCGCGCTTCCCCACGCTGCAGGAACCGGTGCTGAACCGTCGCGCGGTTCAGGCGCGTCGCCATCGAATTGAGGACCTGATCGTCCGGCAGGCGCAACTGGAAGACAACATCGCAGCGAAGCTCCGGGCGGCCTCCGACCGTGAGTTCTACGGGCTCTACTCCACGGCGATCAAGGTGCTGCGCGAGGGAGGCGACTTGCCCAGCGCGCTGGAACGTCAGCTGAACCGTGCCTCGAAGTCCGGCAAGAGCGAGGCGGGAAAGAAGGGGGGCCAGAGAGGAGACCAGAGAGGAGAGCGGAAGGCTGGCCAGAAGGCTGGCCACAAGGGTGCCCAGAGGAGTGACCAGAGGGCTGGAGACGCTGAGGCGAGAAAGCCACGGTTCCGCCGCTGATCACGCATACCGGGTAGGATCTCGCGCCTGGCTCCGTTTCGGAGCAACCGCGATCGATCCCTCCTTCACCTTCTCCTCCCCCGTGACCGACGTCTCCGAGTTCCAAGCGCTGGCCGCCTCCGTGGGTGCGGACATCTCCACCGAGGGCGCCACTGGCTTGCTCGCCTTCCTGGACGCCATGCTGGATGAGAACCAGCACATCAACCTGACGGCTGTTCGAGAGCGCGACGCAGCGGTCATGTTCCACGCCCTCGACTCGGTGGCGCTGGCGGCCTGCGCGCTGCCTGATGAGCCGGCGCTGGCGCTCGACCTCGGTACCGGCAACGGTTTTCCGGGAGTCGCCGTGGCCTGCCTCTTTCCTGGGACCCGCGTGGTGCTGATGGATCGGCGGCTCAAGAAGCTCCACGCCATTCAGCGTGCACTGGACGCTGCGGGTTTCGACGCGGAGCGTTTCGAGATTGCCCACATGGACGCCGCCGTTGCCCGGAATGAAGGGCTCGGGGGCCGCTTCGATCTGATCACGGCGAGGGCCGTCGGCCCGCTGGAGAAGGTCGCCAAGCTAGCGAAGCCGCTCCTCGCTCCGGACGGGCGCTTCGTCGCATGGTTGAGCGACGACACAGAGGCTCCCGCCGACCTCAAGTGCGGGCTTGGCCACACGGGCGGTGCCGAGTATGACCTTCCTGAGCCGGCGAATCGGAAGCGCCGGATTGCCTGCTACCAGCGGAAGTAGCTGCGGGTCTGCCGCCCGCTTCGCCCGCTTCGGCGGGTGCACGGGGCCGAGCTGCTATGATGGGGCCATGAAAACCATCGCCCTTTCGCTCGTGATCGCGCTCTCTTCCCTGGCATGCCGCGGCCCCGAGGCTGCTGCTGAAGTGACTCCGCAGCAGGAACTCTTCGCAGCGTTCCGTCAGGCTCTTGAGGGGGACATGGATGCGACGAAGGACGACCTGGAGCAGGCGCGGACCGCGATGGATGCCCGGGGGGGTGACGATCTCCAGTTCAACGTGCGCTGGCAGTCGGTTCGCAGGCAGCTGGAGGCCCTCGAGCGAGAAATCGCCCAGATGGACGCCGTGGAGAAGCCCAAGCTGGAGAAGATGATTCAAGACATCGCCAGGCTTCGCGAGGACGCTAGCGAAATGCGAGCTGAGGCCACGGCCTCCGTGAGATAGCGGCTTGCCCAGCTCGGCAACCCAGCTCAATCCGCTGATTCGGTCCGGCGTGGCCGTTGGATCCCCATGGCCTTCAGGCGCGAATGCAGAGTGGCTGGCTTGACCCCCAGGAATTCGGCCGCCCCGTCAGGACCTGAGACCTTCCAGCGGCAGTGATCGAGGACGGCGACCACGTTGGCTCTTTCACGCTCAGTCAGCTCGGCGTAGGTCGCGAGCTGCGCCTGATCGTGCATGGGCGCAGGCTCTCCGTCATCCTGGGGCGCGCTGGATGGGAGCGTGATGGCGAGGTGGCCGGAACGCGCGCCGATCAGTCCGCGTTCGATCACGTTTTGGAGCTCGCGCACGTTGCCCGGCCAGGGGTAGCTGGAGAGCGTCGAGAGGTCCTTGTTGCGCAGCCTGGGCCTGGGGCTCGTCGAGATGACGCGGCTTGTTTCCACGAAGTGGCGCGCCAGGAGAGGTACGTCGCCCCTGCGTTCGCGTAGTGCTGGAACCCGGATCGGGAAGACGGAGAGTCGATAGTAGAGGTCCTCCCGGAAACGCCCCGCACGGACCTCTGTGGCAAGGTCACGGTTGGTCGCCGCGATGACGCGAACGTCGACTTCCCGCTCGGTGTCCTCTCCGACGCGCGAGAATTTGCCCTCCTGCAGCGCACGTAGGAGCTTGCCCTGGAGGTCCAGGGGGATCTCTCCGACTTCATCCAGGAATAGCGTGCCCCCGTCGGCCACCTGGAAGCGTCCCGCCCGGTCCCGCAAGGCACCCGTGAAGGAGCCCTTGTGGTGTCCGAAGAACTCGCTCTCGAAGAGCTCGTGCGGGATCGATGCGCAGTTCACGCGCACGAGTGGGTGGGCGGAGCGCGGGCTCTGCTCGTGCAGGGCGCTGGCCACTAGCTCCTTTCCCGTCCCAGACTCCCCTTCGATGAGAACCGTTGCTTCGGTCGAAGCCACGAGCTCGATCTGTCGTGCCACGTTCTTGATCGCCTCGCTCTCCCCGACGATCGAGCCGATGGAGCGTTCGACCTTGATCTCCTCGCGCAGGTAGTCACGCTCGAGCTCAAGCTGCTCTCGGAGCCGCTGCACCTCGGTGAAAGCGCGGGCATTGGCGATGCTGACCGCCGCCTGGTCCGCGAAGGTCCGAAGCCACCCAAAGGGGCCTTCCTCAATGACCGTTCGCGAGAAGATCGCGAGCACGCCGAGAACCTCGCCACGGAAGATGAGCGGCTGGCCTCCGAAGCTTGCGATGCCTTCCGCATGGGCCCAGTCGGGCTGCGCGACCCAGCGGTCGTCTCCCGTCACGTGGTGGAGCCTTCCGACGCCACTCGCGCCGATCAGCCCGACCTTGCGCACGCCCATGGGGAAGCGCCGAAAAGTGCCCTCGGTCTCCGTCCAGGCATTCGAGTCGACCGTCAGGGACTCGCCTGCGCTGGCAGCCAGATGAAGGCAGCTATCCCGACGATGGCATTCAGCGGCGAAGGAGCACGTCTCGCAGACGTCGCCAGGCCCGATCAGCCAGATCCGCGCGAGCGCGACTCCTGGCTCACTGGCAAGGCCGTCGACGATCGTTCGCAGGACCGTGGAGGGGTCGAGTGCCGCCGCTACGTCGAGTGCGGTCCGCTGCAGGGTCTCCGGGTTCATGGGGCCAGGGTAACGAGATCTCGATACCTGCGTGCGGGATCACACGGGTTGACGAGATCTCGTGTGTGGGTTGGCAGGCGCCTGTAAGTCGGAAGTGTCTATCCATATATGACTTATGGGCGCCGCGTGGCATTGGCATGCGGCGTGCATCAGGGGAACTGTCCGCCATACGACGGGCACTCACCCTCGTGTGCTCTCCGCCGACCGGCGGAGACCTCGCCACCCACCTACCCAGCCACCACCATGCAACTCAAAGCAACGATCGCGCTCGCCTCCCTCTGTGGAGCGGCCTCCTGCAGCACCGGATCCCATGTCGTGGGCGCCCCTGCGCTCAGCGCTTCTACCGTCACGGCGGCGGATCAGGAGAGCCGCGGTCCCGAGTCGGAGGCAGCGGTGTCACTGGAATCACTGGTGGCATCGCTCCACTTCGACCCGTCGAACACCGCGCTCGTCGTCACCGATCCCCAGAACGACTTCCTCAGTCCCGACGGGGTGGCCTGGGGAGTGGTGGGGGCGAGCGTCACCGAGAACGACACCGTTCTGCACATCGACCAGCTCTTCGCGCACGCCAAGGCCGGCGGCTACCCAGTCTTCGTGTCACCGCACTACTACTTTCCCCACGACCATCACTGGCACTTCGAGGGGGAGCTCGAGGGTCTCATGCACAAGATCGGCATGTTCGACCGTCCGGACGCCTTGTCGCTTGAGGGCTTCGAAGGGTCGGGCGCCGACTGGCTCGCCCGCTACAAGAAGTACATCGACGACGGCGAGACCGTCGTGACGAGCCCGCACAAGGTCTACGGGCCTGAGACGAATGACCTCGTCCTTCAGCTCCGCAAGCGTGGGATCGATCGCGTCATCCTCGCGGGCATGTCCGCGAACCTGTGCACGGAGTCGCACATGCGGGAGCTGCTGGAGCAGGGCTTTGACGTCACGGTCGTCTCCGATGCTACCGCAGCAGCCATCACGCCTGGGCTCGGCGACGGCTACGCCGCCGCGGTGATCAACTTCGGCTTCATGGCCAACGCCGTGGTCTCCACTGAGCAGGCGCTCGTCGAGATGAAGCCCGCGATGCGCTGATACGAACCCTCCCGCTCCACTCCACGCCCTGGTTCGTTGCCCGGGCAAACATCCCCACTCACGGCGCCGCTCTGGCGCCATCGACCACCCGATTCCTATGTCCCATCTCATCCTGACCGCCGGTGCAGCAGCTATTGCTGCGGCCGCCTTCGCCGCCACCATGCTCACGGGCGTTGACGACGTCACTCCTGGAAGCGCCGCTCCTGAAAGCGGCGCGCAACTTGACGCCGCCACGCCACCGATCGTTCGGTACGGCACCGAGTCGATCGACGAACTCGACATCTTCTTCCGCGAGGCCGGCGACCCGACGAAGCCCAAGCTCGTGCTCCTTCACGGCTTCCCCACGTCGTCCCACATGTTCAGGGACCTGATCCCAGAGCTGGCGGAGGACTTCCACATCCTGGCGCCCGACTACCCGGGGTTCGGCCTGAGCTCGGCGCCGTCTACTGACGACTACGAATACACGTTTGACCACCTCGCCGCCACCGTAGACGAGCTGCTCGAGCGCCGGGGCTTCGATCGCTACTCGCTCTACCTGATGGACTACGGTGCGCCCGTGGGCTATCGCATCGCGACGGCTCACCCCGAGCGCATCACCGGGCTCGTCGTCCAGAACGGCAACGCGTATGACGAAGGGCTGCTCGGGTTTTGGGATCCGATCAAGGCCTATTGGAAGTCCGAGTCGGCCGAGGATCGAACCGCGCTTCGGGGTCTCCTGACGCTGGAGGCCACCAAGTGGCAGTACCAGCACGGAACCCGCAGCGCGGACTCCATTAGCCCGGACAACTGGCTCGTGGTTCAACCGCTCCTCGAACGTCCCGGCAACGACGAGGTCCAGCTCGACCTATTCTTCGACTACGGCACGAACCCGCCGCTCTACCCCGCGTGGCAGAAGTACTTCCGTGAGCACCAGCCGCCGACGCTTATTCTCTGGGGCAAGAACGATCAGATCTTCCCGGCTGAGGGCGCGGCTCCTTACCTGCGGGACCTGCCGAGCGCCGAGCTGCACCTCCTCGATACGGGCCACTTTGCGCTTGAAGAGGACGGCAAGCGGATGGCCGCTGCGATGCGACGCTTCCTGCTCGGCAACACCAAGCTCTAAGGCGCGCAGCATGCAACCACAACCACTTGTTCCGCCCTTCAGCTTTGAATCAGCCACCGCAAAAGTCCGGCTCGCAGAGGACGCTTGGAACTCACGCGACCCCGTGCGGATCTCCGAGGCGTACTCGCTGACGAGTCGCTGGCGAAACCGCAGCGAGTTCATCGAGGGACGGCCTGCGATCCAGGAGCTCCTCCGCGCGAAGTGGGAGAAAGAGCGGGACTACCGCCTGGTCAAATCACTTTGGGCCCATGGCGATCGCCGGCTCGCCGTCCGTTTCGAGTACGAGTGGCGCGACGATCGTGACGCGTGGTTTCGCTCCTACGGCAACGAGCTTTGGGAGTTCGACGACGAGGGTCTGATGTCTTGGCGGCAGGCCAGCATCAACGATGTGCCGATCGAGTCAGAAAACCGGCGCTTCCACTGGGATGCGCCGGGCCCAAGGCCCAGCGGACTGTTGGATCTCCCTTCATGGGAGTCGTCGCTAACGTCCTGAATCGAAGCCCCATAAACCCCCGGACAATCCTCTTTCACCATGCCACGTAAATTTCCATCCATCACGTTCACGAACTCGGTCAAGGCCGCACAGGCCCGCTATCACTCACGTGCAAACGGCGCGCGCTTTGAGCAGTCCGAGGCGGACGATGGGCACCTGGGCCCAGCCGAGACTGAGTTCCTGCAGGAACGCGACGGGTTCTACCTGGCGACGGTGAACGAGGACGGCTGGCCCTACGTTCAGTTCCGCGGAGGCCCTCCGGGATTCGTCAAGGTGCTGGACTCCACAACGCTGGCGTATGCGGACTTCCGCGGCAACCGCCAGTACATCAGCACGGGGAACGTCTTTGCCAATGATCGTGTGTCGCTGTTCTTCATGGACTACGCCACGCAGCGGCGCCTCAAGGTCCTGAGCCGCGCGACGGTAGTCGATGCGGAGGAGGATGCTGGGCTGCTTGCCGCCGTGGCGCTGGGCGACTACAAGGCCACCGTTGAGCGCGTGGTGCGGCTGGAGGTGGTGGCGTTCGATTGGAACTGCCCACAGCACATCACGCCGCGGTTTACCTTGGCGGAGGTGCGGGAGATGGAGCTCTGAGATCGTGCTCCTGAACCAGGCAGGGTGGGGCGGGAGTTTTCTTGGTGACAGAATGGGTCATTCGGCATCTAGTGAACCAAGCGGATTCAGGCGTTCCCAACCTGGTCGATCCGCCGCCGCGCTCCCTTACCCCTCGCGAACCGCATGTCCAGAACCTGCGCCTACCTCACCCTCGCCTTCTCGCTCCTGTCCATTCCGGCGTTTGGGCAGTTCCAGGCAAGCCGTGTTGGGCCCCAAGGACCCTTTAGCCCTGCACCCCGCACCGACCGTGTCCTCGTCGTCGATCCGGCGGGCGCGGGCGACTATCTCACCATTCAGGCCGCGGTCGACGCGGCCCCTGAAGGCGCGCTCGTTCTCGTCAAGCCCGGCACTTACGCGGGGGTTCAGATCGACGGCAAGGGCCTGCGACTGGAGAGCGAAATGCCGGGGGCTGCGAGCCTTGAGGGCATGCTTCGGGTCCTCTCACTCAGCGCTGCGCAAGAGGCATACGTCGGTGGTTTCTCCCTTGGCGAGGGTCTGGACGTAACGGGTTGCATGGGGGACGTCAGTCTCGTTGGGTGCGTGTCGATTCATAACGAGGTCCTCGTCCCGCCGCCCGCCGGCGTCCACTTTGGGAACTACCCTGATTGCGGGGTCGGCCTGAGCCGGCACGTGATCACGTCGAGCGCGGGGGTGAGCCTGGTGGACTGTGCGCTTACGGGTCGCAACGGAATCAGGTACCCCGTCTGTGACGGGTCGCCGGGGGAGCACGCGCTGATCGTCGAGGATTCGCGGGTGACGGTGTACGGCGGCACGTTGATCGGTGGGAACGGTTCCGATGCACCGGGCTGTCATGGCGCCTATGCGGGCGCGGGCGGTGATGCCGTA
>JBLIHL010000234.1:0-8628 GCA_047635895.1 Paracoccaceae bacterium | reverse complement strand
CGAGCGGCCCGAGTTCGACGTCTTTACCGTCCAGCACTCCTTGCGCGTTTCACTGCTCGCGACCTATGTCGCGAGCCAGCTTGGTGCCTCGCGCGAAGCGCTGATTGAAATTGGCGCGGCCGCCATGTTCCACGATGTGGGCAAGGGCCGGATCCCGGAGGAGGTCCTTTATAAGCCCGGGCGCCTCGACGACGACGAACGACGCGTGATCGCCACGCACCCCCAGCTGGGGACAGAGATCCTCCTGGAAAGTCAGGCCGTAAGCGCCTGCGCGCTCGGCGCCGCGTGGGGCCACCACCTGCGCTACGACGGCAAGGGATACCCCGAGCACCGCCCCTGGTTCGCGGTCACCAAGGCGACCTCGCTGATCCAGGTCTGCGACGTCTTCGAAGCTCTGACTGCCAGGCGCCCCTACAAGGCCCCGTACTCGCCAGCCCGGGCGTTCAAGATCCTCTACTCCGATGCCGGCGCCTACGACCCTGCCGTCCTGTCCGCATTCACCCGCTCGATGGGTCTCTTCCCCCCCGGCCGCTTCGTGCTGCTGTCCGACGGAAGCCTGGGCCGGGTGGCCCGCGCGGGAAAAGCGCTAGATCGCCCGGTCGTCCGATCGTTCCCACGGGGCGAGGTCCTCGACCTCGAAGAACCCGCACTGGCGAGCCTGACGATCAAGAGGCTCCTCGACGAGCCCGAGTTCGTCGAGCTGCTGATGGCCTCCAAGGAGGGCGTGGTGGAGGAGCCAAGGGCCCCACTCCCCAGCCACAGCACGGACGAGCGCAGTGAGGGCCAGGCCCGCGATGAGGAGTTCACCGAGTCCACCGTGACCCACGACGGCAGCGATCACCACGGTCATGGCGAGGACTGCCGCCTCTGCTGATTCCGCGGCCTGACACCGCTCAAGCTCCCTGGGACGGCTCTCGGAGTCAGCTCTTTGGGCCCATTCCCTGATCCCAATCCGCGACCGGCATCCACTGCCCCGCCGCGTTCTGCTAGCCTCTCGCCCATGGAGACGAAAAGAGCGTGAAGCCTCGGATCAAACTGGGCGAGGCCCGGACCCCAGAAGGGCGCCTGTTAGAGCTCTACGAGCACGACGGGCACCATGAGGTCATCTTTGAGAAGCGCGCCCTGATGGCGTCGCGGCGGCATTTCTCCGAACAGGAGCTCGCGCGCGTCGTGTGCGAGGACCTTCCGCCCAAGGCGAAGGTGATGATCGGCGGGCTTGGCATCGGCTATACGCTGCGCCGCGTGCTCGACTTTCTGCCCGAGGGTGGCCGCGCCATCCAGGTCGAGCTGATGAAGGAGCTCGTGGAGTGGAATCGTGGCCCCATGGCTGCGCATGCAAATGCGCCGCTGGACGACCCGAAGACGAAGCTCGTCATGGGCGACATCTGCGAGGTCATCCCGCGCTACGACCACGTCCTCGCCGCCATCCTCCTCGATGTCGACAACGGGCCGACGCCGCTCATTCGCGGCCAGAACCAGTGGCTCTACAGCCGCCCCGGTCTCAAGGCCATCCATCGCGCCCTGATCCCCGGTGGCGCGGTAGCGGTCTGGTCTGCTGACGATGAGTCGCACTTCCTCAAGTCACTCGAGTCCGCAGGTTTCCGCGCCGAGCGGCACATCACGAACGCGCGACCCAACCGCAAGGGAGGCCGGCACTACATCTTCGTCGGCAGGAAGCCCGAGTAGCGCCCGCTGGCCTGCAACAGCTGGGCCGCAACAGCTGGCCCAGGACAACTGGACTGCGACAGCAAAAAAGAGGGCTGACCCGGAAACACCGGGTCAGCCCTCTTTGCATGGCCGGGGACCCCAGTGGCCCCCGCCCGAAATCCTCCGGGATCAGTTGAAGATCATGATCTGATCCGCCGTAGCTGCCGGTCCTGAACCGTTGCCAAAGGCGCCATAGATGTCCACGTCGCCGTCGCGATCCGCGTCGATCAGCATCATCGAGGAGAGCCCCACGAACGAGGAAGGGCCGCCAGCCGCGAAGGTGCCGTCGCCAAGCCCGCGGTTCAGGAACCGGTTGCCCGTTGCCGCGTCCACGCCGTACAGGTCGACTTGGCCGTCCTCGTCGCGGTCGAACAGCTGGAGGTCGTTGATGACGTTCATCACGCTCAGCGACGTCTGCACGACGCCATAGCCCGTGCTAGAGTCGTAGGCGGACCAGCTCAGGTTCGTCGCTCCGCTCGTGCTGCCCAGCAGCATGTCGAGGTCGCCGTCTCGGTCGAGATCGCTCAGAGCAATCGCTCCGGTCGACGCGAAGGTGACCGAATCGACCTCGGTCAGACCGCCAAAGCCGTCGTTCTCGAGGATACGGACGGACGAGGTGTCCGAGGAGAACATGTCGATGTCACCGTCACCATCGTCGTCCGCGAAGGCCGCCACAACGTGGTTGGTCACGAGGTCGTCCGTCTGGCCAGTCGCCATGAACGTCCCGTTATTGAAGCCGTCCCACGTCTCGACCACGGCCCCCGTAACCACCACAAGGTCCTGGTCGCCGTCGCGGTCCATGTCGCCGGCTGCGAATGTGTCCAGGCCGAGTGTGAGCCCGCTGTCCGTAAACACGCCGGATCCATTGTTGAGGAAGAACCGATCGGTGATCGAGCCAACGTCGCCGATGCGCTGGAGGTAGTCCAGGTCGCCGTCTCCGTCGAGGTCGCCCACTGCGCTGCGGCGTGCTTCCACGGTCTCGGCCGCCGTCACGGTGAACGTAACCGGCTGGATATTGATCTCGACCGAGCCCACGAAGGACACGTCCGTACCATCGGCAGCGGACTCGATCGAGTCCGCGGTGACGTTGCCCTCCATATCGATGCCGGACGGTGCGTTAGGGTCCATGTTGAGCGCCGAGTCGTACACTCCTCGGGTACGAAGCACAGGGCTTGTGCCGAGCGTGATGATGACCGTGAAGTTCTCTTCGCCGGCCTCCACCGTGGCGCCTGCGCCGAGGGAGTCCCCCACCTTGGGCAGCTTGAAGTCCGCCGCGTCCGCGTTAAGGTTGACGACAATCGGCTCGCCGTAGCGCAGGTACAGCTCGTCGCCCGCGTCGATAAGCGCGTTTGCGATCGGCGAGATGACGGTGGGCACCGGATCGCTGGAGCTGCTGCTGCAGCCGGCCGCCAGGAGGCCCGCCGCGAGGGCCAAGGGAACCGCACCGCGGGCGATACGCTGAATGAGACCGAGAGGAGAGGTCATGATAGGCGACTGATCGATAGCTCGGAGACCGAAGGCAAGAAGGGTCTGCGAGCAGATTCAGGAGAGGGTGCCGGAACGGCGCACAATCTCACCTGGGCGAGCCGCCCGCATAGACCGATGGCCATGAAGCCATAGGCTCATCCGTTATCTTTCAGTCCCATGAAATCCAAACGTCTCGAAGACCTTCTCGTCATCTCGGAGGTCGAGCAGGCTGACCACATCCGCGTAGGGAAACTGCCATTCCCCAAACGCCCTTTGCCCGGGCAGCGAGCGAATGGGACTCCCTAAGTGCTACCGCTATCAGAAGCCGAACTGAAGCCCGCCGGCGCCCTTCAGGTCGAAGGTCTTGGTCTTATCGCCATAGCGAGCCCCGATCTTCTGAATGGGCTCCGCGGCGGTGATGACTACGAAGCCCGTCTCATCGGTGACGCCGAGGGTGTCTCCCGTGGCGCAGTCGAAGATCGTCACGCCTGCGATGGGCTGCTCCTTGCGGAAGTGGAACGGCACCTCTTTGTCCCACTCCATGTGCTCTGCGCTGATGAGGGAACCCCAGCCCTGGCGGAGATCAGGCGTGATCTCGATGAATTCCACCCCGTCCTTCTTCACCCGCCGCCAGGCCTTCTCGGTTCCGAAGGCCGGGAGGTAGCCCGGCGCCGTCACGACCCAGGTCACGGGGCGTCCGTCATCTTCCACGGTCCCCACGACGCCGCCGCTCGAATGCGTGCCATGCATGCTGTAGAGAGGTCCTTCGCCAGCTCGCTGCTGATACTCCACCTGGATCAGCGGCGGCAGACGCAGGCGTACGCTCGTCAGCTTGTGGCTCTTGCCAAACTGGACCTCGACCTCGTCCTGTCCGGGCTCGATGCGAATAGGGCCCACGGCGTCGTGGATCCGATACGACGTAGTGGCCCCCAGAAAGCACACCTCGGCCGGGATGTTCTCCAGCACTCCCGTGACGGACCACCTACCGCCGCGCTGG
The DNA here is from genome assembly GCA_047635895.1 of Paracoccaceae bacterium. GTDB lineage: Bacteria > Planctomycetota > UBA1135 > UBA1135 > Saltatorellus. The sequence continues at coordinate 4,457 of JBLIHL010000234.1, read as the reverse complement.
GCGACCGGCACCAGGGAAAGCTTCGTCACGTGGCTACCCCGAACGTCGTTCGTCATGACTTCCACCTCGACCCTTCGGGGCGGGTTGCGCCCGGGCCCGCCGACCGTCAAGGCGACGCTGCGAAGGTCCGGCTTTGGCACCATTCGCACCTCCGTCGTCGCACCCGCCGCGAAAGCCGCCTTGCTACGGAACTCCTTGAACCCTTCCGCTCGCACGAACATCGTCACGTCACCCGACGGGACCCCCATCATCGTCGCAGCGCCATTTTCATCCGTCCGGCCCATGGCTTCACGACTTGCGTAGGGCTGACGTTCCGTCGGCCGGCCGACGCTTACGAGTTCTCCCGCAAGGGGCGCACCGGTCACGCCGTGCACCAGTCGAAACGTATGCGTCACGTCATTAGCACGGACGGCCTCGATGGGCTCTGTCGCCAAATTCGATGTACCCGCGACCTCCGCATGGAAGGTTCGACCGCGGGGCGTCGTGGCAATATGGAGCGTGGCGGAGAGTCCAGCGTTCGAAGGATCAATCCGGCCGAACGCAAAGATCAGGTCACGGCCGTCGACGGAGATCGGCTGGACCACTCGCGAGTCGGTGAAAACACCGTAGGTACCACGCTTGTACACCATGGTCGACCTGAGCGCCCCGGACTCTTCTTCCGTCAGCACCTCCGGCAGTCGGACGCGGAACGCCAGGGCTTCGACGAGCTGTAGTTCCAGCACACCATCCTTCTTGGCCGCGACCGGTCGCAGGTAGACATCCGAACCCGGTTGGTCGCCGGTGCTGATCGTGCCGCTCAGTGAGTTGCTGGCCGAGTGGCCCTCGTCGTTCGTCTCGACGGGAATGACGGCGCGGCCTGACGCGTCCGTGGTGACCGTCTCCGTGGCGAAGTCCGTCGACTTGAAAAAGAAGCCTCGCTTCTTCAGGTAGGCGTAGCGCACGTTCACCAAGACGCCCGGCAGTGGCTTCCCGCTGGACGCCTCCACGACAGCCACCGTGGTTTCCTCGCCCGCCAGTAGCGCCGCTGGGACAGAAGCAGCGGCGGATACCGAGGCCGTCTCCACGGACGCCGCCGCGATGCGCGCCACGGGACTCAACACTTCGGGCAGTGCTTCGTCGGACTCTGCGGCCGGCTCGTCCGCCGCCGCGATGGTCTGAAGAGTTTCGGGCTCGACCGCTTCGGCCGGAGCCAACAGGACGCGTGCCCCGATGAAGAGCAGCGTCGCAGCCGCTGCTACCGCGACCGCCTTGATGATCACCGAAACGGCCGCGCCGCCGGCAATTCCTCCAGAGGCTGGCTTGGCCGCGGAGGCCGCTCCTGCTCCCCCGCCGATGTCGAGCCCACGGCCGAGCAGAGGCACCAGCGCAGCGCGCCACTCTGTGCCCCCGTCCTTCTCCAGGCGGCCCCGAAGCTGCTCCAGCCCGCGCTGGATGTGCGTGCGAGTCGTCGACGCGTTGTGACCGGTCTTGGAAGCCACTTCCTTCACCGTCAGCCCTCCGTAGTACCGCCACAGAAGCGCCGAGCGATACGGTTCCTCCAGCTCGAGAACGGACCGCTCGAGGGCGTGCTTTTCCTCCACCTCAGCGATCAGCGCGTCCGGCGACTCCATGTCCGACGATTCCGCGAAGCCGAGGCCCGCCCGGTCCACCTCCCGGGCGCGCGCACGCCGGTCCTTGAGGCGGCTCTTCCAGGCGATATTGCGAGTCACACGATTCAGCCAGGCGTCCGCGTTGCGAGGCGCTGGACCGGAATGAACGAGCGCAGCCGCCCAGACGTCTTGAACGACGTCATCGGCGTAGGACTCCCCCACGATGGCGCGGGCGAGTCGACGCAGCTGGGCGTGCTGCCGGGAAAGGTCTTGGGGCTTGATGGTTGTCATGATTGTTTCTCCACCCTCCCCCTTCCTGCGGCCGCCCTGGCGTCCCAACCAACCTGAAGAACTTCGAAGGACGGAGTCCGAACAGGCTTCCTCGTGTCTCAGTCCGCCGTGCGCGACAACGAGGCATGTCGGAGCGCCAGGGCGGCCTCAACGGCCAGGAACTGGTTGCCCGCCGCATTCAGGTGCACGCCGTCCGTCGTAAGGACGCCGCTCTTCTTGCCCTCTGCGTTGAAAAGTCGCAGGTGGTCACGGAAACGAGCCTGGAGGTCAGCGAGGGCCCGTCCTTCATCGTTCGCCAGCGCGCGGGTGATCGTCGCGTAGTCCTCGAGCATCTCGTCCAGCGAGCCGCTGCCGAACGGTCCCTCGCCGATGACGCTCGGGGTCGCGAGGGCGACGGTTGCCTTCCCTACGTCCTCAAGCCGCCTCAGAAGCTCCTTCATCCCCGCGGAGAACTCGTCGCGCGACGTCCCCCGACCACTTTCCGAGTGCCAGACGTCGTTGATACCGATGTAGAGGAACACCAGGTTCGCACCCTTCGCGCGAACATCCCGCTCCTCGCGGGCCAGAAGGTCAGGGACCTTGTGCCCGCTGATTCCCGCAGGGATCACGGCCGCGTCGGGGCGCCCACGCTTGAGCCCTGCCCTCAGAATGTCCACGAAGCCTCCCTCACCGGCGCCTTGCTGCGTGATCGAGTCTCCCAGGAAAGCGATGCGGTCACTCTTCTCCACCGATCGGGCCAGTAGGTCTGCAGCAAGCTCGGCGCGCCTGGCCGGGTTCCGCGTCTGCGCGAACATCCAGTCCAGGCAGCCCTCAGGTCCGTAGGCGGCCGTCCAGGCGTTGTGTCCGACGCCGGCCAGCTCGTGGTAGTCGGCCTTGAGCCCCATCATCTGCAGCGCAGACATCATCTGGCGACTCCGCTCGACCGGAACGGCATCGTCCTTGTCGCCATGCCAGATCGAAAGCGGAAGCCCGACGAGGTTCGCCGCTGACTCGAGATCGCCCCCCCCGCAGATGGGCGCCACGGCCGCGAACCAGTCGTGGTGCCGCATCGCCAGCTCGAATGTCCCGTAGCCGCCCATGGAAAGGCCGGTGAGGTAGATGCGATCCGTGTCGATGGGCTGCTCGCTCACCGTCTTGAGCATGGCCTCGATCGCCCCCGCCATGGGCGCCGTCGGCTCGACCGGAAGCCGGCCTGAGTACGGCGCTCCCCAGTCATCCGTGGTCCACCGCTCACCCTCCGGGCACTGCGGCGCGAGCAGGAAGCATGGGTAGGCCGCGCGCCGCTCGTCCGTCAGCATCTTCTCCGGGAAGTGCTTGAGCTGGAGCTCGTTGTCCGAACCGCGCTCGCCAGCTCCATGCAGGAAGAGAACCAGCGGGTACCGCTTCCCCTCCTCCATCTTCGCCGGGGCGAGGAGCCGGTAGGAAGTCGAAGCCCCACCGGCCGAGACCTCACCGCTGGAGAAGCCTTGGGCGCGGGAGTTCGACATACAGGTAACGGCGACAATCGCCAGGGTCGGGGCCAATGGAAGTCGGATCATGGGCACCAGAATAGCAGTTCCTGACGAATCGACGTCGACGCCAAGGAAGCTCGCTGGCGGAGCCTGGCGGCGTGGTCAGTCCGCCTTCACGAGGACGGTCACCTGGCGCTCCGTGTACACACCAAGCTGGCTCGTGGCCTCGAGCGTCAGGGTGACCTCTCCGGGGCCCGTTGGATGAAACTTCCAGGCGCCCGCACGGTCACGCTGGACGTAGCCCTCCCCGGGCCCTCCCCGGCCGCGCCCTCCGAACCGACGTGCCCGCGCAGGTCAGTCACGCATCCGAATGATGTTCCCTTCTCCGCCCACCACGTGCAGCTCGCTCGCGAAGCCCTCAAACAGGTTCCCCTCGACCACGTTGTCCACCATTCCCTCGTTGAAGAAGTGGACGCCCGCGCGACCGCACGGGCCAATGTGGTTGTCGCGCACGATATTGCCCGTGTTGACCCAGTCATCCTGGAAGACCTCGTGGAAGCGGACCCCGTCGAAGCAGTGCCTCAGCACGTTGGCCTCAATGATCGACTCGTAGGCGTCATTCACCATCACGCCCACGTCGGCGCCATTCACGACGTTGCACCGAATATGTCCCGAGGCGTAGTGGTCAATCTCGATGGCCTGGGCGCGGATGTGCTCGAAGTAGTTGCCTTCGATCAGCACGTCCTCGGCCGCGTAGAACACGACGCCGCGCCCCTTGAGGTTCCGGAACGAGCAGTTGCGAACGATCAGGCCGCGGGTCGTCGCGCGCTTTCCCGCCACGTAGTGGCCGGTGAAGAAGACGCCGCAGTAGGTCGTGTGGGTCCGTGTCCCACCGCGGTGCCGCCCGTCGCAATGGAGTCCCTGGAGCGTCAGGTAATTGCACCTGGTCACGCGAAAGAAGTTCACCTGCTCCATGATCTGCGTGCCCGCGGCGATGCCATCCACATGCCCCATGTAGGCCACGGGGCGCGTGAGGTAGACAAGCTCGTCCTTGATGGCCAGAACGGTGAACTCAAGCAGACGATCACCCCGGCCGTTCGCCTCATAGATCTGGTAGTGAAACCCC
>JBLIHL010000233.1:0-8649 GCA_047635895.1 Paracoccaceae bacterium | reverse complement strand
TGATCGTTGTGTGCGTCGCCAAGGGTGTCCCGCCGTTCAGCACGGACGCCTTGTCGACGATGTAGATGAAGTAGCGCGTCGGACCGAAGAAGTCGCCCGTGAGGTAGATGGCCTGACTGTCGACAGAGAGGTTCACCGAGTCGATGTTGGGGCCGATGATCGGCGTGACGTCCATGCGATAGTTAGCCCAGGTCCCGGTGGGGTCCATCCGGTCGAGCTGAAGCCGCGGAAATCGAGGTTCGTGCCGAAGCTAGAGCTGCGCTGGATGACGTCGTGCGCGTCGTACGGATCGATGTCCTTCGGATCGAAGGTCGGGACGTCGTGGGGCGCAGGTGATGCATCGCCCGCTCGCATCGTGTTGTCGGCCCGAATTTTGGCCCGAGAGTTAGACCGAGTGTTAGACCTGGGCGGCACGAACGATGCAGGCAGCGACGCGGTGCCTCGACGGGTCTCTACGGCGGCATCCGCGACGATGCGCGGCACTCCAGTCTCTTCCTGGAGGGTGAGCAGGGTCAGGTGGGCCCCGCTGCTATCTCCCAAGTCGGCGTCTCCGTGCCAGACGGCCGCGAGTCGGCCGCTTGCTGTGAACTGCGCGCGCTGGCCAGCGCCGCCCACGGCCATGGCCTGCTTGCCATCCTCGGTCTCCGTGGCATGGCGGGTCTCCAGCAGGGAGGCGACGGCGTCGCCCTGCTGGCTCGACTCCTCGCGAACGACCTGGCAGTAAAGACGTGGCGTGCCATTCTCACCAGCCAGGTATCGGCTCCAGATGAGCGCCGTATCTGCGCCTCGGATCGCGATGGCGAGGCCGCTCGTGTAGCCGCGCTCAGGCGCCTCGACTTCGTGAATGGTCCCGGGCTCAATCCTCTTGAGGGAAGCACTCTTCGGCGTGCTCTTGGCACTCTTGGAAGCGTCGCGGAGCGACAGGCTGCGCCAGCGAATGCCGTACTCGCCGCTGGCATCGTTCTGGTTCGCCTCAAGCCATGCGATGGCGGCCCTTCCCTCGGTCGAGCTTAGGCTCGGCTCGACCGGGAGGGCTCCATGCTGGCCCCCGTCTACGCGAATCCCGCCGACGCGGGGCTGCCCGTGGACGCCCTCCGCGGTGACGTGGCCAGGGACGACTTCAAAGAGGAAGATGCCAGCCGGCCGACCCGCGCTGTCGTAGGTCGACGCTGCCACGATCACCACGCCGTCCACGACCGCCGTCGCCGGTGTCCGAACGCCGAGGCCGCCAGCGACCTGGAGCTCGAACTTGTCTCCCTCTGGTCGCCCGTTGGGAGCCAGGATTCGGGCGAACAGAGCCCGCTGTCCGCGGACCACCTCGGCCCCGTTGCCCTGGGCTGGACCCGTCCACGCGCACAGCGCCCGGCCGTCCGCGAGAGCTACGATCGACGGCTCAGATTGGTCGCCCTCGAATACATCATCTACGCGAACTTCTGCGCTCGCAGCGTCCAGCTTGCCGGAGAACCGGCGGGCATAGACGCCGTCGCCGCTTCCATCCTGGCCCCGGGAGACCCAGGTGAACCACGCGGCGCCGCTCGGGTCGAGACTGACGCTCGGCTCGATCTGCATGCCCTTGGACGTCTCGTTGACCGTGACCTCTTCAGAGAGGAACTCCCCGTCCTCGTCCATGCGCCGTGCGCGAATGCCGTAGGTGCCTTCCTCCTGGCGCCGACTGTGCCAGGCGACCACGAGCGAGCCGTCAGAGGCTGCGCCGAGGGAAACGTTGTCCTGACTGCTCTTTGTGAAGCTGTTCAGGCGGAAGTCCCGGCATCTGACCTGGGGCGGCTCTTCCTCCAGGAATGATCTCACGTCGATCGCCTGGGCCATGGGGACCCCGGGTGAGACCCCCTGGGTAGCGGGGGCCTGAGCGGCGACGGGGAGTGCGAGGCTGGCGAGCAGCAAGGACGGAATGGGCATGAAATCCGTAGGTGAGGGATGGGCGGATCAGCTCCGCTACCCACCATCCTCCAGGCGGACTACCCATTCCGGAAGCGGCTTTCTGGGAGGGGCGGCGCTCGGTCGCCCCTTGGGGGCCGGAGGCCCTTCCCGGCCGGCAATGCAGCTGGTAATCCAGCCGGCCCAACCAGTCAGCTGCCCGGCGTGCCTTCGTTCATGAAGGCGAGGGTGAGCTGGCGTCCCACCAGGGGATAGCTCATCGCGATCCGGTAGACGTTGAAGTCATCAAGGTTCCACCCGAGCTTCAGACCGACGTGCTCCAGGAGGGTTGTGTACCTCGGGAACTCCAGCATCCTGACGCGGTGGGTACCGGTCCCAAGGAGTTGCATGGGCTCTGGGCAGTCGCGTTTGTCCAGGTCGCGCTTCGGGTCGCACGCGGCCGCAGGGCCCACCGAGTTGGTGTTGTAGGAAAGCACGGTAGGCGCGGTGCCGTCGAAGACGTCCTTGTGCACGATCAGGTCGAACACGGCCTTGCGTGTCGGCATCTCGGGCAGCATGAAGAAGTACGGCGGGTTCGTTGCGTTCGGCTTACGGTGAACCGGCTCGGCGCGATTGAACTCCGCGATCACGAGGTCAACCTTGGAGCTGCGGCCGAAGCCAGTCGGCCCGAGTGAGTACTCGACGTGGTTTTCGTACTGACGGACCACCAGGGGGGCCGGCGGCGCATTGCAGAAGTCGTCTAGACGGACGGTGTGCAGGCCGTTCAAGGCAGGTTCACCGTCGAGAGTGAGCGGTACGCGCGTATGGCTACCGTTCGTGTCGCCTGCCCGATCAGGAATACGCCGTGTCTCCAGCTTGACCGTCGCGTCCGGTCGAATTCGATCGATCCCGAGCAGGCATTTGACGCTGACGATGTCGAGATCACCCGGGGTCGTGCTGGGTGAGAGGATCAGGCTCGCCAATTCAAACTCACAGGCGACGCCCTCGAGTTCGTTCAGCGCCTTGAAGATGGTCTGCCGCCGCTGGCCTTCGAACTCACGTCGCTCTTCGGGAAGCCATGCGCTGAGCATGGCGCGCAGCGAACCTCGGTCACCCGCTTCGTCGCGGATGAGGTCGTCGAAGGCCGTGACTTGTTCCTGGGCGGGTTCGCAGTATTCGGCATCGGTGCCAAGCTGCGCGGCCGCGTCGACCATCTTGCGCAGCGGGTTCGGGCCAGGGAGGAGCTGGAGGACCGCGATCGGATCGGGCTGCGACAGCGCCTTCAGCAGGCGGCTCGCCGTCACGGTTGTCATGCCCAATGCGCGGCCAAGCGCCTGGGGCCCGCTCGGTCGACCGGGGACATTGGCCACCAGGGCTGCGAGGGACTCAGCGAGTCCCGTTCCAAGACGCTCAACCCTCGCACGGAGCTCGTCGCCCGCCCGGTTGTTGTCAGGAGTCCGTTCCTTTTTCGAGGAGTCGGCGCTCCTTTGCGTCGCGCTGGCTGAGCCGGAAGAGTGGGGTGGCGAGGGTTTAGGCAAGGGCGTGGTTTGGCTAATCAGTGGCGGGAGCTGCGGTGCTCACATCATACGGCCACGCGCAGGGATATCTGAGTGAAGGTTGCCTGGAAACTATCCGGGGCTTACCCTCGGCCTGGATGAGCACGATCCTGCTCAATTGAGGGCTGAATTCCCCTGTATTCAGAGCCCGAGCGACTGAAATTCGCGGGCCAGCAGTCGGGTGAAACCATCTCGCGCTTCGTCACGATTCAGGTGATCGCCATTCGCGAACCACTCGAACGGGATCCTCGCGTCCTCAGAGAAGTCGAGGAGCGGAATCGATTCCGAGGCCAAGTAAGCCGCCAGGGCCTTCTCGTACTCGGGGAGCTTGACGCGCAGCGCTTCGGGGAAGTGGGAGCGGTCCTCCGGGAACTCTGCGTTGCGTCTGGTACGCATGCGCATGAGCACGAGTTGGACGCCGGATTCACGGCAGATCCTGACGATCTCGGGGAGGAAGGAGCCGGGCAGTTCGGCCTCGAAGTCGAAGTAGTTGCCCTTCGCGAGCTTCTCTGCGCGGCGTTCCTTCTTCGTGAGCTTCGAGGGGATCTTGCGGTCATTCGCGAACACAACGTCCACGGCGCGGCCCATCTCAGCCGGTGTCCGCCCGAGGAGCTGGCCAGGGAATTCGGCCTTGGCCCATGCTTCGGCGCTGGTCCGGGCCTCGGCCTTCCGCTGCATCGGTGCCCACTGCTTCCGAAAGAAGTACTCAACCGGTCCGATATCAGCCAGGTAGGCGCGTCGGTCGAGGAGCGGTTCGGGACCGTCAACGTAGCGGTCGAGGACCTGCTTGTAGCCGCCATCGGCGCGGTATTCAGGCACCGTAAGGTAGGTGTCACGAAAGCCGAGGATGCAGACCTTCGGCGGTGGATTGGCGGTGGCGACGCGGTTCTTGATGACCAGGTACCACACCGCCGACATCGACCCGGCCACCGTGAGGTCGAGAGCCTCTATGCCCACCAGCTCTTCGAACGCCTCCTCGTCAAAGGCGCAGGCCACCACGGAGCTACCGACGATGACGACTTCTGGTTTCTGATCCGCGAGCAGGACTTCGAACGGTGTATCGGTACGTCCGCGCAGGTCCGTCCGATAGGCGAGTGCGCCACCGTGGGTGACTAGCTCTTTGCGCGCTGGGCCCGCAGCCACGGTGACCCCCACGGCCACCAGGCCGGCGCCCAGTAGGCCTGCGGCGAGGCGACGCATCGGCGTCCCAGGGGTGGGGGAATCAGAGGAGAGGCTCACAGGGAGGGTCAGCTGCGGAACTAGAAGCGGAAGTAGATGAAGTCGTTCGAGCCGTCGCCCGCGAACAGCGCGATCGCGATCAGGGCTGCGGCCAGGAACGCTCCCCGGAAGAACGCAGCTCCAGTTGAGCTGGCGGCCGAGGGAAGACGCTCGATCACTCCCTGAACGAACATGGGAGAGGCGTAAAGGAGCATGAGTCCCAGCGTGTACGCCGCTGCTGCGCCAAGGTCACCGGATAGACCAATGCGAAAGCGCTGAAGGGCCGCGGCCAGCCAGCTCAGATCGCCGGTCCTGAAGAGAAGCCAGCCGCCGAGTGTCCAGCCGAACATGCAGGCGACGGCGGCGGCCCTCAGGGCGCCGTTTGGAGGCGTCCAGCGGCCGCCGAAGCCCATTCGGTGATATAGGAAGACGAGGCACGCGTGGTAGAGCCCCCAAAGGACAAAGTTCCATGCGGCGCCGTGCCATAGCCCCGACAGGCCAAGGGAGGCGATCAAGACGGCGAAGAACCCGAGCGGCGATTTGACCCGTGACCCGCCAAGCGGAATGTAGAGGTAGTCGCGGATCCAGCTGGAGAATGAGATGTGCCAGCGTCGCCAGAAGTCTGACGGAGAGACCGCGAGGTACGGCGAGCGGAAGTTCTGGACGAGGTCGAAGCCCAGCAGCTTGGAAATACCGCGGGCGATGTCTGTGTAGGCGGAGAAGTCCGCGTAGATCTGGACGGCGAAGCCGAGAGCCCCCACGGCGAGGAGCGCCAGCGACGGAGACTGCAGTTCGAAGATCTCGTCGACGTAGCGGCTCACGTTGTCGGCGACGACGAGCTTCTTCAGGAACCCGCCGACGATGAGTTCGATCGCGGGGAAGAGCGCGGCCGTGCTCCAGCGCCTTGCGTTCTCGAGCTGGGGGAGAAAGCGCGCCGCACGTTCGATTGGGCCAGCGACCAGCTGGGGGAAGAACGAGACGAAGACCGCGAAGTCGAGCAGGTTCCGGCGGGGCTTGAGCTGGCCTCGATAGACGTCAATCGTGTAGCTGAGCGTCTGGAACGTGTAGAAGGAGATCCCTACAGGAAGCACAAGTAGCAGCTCGAAGTGCTGGAGCTCCCAGCCCAAAGTGCTCGCCGCGTTCGCGAAGCTCTGGGCAAAGAAGTCGTAGTACTTGAAGACCCCGAGCAGGCCGAGGTTGAACGTCAGGCTGACGATCAGCCAGTAGCGTTTGGCGCCGGGGAAGCGCCCCATGGCGCGCCCGCAGAGGTAGTCGACGAGCGTCGAACTAGCGATCAGAACGCAGAACCACGGATGGACAAATCCGTAGAACACGTAGCTGCCGACCAGCAGCAGAACGTTCTGAAATCGTCGGTCGCGGAGGCTCCAGTAGAGAGCGAAAACGACCGCGTAGAAGGTGAGGAATACCGTGCTCGTGAAGGCCATGGCGATCGGCGGGAGAGGCTATCAAAAGCCACCTCAGCATGTGGGCTACGCTGCGCGGAGCCCTCGGGGTGGCGCCCTCAGGTGAACCCGCCGTGATCCGGAGGGAAATTCCAGGTCCACCCTCCACCATTTCTCTGGGACGCTCGATATTTGCGGAATGACAACCCCCGGAATGTTTCAGAGCAAGCGTGGCCCGGTCGGGCTCGTCCTGACCGGATGCGCGCTCACTGGTATCGTCCTGATGGGCGTGCCCTGCGGCTCATCGAAGACCTCTTCTCCCACGGTCAACCCCAAGGCCCCCGCTGTGCCCGTGACCGGCTCGTTCGTTCCATCGAACGCTCGCGTGGACGACTCCATCAGCGCCTCGGAGGCCACTACGCTCACGCTCGAGGGCATTGACGGCGCGTTCGTTTTCGTCGGCGGCCAGCAGTGGCTTGATTATGAGGATGGGACCGCGCGCCTCATCGCGGAGCTCAGCGATGCGGGCGACCGTAACCGCCGCTTCGAACTGAGCCTTCAGGCCTCGGTCCGGCGCTTTCCTGCTGATCTGGGCGGGGCGGATTTCAATCTGGCGCTCGATCCGTCGGCCTACAAGGACCAGGGGGGCATGATCGATCCCGACCTGTGGCTCGGTTTTGGCCGGTTCGCCGGTTCCCTCACGGGCATGGCTGACCTCACCGGTACGGACCTCACGCTCGAGCTCGAGCCCGACACCGTTCTCCAACTCGGCGAGGGTGCGAACGGCGTCAACGCTTACTACGGTGCGTCAGCCAGTCTTCTGTGGCACCGCGCGGGCGGAGAGAACATCCCGACCGGAGGCGCTGCCTCTGTTTCATTCACGCTCCAGGCAGACACGGTTTCCCGTGCCTCCGCGGCGCAGTCCGAGGAGCCATTTCACGGTAGCGGCCACCTGCACGCCGTCACGCTCCCCGGCATCTCCCAGCGCATGGTCTTCACCGCTGGCGGCAGGCTGACGGAGCGTCCCGATGGGACGGCTCGTCTCGCCGGCGTGCTGGTGGAGGCGGGCAATCCCGCCCGTTCCTTCCACATGGACCTGCGCCTGACCGAGAGGGTGTCCGCCGAGGACGAAGCCTTCCCGCCGGCTGGGAGCCCGAAGCTCGAGCTGAATTCCAGCTCCTACGTGGCGAGCGGTGGCCCCATCGATCCCGAAACCTGGATCTACTACGAGGGCTTCGAGGGCACGCTCGTCGGCCTAGGTGATTTCCGTGGCGCGGAGCTCACCGTGACTCGCCGTGGAGCGCCTTTCCAGGTGGGCATCGGCGCCAGCGGCAAAAACGGCCGCAACGGCGGCGCGGGCTGGCTCAATACCACCGTCAACGTCCAGCCGGAGACTGGGATCACGCTTCCCGGCACCACGGGCGGCGACATCAACATCGACCTCGACGGATCGGGCACTAGCTCGTGCGCCATGCCAGCGGTTCGCGACGACGTGGCGCGCTACGGCGGCGGCCATGCGATCTGGATTCCGGGGCTTGCCACCGACTTCGTCTTCCAGCCGGGCGCCATGTTTGTGGAACGCGCCGACGGAAGCGCACGCCTGGAGGGCATTGCCTACTCCGCGTCTGACCCCAGCCTGATGTTCTTGGCCGGCGTGAACTTCGCGGATCGCATCGACCCCCAGGCGCCGGGCTATCCGCCGACGAGCAGCCCGAAGCTAGAGCTCCAGAGCAGCGCCTACGTCGCCGGCGGCGGCACCGTCGACCCGAACGGCTGGCACTACTACGGCAACACCCTCGGCGAGCTCAAGGGACTTGGGCGCCTCCGCGGCGCGAGCATTCGCGTCGATCGTCGCGGCCCGGCGTTCCAGATTGGCAACGGCGCGAGCGGTAAGAACGAGCGCTACGGCGCCTGCGGCTGGTTGAACGTCAGCGTTCTCTCCCAGCCGCAGTCGGGCCCTACTCTGCCCTCAGGTTTCACCTACGGCGATATCAACATCGACCTCGGGGATGACTGCATCACCTGCGCCACCGCTGCTCGCTACGACGGCGACGTGGCCAAGTACCAGGGCGGTCACGCGTTCTACCTGCCGGGCATCAGCCACGACTTCATGTTCGAGTCCGGCGCGTCGTTCGTCGAGAAGGCCAGCGGAACGGCCAGGATTACGGGCACCCTCTTCAGCCCGACGCGCCCCGGATGGCGCTTCGAAGTACTAGTTGAACTCTCGGATCGAATCGATCCCGGTCAAGCGGGCTACCCGCCAACGAACTCGCCCAAGAAGGAGCTCATCAGCTCCAGCTTCACCGGGCAGGGCGGGCCCATTGACACGGGCGCATGGCGCTACTACGAGACGTTCGGTGGCGATCTGATCGGCATCGACGAACTGGCGGGCGCGAAGGTCCACGTCGAACGCGTCGGCCCCGCGTTCCAGGTTGGACTCGGTGCGGACGGCAAGAACTTTGGCTTCGGTGCCGCAGGGTGGCTCGACGTGACCGTGATCGATCAACCGACGACGGGGATCTCGCTCCCTGGCCAGCTGCAGCACGGCGATATCAACCTCGACCTCATGGAGGATTGCTCCCTGTGCGCGGTCGGCG
>JBLIHL010000232.1:0-8664 GCA_047635895.1 Paracoccaceae bacterium | reverse complement strand
GGAGACATGCGGAACGTACCGCTGGTCGCAGCGCCCGCGGTGCCGGGGTTGATCTGGGACTCGGTCATGACTGGGTGTGGAACGGAGCGTTCCGGGGGTAGGAGTGTGCGGCCGTGACGAAGCGGGTAACGCGCTCCATGTCCTTGGCGCCGGGCGCGGACTCAAGGCGGCTAGAGGCGTCGAAGCCCACGAACGAACCGGCCGTTCCGACGGCTGATCCACCAGGAGCTTCACCGGATCCCTCACCTGCGAAAACCGCCGCGTCGGCCCAGAGTCCGCCAGCCAGGAAACACGGAGCTTGCTCTGCGAGGCGCGAGGCGAGGACTAGATCGACCTGCTCGCCGGAACCACCGGCGGAAGCCGGGTGGTCCAGCACGAAGCCGTCGGCGATGCCGCGCCAGTCCTCGATCTCGGCGAAACCATGCTCATCGACGCCGACGCGCCGCATGAGTCCGTAGGCCGTGTTCCGCCAGTCGCTGGGAGGCTCCATGCCGCAGAGCTGGACGCCGTCCAGCCTCGCCTCGTGAACGAGCTGATCGACCGCGGCGCGATCTGCGTCGACGGTGACGAGGATCGAGCGAACGCCCGCCTGGCGCACCGAGTTGGCGAGCGCCACGACCAGGAGATCGGTCAGATGCCGGGGCGACGCAGGGCACGAAACGAGTCCGATGAAGTCGGCGCCTGCTCCCGCGATCGGCTGGATGTCCGCCTGGCGCGTCACGCCACAAACCTTGGCAAGCGGCCGTTCGGAGCCGGTGAAGAGCGTCTGAAAGAAGCGCGTCATGGCGTAGCTGCCCCCAGGAAGTCGCGCCACTGGAGCAGCGTCGCCGCCGGGTCAGCGGACTTCATGAGCGCTTCCCCCACCAGGGCGGCGTCCGCGCCGGCGCGCTGCATCCGCAGCGCAGCCTCGGGCGTGTGAATGCCGCTTTCAGCCACGCGCACGATGCCCGGTGGAACCAACGGAAGCAGGCGCTCCGTGACCGCGAGGTCCACCTCGAACGTTCGCAGGTCACGAGCGTTGATGCCGAGACAGTCGGGGTCCACCCGCAGGCCGCGCTCAAGCTCGTGCTCGTCATGGACCTCCAGGAGAACGGCCAGGCCAAGCTCGCGTGCGGCCGCGCGAAGGTCCCTCAGCTGGGCATCGTCGAGACAGACGGCCAGGAGTAGCACCGCGTCCGCGCCCATGGCCATGGTTTCCACCACCATGTCGACGTCCAGCATGAAGTCCTTACGCAGGCGCGGAAGGCCCGCCGGCTCGACGGCATCGAGATCCCTCGGATGCCCGTGAAAGTGATCCTGCTCCGTCAGCACCGAGAGCGCCGACGCGCCGCCGCGTGCGTACGCAATCGCCCGCGCGCCGAGATCCACCTCCTCCGTGAGCTGGCCGACGGACGGCGAGCGCCGCTTGCACTCGGCGATGAAGGAGAGTTGGCCCGGCGTATTGAGAGCGCCGACGAAGCGCGTCACCCGCACCGGATCTGGATCCGCCAGCGGCGCGCTGCCGCGGGCCTTTCGACGCTCTGCGGCGCGCGCGGCCACGGACTCCAAAATCGGGTCCAGGCGGGTTCCTGTTCGAGGGTGTTTCATGATCGTGTGGCTCCGTCGTCCGTGATGCGGACCCAGCCGTCGAGGGTAGCGCGTGCGCGACCTTGATCGATGGCTTCCTGGGCGAGTTGTACGCCAGATGCGGCATCATGCGCCACGCCTGCGACGACAAGCGCAGCGGCTGCGTTGAGGCACGTCGCGTCCCGCAGCGGTCCGAGCGCGCCTCCGAGGACCTGGCGCATGAGTCCGGCGTTGTGCTCGGCGTCCCCGCCGGCAAGGCGGGCGACCGGCACTTCGGCGAGTCCGAGGCTTGCGGGAGAGAAGTCCTGGGTCGATGCAGCACCGAGCGGAATCACGCGGTTGTTCGGCCCAAGGCTGAGCTCATCAGCGCCGCCGTCACCGTGCACCACGTAGGCAGCGTCCACGCCGAGGCCATGAAGTGCGCCGGCGATTCGGGCCTGAAGGCCCAGGGACGGCACCCCAAGGACCTGACGTCGCACGCGCCCCGGATTCGCGAGCGGTCCCACGAGGTTGAAAACGGTGCGGATCCCGAGGGCCTTACGAACGGGCGCGGCATGACGCATGGCGGGATGAAAACGCGGCGCGAAGAGGAACGTGAAACCCGTTTCGGTGAGCGCGCGGCGCGCCACGTCATCGTGTACATCGAGCTGTCCCCCCAGCGCTTCTAGAACGTCGGCGGAACCCGACTTCGAGGAAACGCTGCGGTTGCCGTGCTTGACGACCTTGGCGCCCGCCGCCGCCGCGACGAAGGCCGACGCCGTTGAGATGTTGAAGGTTCCGAGGCCGTCGCCGCCAGTTCCACACGTATCGATCGCGTCTCTTGCGTCGTGCTCGAACGGCGTCATGTGCGCGCGAAGCGCGTCCGCGACCCCCGCAATCTCCTCGGCTGTCTCGCCGCGCTGACTCAGCGCCACAAGAAAACCACCGAGGAGGACGGGGTCCATCTCACCTTCCAAGACCACCTCCATGAGCCCCTGAACTTCGCTGCGCCCCAGCGTTTCCCCCGCAAGGACGCGGCTGAGAGCGACGCCTAGCGTGGGTGCGCCCCCACTGGGCGCCGAGTTTTGAACGTTCGGATTCATGATGCCGCTCCCATAGACCCGGATCGCCTGCGTACCACCGGGGCCGCCGCGGTCGCATCCGCCAGAAGCGGCACGCCCGCCAGTTCGAGGAACCGCGCCAGCAGCTCAGATCCTCGCGGCGTCAGGATCGACTCCGGGTGAAACTGCACGCCAAAGCGTGGCAGGGTCCGGTGCTCCACCGCCATCACGGCCCCGTCCTCGGTCGACGCGGCGACCCGCAGCGACGCCGGCAGCGCGGCGCGCACGGCCCGGAGGCTGTGGTAGCGGCCGCAGGTCATCGGGGAATCCAAGTGGGTGAAGAGCCCCGAGCGCTCGTGGCTGACGGCGCTCGCTTTGCCATGCATCGGTACGGCGTCGACTTCGAGCTCACCGCCCTCTGACAGCACGAGCGCCTGGTGACCGAGGCAGACGCCGAGGATCGGCATCGCGTCGGGCAGCCGTCGAAGTAGCTCCAGCACGATCCCCGCGCCCTCAGGGCGGCCCGGCCCGGGGCTGATCACGATAGCGCGGGGCTCGAGTGCGAGCGCCTCGTCGACCGTCATTTCATCGTTTCGGATCACACGAACCTCGGAACCGAGGATCGAAAGCGCCTGGTAGAGATTGAAGGCAAACGAGTCGTAGTTGTCGATCAGCAGAATCATCGGATAGGTGCCTCGGCGCGCAGTGTGGAGTCGGGCTGGAAGGCTGGCGAAGTGGCCATACGTGCCGCTTCGAAGAGAGCGCTCGCCTTGTGCAGCGTCTCCTCGAACTCCTTCTCGGGGTCGGAGTCGAACACGATGCCGGCCCCCGCCTGGACGTGGAGCTTGCCGCCGTGGCACACGATCGTGCGGATGGCGATGGCGACGTCGAGCTGGCCAGCGCGGTCGAGGTAGCCGAACGCGCCCGCGTAGGCCCCCCGTTCGCGGCCCTCGATTTCGGCGACGAGCGTCATCGCGCGAACCTTGGGCGCGCCGCTGACGGTGCCGGCGGGAAAGGCGGCGGCGAGGGCGTCGAGGGAGTCCAGCCCGGGCGCGAGCTCAGCGCCCACGCGGCTCACGAGGTGCTGGACGCGTGGGAACTGAACGAGCTCGCGGTACTGCTCGACCTCGACCGACCCGATCCGCGCGACGCGGCCCGCGTCGTTGCGCGCGAGATCTACGAGCATGTCGTGCTCCGCGCACTCCTTGACGTCCGCGCACAGCTCAGCGCCGAGACGGTCGTCTTCCGCAGGCGTCGCACCGCGTGGGCGCGTCCCGGCGATCGGCACGACCTCAATGTGGCCGTTCTGGACGGATACGAGGCGCTCAGGCGACGAACCGACCAGCGTGAGGCCGTCCGCCTCGAAGTAGAACATGTGCGGTGCGGGATTCACGAGGCGGAGGACCCGGTAGAGCGTGAACGGGTCGCCCTCAAATCGCTGTTCAAAGCGCTGGGACAGGACGGCCTGGAAGATCTCTCCCTCGCTGATAGCCGTCTTGAGACGCTTCGCGCCCGCGACGAATTCGGCGCGTGAGGTGAGGCCTTTTGGCTCCTTGTCAATTAGACGAAAGCCGAGTTCTGACGACTCAGCGAGGGCATCGGCCGTGCCGATGTGCTCGGCGATTCGCTCACGCCTGGCCTCGGCGGCGAGCTGGTCCGAGCCGCCGCCGGGCGCAGCGCAGAGGACGGTCAGCGTCTGGCTCGAATGATCGAAGGCGACCACGTCGGGATAGTGGTCGAAGAGCGCTTCCGGCAGGTCGAATTCCCGGCGAGTCGGTCTCGTGACGCGGGGCTCCAGGGTCGCGGCCCACTCGTAGCTGAAGAGGCCGAGCCACCCGCCCTGGAACGGCGGGAGGTCCGGGTGGGCGGCGGCTGGCTGGTCGCGACGGCGCCGGGCCGAGGCTTCCCGGAGCGCCTCGTGGGGCGGCAGGTCCAGGATCTCGGACTCGCCGTCAGGACCGGTCAGGACCGCGCTCGCTGAGGCTGCGCGAAGGGTGCCATCGGGGTCAACGGCGACGAAGCTGTAGCGCGCGAGGCGCTCGGGGCCCTCGACCGACTCCAGCAGGGCGGCCTTGTGCCCGGTGGCTCGAAGTCGCTCGAAGGCGGCCACGGGCGTCGTCCGATCCGCGGGGTAGACCGCCCAGACGATGCGGTGCTCGCCCGTGTCCTGGGCGGTCGAAGTTCGGATGGGGCGACTGAAGTTCATGGAGGTCGTCGTGGCGTGCGGAGGAGGCGGTCAAAGCAGCGGACCCGGAAGAGAGGAGTCTCTTCCGGGTCCGCGAGTGTTCATCTTGGCTGAGCGAGCTTGGCTCGTAGCTCAGCTGGGGGCGTCAGGCGCGCGCAGGCAAGGCGCGCCGAAGCCCCCGGGAACACCCGGGACCCATGGACCACCATCGCCAGGACCAGCTTCCGCCGGTCACGTTGAATTTTGCGCGCTGCTGCATTGCTTCCACAACATAGGGGTAAGCGCACAGGATCCGAAAGGCCATTTCCCTATAGAAATTGGGTGGCGTCTCTCGGAATGGCCCAGCCTTGGCCTTCTGGGAGCGTGCCCCGAGCCGTACCCAGCTTGATTCAGGGCTGCCGGAAGCACGATGGCCGCGTCCGTTGGGGAGCGCGGTAGACTTCTCAGCTCCACTGCAGCCCCACTGCAGCCCCACCATGTCAGCTCTCCAAAGTCACTCTGAAGCACAGCCGCCCGGCGCCCCCACTCGGCGGCGAGGTCGACTCTCCGTCGCGCTACTGCTACTTCTGACCGCGCTCGGGTTCAGACTCGTGGGTATCAATCACGGACTGCCCCACTTCGGTGAGCCTGACGCCTACCTCGTGAACCAGGCCGACTCGATGATCGAGGGCGGGATCACCGACAGGGACCGCGCCGGTTGGAAGTACCCGCACCTGGTTGGGACAATCCTGGCGCTCGTGCCCCCCGAGCCCGTGGAGCGCTTGGGTCCCGGTGCAAGCCTCGAGGAGCACAGGGAGATCTCGACGCGGCTGCGAAAGCGTGGGCGCATCGTGGTTGCCGTGATCTCCAGCCTGGCGGCGCCCGCGGCGTACCTCATTGCGGCCCGGTTCCTGGCGGCGCGATTCGCGTTCCTGGCCGGCCTGCTGGTGGCGACGAGCCTGCTGCACATCTGCTTCTCGGTGCAGGCGCGACCCCACGGCCCGGTCTCTGCGTTCGCGACCATCGCGACACTGTGCGCGATCCGGTGGCGAGAGAGGCCGTCGCTTGGAAGGGCGATCGTGCTCGGGTTCTCCGTGGCGGCCGCCGTCTGCACGTTGCACTCCGGCGCAGCGGCGCTGGCACCGGCCGGCGCTGCATTCCTCGGGCTCCTGCGATCCTCGGTGCCCAAGGCGAAGGTGCTGCTCGGCACGCTCCTCGCACTCATGATTATCTCGGCCTCGGCAGGCTGGTTCTACATCCGCGCTGAGAACGGATACGGCCTGGACCCCACCCGCTCAGCCGGCGCGATCGCCAAACGGCGGGGCGGCCTGGGCGACGCCAAGCTGGATCAGCTCGCCAAGACGGGGCGCTCGCTGAACGAGGTCTACAAGGACCAGAAAGTCATCATCTTCAGCGGCCATGTCGTGCCGCTGTCTTATTTCAACGGCTACGGGTTCGTGGTCGCAGCGGAGACGCTCACGGCCTACGACCCGATCATTCTGTTCTTCTGCGGACTGGCCGTCCTCGGCATGATCGCCATGGCGCTGCGACGTGGGAAGTCCCGCTCCGATCATGATCCTGGCCGCGGCGAAGGCGATCGGAGCGCCGCGAGCGCCGCCTGGATCACGGCCGGCTACGGCGTGCCGACGCTACTGGTCTACGGCATCTACCAGGCGAGTACCGATCGCTTCTACCTGGCATTGATGCCGGTCACGTGCATCCTCGCGGCGTACGGGATGTCCTGGTTCGCTGCGCGCAAGATGCCGCGCGTCCTGACGGGCGGCGTCCTGTCTGCCGCCGTGATCACGATGGCTCTAGCGGCGTCCCTCGCGGCACGGCTGCGGATTCAGCCAGACACCTACACGATCGCCGCGGACACCGTGCTCGAGCTTGGCGGCGACGATGATCCACTCGTCTACTTGGCGGAGGTCATCGGGATCCCGCTGATGACGCGTGCCGAGATGTTTAGGCAGGATGCGATCTGGTCGCGTGGTCCATGGGACACCTACCAGTGGCACATCATCCACCCCGAGAAGCGAAGCCTCATCGGGGAGACCTCGAGGGCCAGTCGGGAGAACGCGGCCCCTCCGGGCGAAGCAGCAGGTCGGCTCGGCAAGCGCATCATGCCGGCTCACATGGCGACTCGGCTCACGATCTTCCACGCCGAGGACAAGGAGGCCGCTGCCGCGGAAGCTCTAGACGAGGCCGACCCCGACATCGTGCTGGTCTCGACCTCAAACGCCCTCGGAAAGGGCACGATCGGTCCGACGGCTATCCGCGACGCGTGGATGGCGGCGGTGCGCGCCGACGGGCGGTGGGAGCTCAACCGGACGATCAAGAACTCGCCGCGCGAGGAGCATTACCCGCTCGGCTACAAGCTTGGCTTCGTCGATGTCTTCGCGAACTACGCGCGTGGTCCGGAGATCGAGGTGTGGACGCGGCGCGAAGGCTGAGTGACGGCCCGGACTACCGCGCGATTGAGATGGTCTTCGGCGAGGTGAACTGGCGATGCCCGTCGGGGCCGCCCAGGTAGCCGTAGCCTGACTGGCGTGCGCCCACCCAGGGAGTCCCGGGCGCGCCGCCCAGGTAGCGATTGACGCCCACCTGACCGGCTCGGAGCGCTGAGGCCACGCGCGCCGCCCGCTCGGGGTCGGCGGTCCATACGTTCGCACCCAGTCCATAGACCGTGTCGTTGGCCAGGCGAATGCCCTCGTCTTCTTCTCCGCTGAAGCGAGTGATAGCCACGACCGGACCAAACGTCTCGGCGTGGGTGATCGAATGTTGCTGCTGGACGCCGGTGAGAACGGTCGCCGGATAGAACCAGCCCGGCCCCGCGGGGATTTCTCCACCAAGGCGCACGCTAGCGCCCTCCTCGCGCGCCCGATCCACTTGCGCGGCGACGACGGCACGCTGACCCTCGCTCACGAGGGGCCCCATCTTGACGCCTTCATCAAGCCCGCTGCCGTGGGTCCAGCCCTGAGCGAACTCGATGACCTTCTCTTCAAACGCGTCCGCAATCTCCTCGGCGACGTAGACCCGCTCGATGGAGCAGCACACCTGGCCGGTGTTGCGCAGCGAATGATCGGCCGCATTCCGCGCAGCGCTCTCGAGGTCGGCGTCTGCGAACACGACCATCGGATCCTTTCCGCCAAGCTCGAGGACGAGCCGCTTCAGCGACCCGACCGCGGCCTTCATGATGGATTGTCCGGTGGCTCGGCTGCCGACGAACCCGATCATGTCCACATCCGCCTCAACGAGCGCAGCCCCGGTCTCACCGTCCCCTTGCACAAGCTCGAGAACCCCCTCCGGAAGCTCTGCCTGAAGCAACTCGGCCAGCCGCTTGCCGACGAGCGGAGTGTGCTCGCTCGGCTTAAAAACGACGCTGTTCCCTGCGACGAGGGCGGGCACGAGAATCGAAAGCGGCATCCCGACGGGGAAGTTCCAGGGACTGATGGCCGCCACGACGCCGAGGGGCTCGTAAACGGTGGTGACCTGCTGTCCCTTCACGTCGTACTCAATGGGCTGCAGCGCGCGTGTGACCTCAGCCACATCATCCGCCACGCCACCCGCATACCCGCGAACCTCTCCAACGGCACTCCGCAGGGTCTTCCCCATCTCGCGGGTCAGCGTCTCACCCAGAGTCTCCGCCTCCTTCCCAAGCGCCACGCCAAACCGACGGACCGCGTTCCCACGCTCCTCGATCGAAAGCCGGCCCCAGCCCGCCTGAGCCACCCGAGCCCGCTCCACAGCCGCCCGAACCTCCTCCACGCCGGCACAGGCAATCGCCTCGATCAACTCCCCAGAAGCAGGATCAAGATCCCGCACCACCCTCACCAAACTGTCTGAACTCATCCACCCATCCTAGACCACAGACCCCCCAATGCGAACCACTCT
>JBLIHL010000231.1:0-8666 GCA_047635895.1 Paracoccaceae bacterium | reverse complement strand
CCGAGGTGCGCGAAGACGGCCGCACCGCCATGGAGACCCTCGTGGACGCGACCTGGAAGGGCGCCGAAGACCGCTACGACGGCCGCGTGCCCGACAGCGTCAAGACCCGCGTGGAGTACGAGTTCCGGCTGATCGAGGAGCTCGACTACGCACCCTACTTTCTGACGGTCCACGACATCGTTCGGTTCGCGCGGTCGCGCTCGATCCTGTGCCAAGGGCGCGGTGCCGCCGCCAACTCCGCCGTTTGCTACTGCCTCGGGGTCACGGCCGTTGACCCCGATCGCATCGACCTGCTGTTCGAGCGCTTCCTGTCCAAGGAACGCAACGAACCGCCCGATATCGACATCGACTTCGAGCACGAGAGGCGCGAGGAAGTGCTGCAGTACGTATATCGGCGCTATGGCCGGGAACGCGCCGCGCTCACGGCGGAGGTCGTCAGCTACCGCGGGCGCAGCGCCGTGCGTGAGGTCGGCAAGGCGCTCGCGTTCTCGCCGGACCTCGTGGATCGACTCGCGAAGGACATGGAGTGGTGGACGGACACGATCGGAGACGGCGCGGGACTTGCCAAGCACGGGCTGGATCCGGCCTCGCCCGTGGCGCGCCGCTTCATCGCGCTCACGGGCGAGATCCTCGGCTTCCCGCGCCACCTGTCCCAGCACGTCGGCGGCTTCGTGATCACCGAAGACGCGCTCTGCGAGCTCGTCCCGATCGAGAACGCATCGATGGCGCATCGCACGGTCATCGAGTGGGACAAAGACGACATCGACGCGCTCGGCATCCTCAAGGTGGACCTGCTCGGCCTCGGGATGCTGACGGCCGTTCGCAAGACCTTCGAGCTCGTGGCGGAGAGCGGGGCGGATCCGGGCTTCGAGGTCCCGAAAGACGGCGGCTTCACGATGCACACGATTCCGCCCGAGGACCCGGCGGTCTACGGGATGATCTGCAAGGCCGATACGATCGGCGTCTTCCAGATCGAGTCGCGCGCTCAGATGTCGATGCTGCCGCGGCTCAAGCCGATGGAGTTCTACGACCTCGTGATCGAGGTAGCGATCGTGCGGCCCGGCCCCATCCAGGGCGACATGGTGCATCCGTACCTGCGGAGGCGCGAGGGGACCGAGGAAGTCACCTACCCGAGCGCCGACGTGCGCCGGGTGCTGGAGAAGACGCTGGGCGTGCCGCTGTTCCAGGAGCAGGCGATGGCGCTCGCGGTCGTGGCGGCCGGCTTCACTCCGGGGGAGGCTGACAATCTTCGACGCGCGATGGCGGCGTGGAAGCGCAAGGGCGATCTGATGAAGCGCTACGGCGAGAAGCTCGTCGCGGGCATGATCGACAACGGCTACGACGAGGAGTTCGCGGCGCGCATCTTCCGGCAGCTCGAAGGCTTCAGCGAGTACGGCTTCCCCGAGTCCCACGCCGCCAGCTTCGCGCTGCTCGTGTACGTCTCTTCGTGGCTCAAGCTTTATCACCCGGGCGCGTTCTGCGGCGCCCTCATCAACTCCCAGCCAATGGGGTTCTATGCGCCGGCCCAGCTCGTCCAGGACGCCCAGCGTCACGGCGTTGAGGTCCGCCCTATCGACGTCAACCACAGCGACTGGAACTGCACCATGGAGGGGCCTGCGCTGCGGCTCGGGATGCGGCTCATCAAGGGCTTCCGTAAGCCCAATGCTGACGCCGTGGTGGCCGCGCGGAAGCGTATCCAGCGACCCTTCCGATCCATGGATGACCTCCAGCGGACGTCGGCTCTCCGGGCATCGAGACTGAAGCCGCTCGCCTCCGCCGACGCCTTCCGGTCGATGAAGCTCGATCGCAAGGCCGCGCTGTGGGCGATCCGCGCGCTCAGGGACGAGGACCTGACGGCGCCCACGCTCTTCACCGAGCTCGACTCCGAGGGCAGCGCGGGGGCCGAGGCCCTGCCGCCCACCGGGCCGCTACACGAAGTGGTCCACGACTACGCCTCCCACAGCCTTTCGCTGAAGGCCCATCCGGTCTCATTTCTGAGACCCATGCTTGGGCGGCGGGGGGCCTGCACGGCCGCGGAGCTCCTCGATGAGTCCATCTGTCCCGACAAGGATCGAGTGGCGGTCGCAGGCATCGTACTGGTCCGCCAGCGCCCGGCGACGGCTCACGGCATCATCTTCATCACTCTCGAGGATGAGACTGGCACCGCCAACCTCGTGGTGCACCCGAAGACCTTCGAGCGCTACCGAGCGGCCGCCCGTCACGGGGTCATGCTGCTCGTCCACGGCAAGATCGACCGTGCGGGCAGCGTCGTCCATGTCGTTACATGGCGCATCGAAAGCCTCGACGGCGAGGCGGCAGGAATCCGACGCAACTCGCGGGATTTCCATTGATGCCGGATTTCTGCTGATAGAGGGGCCTTGGCGCGCATTAACCAGCCAATCCCGTGACTTTACTCAATACTGATTAATGAATTCGGTATGCCGAGCGTCATAGAGGCTAGTGGGAGTGCCCCCTCGGTCCATCCCGCCCAGCTCCGTCCAGAGGATCCCACCTCGTCGCCGTCCCCCGCCGCTCCATTCTGCTGTTCGCCACTTCCATGCGATCTAAAACACTCCCTCGTCTCGCCCTTCCCGCCCTTCCCGCTCTCCCCTTCGCACTGGCCTTCGCACTGGCCTTCGCACTGGCCCCCGCTCTGCTCGTCGCCGCGCCGCTGGCCACCGCCACCGCCCTCGCCGCCCCGCCCGCCGTCATCGCCTCGGCGCCCGTCTTCCAGGACCAAGACTCGCCCAAGGGCGTGCACAAGGACAGCTACTACGGCTTCTCCCTCAAGCACCCCAAGAAATGGTCCAACATCGCTCGGAAGACCAACGAGCAATGGCTCGCCGCGAAGTATGTCTCCGATAAGTCCTACTCCTACACGGACAAGGACGTCGGCTACACGGTCAACCACACGCCCGAGCTGCAGGTGATCGTGTTCCCCCTCGAGGTCACCAAGAAGGGCGGCATCACCGAGGACGAAAAGGAAATCGACGGCGAAAAAGTCACGACGTTCAAGATCACTTCGCCCTATCGCAACTACGACGATTTCCTGACGCGGACCTACACGGGCGGCGGCTACTACCTCTCCGATCAAGAAGAGGACGAGATCGACGACATCAAGGTCACGAAGTACACCTACACCGTGGACAAGATGGCGAGGTCGGGGCCGCAGACCATTGAGACCTGGGTCTACCACACCGAGGACGTCGACTACGCTGTCCAGCTGGTGGGTCTCACCAAGCACTGGAAGAAGATCGCGAAGATCTTCAAGCCAGCCAGGCAGACCTTCGAGATCATCGAGCGCACCGGTTCGCTCGCTCACTCCGGCGAAACCTCGGACACGGCAATCTTCCGCCGCGTCGACCTGTCAGGCGCGACCCCCAAAGAGCGCAAGTCGAAGGCCGTCGCCTCGGAGTCCTCGATCCACGAGGCCGCGATCGCCAAGCTTCCGCCCGACGGATGGGAATCGAAGAAGAGCAAGCGCACCCTCGTGATCACCAGCGCGGATAAGCGCTACAGCAAGCGAGTGCAGTCCCACGTCGACAACCTCTTCAAGTGGCTCGACAGTGAATTCGGCTTCCTTGGGACCGACGCGTACATGCGGGCACCCGTGGTTCGAATCTGCGCCACCCAAGATGAGGCCGCCGCGTTCACCGCTGGCACCAGCAGCGGCGGCTACGGCGGCTTCTGGAACATCTCTGACGAGCTCCTGACCTGGGACGACACGTCCGGATGGACGGGCTACGCCATCGACAACCTGAACAGTCAGGCCTACCGCTATTGGATGCTCGAGAAAAACTTCGAGCTCTCCACGGCCATGCCGGACTGGATCGATCTCGGCCTCAGCGCGATGATCCAAAACTCGCGCATGGACAGCCGCAAGATCGACTGGCGCTTCCAGAACTACACCGTCGAGCGCTTCCGTAACGCCATCCGCGACGGCAAGGCGACACCGGTCAAGGAGATCTTCCTACGCACGACCAAGGAGTTCCGCAAGTCCGACAAAGAGGGCGACCCGTTCGCGGAGAGCGCGATGCTCATCAACTACCTCGCCTCCCCCGAGATCCGCCGCCACCCGCTCGCGAAAGGTCTCCTGAAGTCGTACCTCGAGAACATGATCTCGGTCGTGGAGGGCGTCGAGAAGGACTCCGATAAGGCGCTCGATGCGGCTCGCAAGAAGGCCACAGGCGATGACGGTGACAAGGTCTACGGAGCAGCCCGCAAGCTGATCTTTGCGAGCAGCGAGAAGAAGATCCTCCAGAAGACGTTCGACCTCACGTTCGGAAGCTGGGACGAGAGTGATTGGAACAAGTTCCAGGACGCCTTCTACTCGGCCTTCTAGGAAGGCCTACCACCCGACGCCCTTCACACTCGCTCCCTCCCTCGCAACGCCATGACCGCCTCCGACTCCACCTTGCGTAACGAACCCAAGCAACGGTCTTCCAAGGCCAGCTCCTCCCTCTGGTCCGTCGCCACCCCGCTTCTTATCGCCGGCGCTCTTGCGAGCGTCGGTCTCGACGATCAACCCGGCGACATTCTCGTCCTGAAGGACGGCCGCATCATTGATGGCTTCGAGATGGAGCAGGCGGATGGCCACGTCATCGTCCAGCTCGAAGCAGGCAATATCGAGATCAACGACAACCTGGTAGACGCGCTGCTAGAGAAGGACAAGGAGATCTCCTTCGTCCCCCAAAACAGTGAGGAGACCGAGAAGCTCGAGCAGGGCCTGGTCTGGTACGAGGGCCGGTGGACCAAACTTCGCACGGCGACGAAGAAGATCCAGAAGTCCGTCGACGGCCGCATCAAGCAGGCGGAAGAGGACAAGCAGCACGAGATGTGGAAGGATCGCTACATCACCGAGACCAAGTACTTCGAGTGGCAGCACACCACGCCACTCGGCACGACGGAGCGGTACATCGACGCGTGTGATGCGTACTACGAGATCTTCAAGAAGGACTGGAAGATCAAGCGGGACAAGAAGAAGAAAAAGCTACCTATCAACTTCTACACGGATCGCAAGGAGTTCCAGCGCGGCGCTGGAGGCGGGGGCGGCGCACTCGCGTACTTTCGGTTCGTCGAGCCCTATGACCTTTGTGCGTTCTATGACCGTCTCGACCCGCAGTTCACCGAGCAGGTGCTGTTCCATGAGTTGGGGCACTACCTGCACAAGCTCATCGACGAGGACTTCAAGTACCCGCACTGGCCCGGCGAATCGCTCTCCGAGTACTACGGCGGTGCCAAGTGGGACCCCGCCACGAAGAAGCTCGAGGTCGGCATGATCCACAACGGGCGTCTCGCGACGATCAAGCGTGAGATCGGCGACGGGAAGAAGATCGACCTGCGCGAGATGATCACGACCAAGGGCTTCGAGGACTACACCTGGGGCTGGGCGTTCGTTCATATGCTGATGAACGACAAGCAGTACGCGAAGAAGTTCAAGAAGTTCTTCCTGGGCCTCGCGACGGATAAGACCGTCAAGCGCACGCGCGCGAGCTTCAACCTGAAGTTCGTGGAGGGCGAAGAGGTCCTTCGATTCTTCATGGAGTGCATGGATCTCGAGGACATGGACGACCTTCGTGAGCTCCAGACGCAGTGGTATGACTACATCACGGATGTCCTCGAATTTACCGGCGAAAACGCCCTGATCTGGGAGGCCAAGACGGCTTCATCCCTCGGCGAGAAGAAGCGCGCCCGGGAGCTCTACGAGAAGGCCTTCAAGGAAGACATGGAGTCCCCCCTCGCCAAGGCACACTTCGACTACGCCCAGCTGCTCCGGAGCACGAGCAACAAGAAGGACCGTGCCCTGCATCTCCGCAAGGCCGTGGAGAAGGCGCCGCTCACGGCGGAGTACCGCTTCACGCTCGGCCAGGAACTGTCGAGGTCCAGCGACAAGGACGCGAAGGCCGAGGGTGAGAAGATGGTGGCGATCGCGATTGAGCTTGACCCCTACATCACCCAGTCGATCCTCTTCCTCGACTTCGACTGATCTGACCCGGCCGGCGCGCGTCAGAGAGTCTTCAGGTACTCGATGATCGCGCGTCGCTCGTGAGGCTCCAAGGCCTCGCCAAAATCATGGCCAGCGGCTCCCATGCCGCGTCGCCGCGAATCCCGAACCCGGTGGTCATACAGGCGCCGGGTTCTTTCGTCCTTGGGCAAAAAGCGCGCGCGCAGCCCCAGCGCTTCGTGGTCGTAGTCATCGGGATCCTCCGCCACCCACGCGTGCAGCCCAGCATCCTCGAGGTCCATGCGCCGCCCGTAGTCGAGAAGATGATCGACCGTGGGGACCGAGCCGTTGTGAAGGTACGGGGCACTGGCCCAGACTCCATTCAGCGGCGGCGCCACGTAGCCCTCGTCCGCCACCTTGTCGCTCACAACGTCGATCTGGCGGCCGTCGGGCCCCTCTGTGAGGAAGCCGACCAGGCTGTCGCGAAACGACTGATCCAGCGCCGTCGGATAGATCGAGTCGGTCCCGATCTCCACGTGTCGCACCCGCCTGGAAACGTACGGCTTCCCGGAGCCGTCGTGGTGCCCATGGCAGCGCGCGCACGTGTCGCCATAAAGCACCCGACCCACGTCCGCAAGATCAGCATCAATCTCGCCGGGATAGGCGGGCGGCTCGAGCCCATCGATGAAGGCGAAGATGTCCTGGAACTCATCGTCCCAGCCCCGGATGCGCTCGCCGTGAATGCCCGCCGGCTCGACGTGCTGCGTGATCGCGAAGCGCGCGAGCAAGGGCAAGGTCGGCATGGCCTGGGCCACGTACCGCAGGAAGGCCTCGGGATCCGTCAGCTGGCCATCCGCCCCGAGGTATCGCTCCCGAATCG
This sequence comes from Paracoccaceae bacterium, assembly GCA_047635895.1. Taxonomy (GTDB): domain Bacteria; phylum Planctomycetota; class UBA1135; order UBA1135; genus Saltatorellus. The sequence goes on along the minus strand of JBLIHL010000231.1, from coordinate 1,842 downwards.
GAAGGACCTCATTGGCAACGAGACGGCCCACGGCGCGCCGCACCTCAGATTCGGAGCCATGGAGCACCACCTCCTTCACGCCGGCTTTGAACGTCATGTCCTCCAGCCCGAGCGTGAACTGCATGACGGTGCGGTGGTTCTTCTGCACGCTGTGGTCGAGGTACATGTGCGTCTTGTGCCGAAGCTGCCACCAGGCCGGCGCGTCCAGCGCCAGGAGTCCCTCGGGCAGGGACGCCAGACGGGTCATGTTCGCGGAACCGGCGCGCACGAGCCCGGGCAGCGGCTTGAGGTCCAGGTTGGGTTCCCGGAAGCGCAGCAGAATCTCGCCGAAGAGCGTGGCCTCGCTCGTGCCGATCGTATGGCCGAGCTGGGCCATCACCATCCCGTCCTCTAGGCCAGAGTGCTCCCCCCGCTTGGCGGCCACGATGTCGGTGACGAGTGCCTCCAGCATCAACGTGTTGTTGGGAAGGCCTGGATAGAAGCGACCCTCCACGGATCCCCCGTGGCAGGCGAGGCAGTTCATCGTCCAGAGCCCCTCAGTCAACAACTCAGGGCCGACGGGCGGCGTCGAAAACGCGGCGGGTACATCATTCCCCCGACGCGGATCGAGGTGAAGTCCGTAGTGCCCCAAGAGCTTCTCGTACAGCCCAGCCGCCCCGCCTTCGCCGTCCTTAGCCAACGCCGCTGCCGCGAGCCGTTCCGGCCCCGCGGGCCACCGCTCCCACAGCCCCATGAAGAGCTCACGGGTCAGCGAGAACGACTGCATAGGCTCCTCGTAAAGCACCCGAAGGCCGCGGGGGAGTTCGATCTCCCGCTGGTCCACTTCCTGGCGCGCATGCTGGCTGGCGGCCGGGGTCACGGCCACGGATGAAGCCTCGGGGAGAAGGTTCCCGATCAGGACAAGCGTCGGCAGCCAGGTCATCCAGGGAGACTTCATAGGGGGCGTCGTGGGAGCAGGGACGGTGGAGGGCCCTGCTATAGACTCAATGGAGCCACGTTCACCGTCAAACATGAACCTCCCGCACCGATGAAGTTCGACCCTGAATACGCCCGATCCAGGTACGAGCCGCTCGGAGAAGGCGAGTGGGACCGCTGGGACCGTACGGCTGCGACGAGGTTGCACGTCGCCATCTCCCTGCACCACCTGCGGGCCGCTGTCGCAGGGGGGGGGGGCAGTCGCTTGCTGCGAGGCATGGGGTTCGATACGTTGCCCTGATGAACAGTGCATCTCGCTTGAACGGCCTTTCGCTGATGAAGACGCAGCCGACCTTCGGGCTCGTAGGAGGAGGTCTGCTGCTCGGGTCTCTGCTGCTGGGCTCTGGCTGCGCCACGCATGGTGACGAACCTCATCACGACCTGCGTCAGTACACGGCTGACGAACAGGCGGTGCTGGATACCGTGCAGGGGTTCTTCGACGTACTGGAGTCCAAGGACGCTGAAGCAGGCGCGAAGCTCATGGTTCCGGACGGAGTCTTCGTCAACCTGCGTGAGAAAGATGGCATCCGTTCCATCAGCCACTTCAACAACGCGAACTGGGTCGCCGGGTTACCCAAGCAGACCGGCTCCATGTGGGAGGCCTTCAGTGGCGATCCCGTGGTGCTGGTCGAGGGCAACATCGCGATGGTGTGGGGCGCGTACGCCTTCAAGGTGGACGGCGAACCAAGCCACACCGGCGTCGATGCCTTCAACCTGCTGCGCACGGCGGATGGGTGGAGAATCAGCGGCGGCGCCTACACCGTGGTCCGCCGCAGTACCGTTCCGGAACCAAAGCTGCGGGAATAGACGCGCCTCATCGAATCGAGCACCCGCTCCGCGGGTGCTGCATCGGCGAAGCCGATGCTC
>JBLIHL010000230.1:0-8749 GCA_047635895.1 Paracoccaceae bacterium | reverse complement strand
ATCTGGCTCCTGGAGGTCGCATCCGTCGAGAAGTTCGTCAAGCCCGATTTCGTGCTGCCCCCGGACACCGAGCTGACCACCACCGCCAGCGGCCTCAAGTACAAGATCATCAAGGAAGGCGCCGGCACCCAGCCGACCGCCAACAACACGGTGGTCGCGCACTACTCTGGCTGGCTGACCGACGGCACGCCGTTCGACAGCTCCTTCGAGCGCGGTGAGCCCTCAAGCTTCCCGCTCCGCGGCGTCATTGCAGCCTGGACCGAAGGCCTCCAGCTCATCAAGGAAGGCGGAGAGATCATCCTCGTCTGCCCGGCGGAGATCGCTTACGGCCCCAACGGTCGCCCGCCCACCATTCCGGGCGGCGCCACGCTCGTCTTCTACGTCAAGCTCGTCGGCGTTCAGTGAGAAGCGACGCGCAAGAAGCCGCCGGGCTCCCCAGGGGCGATGACAAGCGCGTCTATGACGCCTACATCGCCGGCCGCCAGAGCGCGGCCATGGCAGTCGCCGTACGTGCGGGATTGTTCGACCTTCTTGCGCAAGCAGAGCGCGACGACTCAGGAGACGCGGACTTCCGCGGCCTGAGCCGGAGCGCCATTCAGTCGGAGATGAATTGGAGCGAGCGCGGCACGCGTTCGATGCTAGGCGCGCTCCACGCTATCGGTCTTCTACAAAAGGCGCCAGAGGGCTTTCGCGCGACGGCCGAGGCCATTCGCTCGCTGACGCGCGACACGCCCGGCTCGCTGCGCGGGCTCATCGACATGGAGGTCGATCACTTCCTGTCGCCCAAGGCGCTCTGGGATTCCCTCCAGGAAGACAATGCGACCATCTACGGCGGCGAAGACCCCTGGGAAGCCCACGGGAAAGACCCGGCGAAGGCCCGCGCGTTCACCGAGGCGATGCACAGCGTCAGCGAGCGGCCCGCCGCGGGCTTCGCTGACCACGTCGAGCTCGCAGAGACTCAGCGGCTCCTGGATGTGGGCGGCGGCAGCGGCGCGCTTTCCATCGCAGTGGCGCGCGCCAATCCGAAGCTCGAATGCGTCGTCTGGGACATCGCGGCCGTGTGCCCCTTGGCTGAGGAGTACGTCGCCAAGGCGGACCTTTCGGACCGCGTCACGGCGGAGGTCGGCGACATGTTCGCGGCGGCCTACCCCGATGGCTACGACGCCATTCTCTTCAGCCAGATCCTCCACGACTGGAGCTACGAGACCGGCGCGGAGCTCTTAGCCAGGGCCTTCGCCGCGCTTCCGTCCGGCGGCCAAGTGCTCGTGCATGAGAAGCTGATCGAGGATGAGGACAGCGACGGCCGCGTGCCCCTCGCGAACGTTCTCGTGAGCCTCGACATGCTCGTCTGGACCGAGGGCCAGCAGTACGGAGTCTCCGAGCTGAAGACGGCCCTCCGCAAGGCCGGATTCGAGCACGTCAAGCGCCGCAAGACGGTCGGCTACTGGAGCGCGGTCAGCGGCGTGAAGCCGTGACCCAGCGCACCTGAAACCATCTCCGAGAAGGAGCGTTCAACGCTCCCTCTCGGCGGATACCGCGCGGTGACCGACGTCGGCGCGGCTCAGCTCCAGGACTGCTGCATGAAGGCCAGGCCGTCTGCCGCGAGCTGGTCCTCATCGTCGAACATCTTGCGCCAAATCTTCGTCGCCGCGCTGAGAGCCGGCAGGCTCTGGCCGAACGCCTCGATGGTCAAACGGCCGTCGTACCCGACCTGCTTCAGCGCTGCGAAAGTCTCATCCCAGCGCACCAGTCCCTGCCCGGGCGTACTGCGGTCGTTCTCCGAGATGTGCACATGGACGAGTGCATCGGCGCAGCCGGTGATCGCGTCCTCGACGCTCTTCTCCTCGATGTTCGAGTGAAACGTGTCGTACATCATCCGGAGGTTCGGGTGGTCGACATCCCGCACCATGCGGTGGGCGTCGCTCGCGCAGTTCAGCAGGTAGATCTCGAAGCGATTGAGGAACTCGAGGGCCAGCACCACACCGGCCTGCTCCGCGTATTCGGCAGCCGCTCTGAGCCCTTCGACTGCCCAGGCCCACTCCTGCTCGGTCGGGCCGGCGCCACTGAAGACGCCGAGTGCGGCCTGCAGGGGTCCGGCGAGAATCTTCGCGTCCAGCGCCTGACAGCAGTCGATCGTGCGCTTCAGCTGGGCGAGTCCCGCAGCACGCACTTTGGCCTCGGGCGCGATCAGGTTGTGTTCCGCTGAGAACGCAGTCACCGCGGTTCGGTCCAGTCCCATGCCATCAAGCTGCCTGCCCAGCTCGGCAAACGTGGTCGAATCCGTCTGGAAGATGGCGGGCTCGACGGAGTCAAACCCCATACCTTTGAGGCGCTCGAAGAGCGGCAGGAAGGCCTCCCCGGTCACGTCGTCGGACCACAGGAAGGTGTTGATTCCGAATCTCATAGGGCCCTATTTGCCCGCCTGCTGCTGGCTCGCCGCAAAGGTGAACACGCGCTTGCCGCCCAGGTCCCCGTGCATGTCTTGGTTGGCGTCCATCTCTGCCTTATCGGGAGTCGCGGAAGGGACACCGCCCTCGGGGACGTCGCCATTGCTGATCCAGACGATGGCGTTGAGGGCGGTGCGACGGAAGTTGTCGTCCTGCCAGTTGATGTGGTTGTGCCCGCCCGTGAAGCCAAAGCCGCGACCGCCCCCACTGCGGTTCGCGACCCACACGACGTGCTGGGGCTCCTTGCGGTCTATCACCGCTGCGCGCACGTGCGGGTTGTTGCTGTGGGGTCCGTCCTTGCGCATCAGCGTGCCATTGTCAGGCATCGCCGTGAGGATCGGCGTGATGCCCTTCATGCCCTCGCGGAACCGCATGTGGTAGTACCACTCGTCGTTGACCTCGAACGGGGTCAGTCCCTGCGTGACGGGGTGCTCGACGAACGTCTCGAATTTCGCCGTCCAATGCGGGTTGATTGACCAGTGCGGCTCGAAGAACCCACCCTGCCAATCGAGGAACTTGTCCCCTGCCGGGCCCTTCACGGTCTCGACGCCGTAGTGGATCGTGCCCAGGCCGACGCCGCGCTTCATGAGCTTGTCGAATGCCTCGAGGCGCGAGTTGAGCACGTGCCCCTCGCCGCCTGTGCAAAAGACCACGACGGCGGAGGCGTCGTCGAACACCGACTCGTCTTCGGGCCAGCCCTCGGTGACGACGACCGCTTCGAATCCTGGCAGCCTCGCGAGGCGGCTCGCGAGCAGTATCGAGCCCGCGCGGTGCTCGTGAGCGCCGTTGCCGTGGCTCCTACTTCCCGCCACGAAGACGACCTTGCGCGTCTCGCCGGGGGAGTCCGCCAGGGTCTTCAGCTGGAGATCCTTGAACTGGACCTTCATCGGCGGGCCAGCGTGCAGCTGCAGTGCCAGTAGCCCCTTGGACCTGGCGGCATCTGCGTTGTCGAAAATCTCGGACATCACGGTGCCGTTGATCTTCTGCACCAGGTGGTGACCGCGGGCGATGATGTGGTACGAGTTCCACTCGCCTGGCTTGACCATCTTGCCGAGCTCTGCCGCGTCGCCGAGGCTCTCCACCGTGCGCCCTCCGTCCTTGCTCCGCGTGGCTCTTTCGCCGCGCTTCGCCAGGATGCCGCCGAAGCGTTCGCCGTAGTTCGTCCCCGACCAGTTGTTGCCGAAGTCGATATCGGCTTGGTAGCCGCCGACGACCCACTCGTTCTCGGTCTCGAAGGAGCGGTACTGGATGCCGCTGTTGTGCGCGCCGATGCGGAACTCTGCCTTCAGCTCGAAGTTGGCCGGCTCACCTCCACGCCAGATCAGAAAGGTATTGCCCTTCGTCGGATTCTCCTTCGACGTCTGTCCGGTAAGAGCTCCATCTTCGACACTCCAGAACTCCGTGTTGCCGTCCCAGCCCGCCAGACTCTTGCCGTCAAAGATGGACTGCCATTCTTCGGTCTGTGCGAGCAACGGGCTGCTGGTCGCCAGCACGATCGACACAACCAGACTCTTGAGTAGCCACTTCATTCTCGTTCTCCGGATCAAATGGGACGGGGTGTAACGCGGGGCCTTGGCTGCCCCGTAGGACCAGCCAGACAGCGGCCCAACGATGGGAGGGGGAAGGTCATCCGTCAACCCAGCTTTCGCTTCAAGCCGCATAAGGACTCTCGGGCAGCCACTCCGCTGGCCGCGGCTTGACAGGTCCATCCACATCGCTCCGAGCCAAGAGCGTGTCGCGGAACCATCGGTTCGCGTAGTACGGCGCCCGAACCGCTGCGCTGGCGTTGCCCGAACCCGCAATTAGCTACGGGAGCCAGCTGCGCATAGCTGAGGGTGCTGGCTGCTCGCCCGGCGGTACCGACGACCGTGTAGACTGACGGCTATGGGCATGAGCAAAGTGGATGCAAGGGCTACGCTGGACGGTCGGCGCCGCAAACTCATTGAGACCTACCTACTGATGGGGTTCGGCGCGGCTGTGCTCATCTGGGGGTGGGTCGGCGATTTCCCATCCGGCGAGGAATTCTGGATGTTGATGTCGGGCATGCTCGCGTTGTTCTACGGCGAGTCGCTCCTTACGTTCCGCACAGCCAAGATCGAAGAGGCGGAAGCTATCTTCGAGGAGCCCGGAGCGACTGGGGAGCACGAAGCGGATCGAGCGCTTCGAGAGACTCAGGAGCTCATGCAACAGATGGACATTGGCGATTCCGATCCGTCTGCGACTGGACGCAGCCAATAGGGCACGGCCCCAGGCGCGCCGCCTCAGGAAACGCTCTCGCGGAAATCGTCCTTGTCGATGCCGTAGCGCTTCAGTCGGTCGTAGAGCGCGCGAGGACTGATCCCCGCGCGTTCCGCCGTTCGGTTGATCACACCGCCTTCTTCCTTCAAGAGCCCGCGGAGATAGGCGCTCTCGGCGACACCCACTGCGGCCTCGCGTGTTTCCTTGAGTGTTCGCGCGAGGTCGGGCTGCTCCGCCGTCCCGGGGGCGCTCTCCAGTCGTAGGCCCACCTCGGCGGCCGAGCCCACCACCTCGGGCGGCAGTGCGTCGAGCGAGATCTCCTCCCCCGTCGAAAGCAACATGCCCCGCTCGACTGCGTTGATCAGCTCGCGGACGTTCCCGGGCCAGGGGTAGCTCGACATGGCGTCGAGCGCTTCCTTGGAGATGCTGGTGACGTGGCTCGTAGGGAGGTTCGTTCGGAAGAAGCGGATGAGCCGTCCTACAAGATCCGGGATGTCCTCGGCTCGATCACGCAGCGGCGGGATCTCAAGCGGGATCACCGCGATCCGATAGAAGAGGTCCTCCCGGAACGTCCCCTCGGCCACTTGACTCCTTACGTCCCGATGGGTCGCGGCCACCACGCGTACATCAACGGGCAAGGGGTCCGTCGCCCCCACCGGCACGACCTCACGTCGCTGCAGCACGGTCAAGAGCTTGACCTGTAGCTCCGGCGCCATCTCACCGATCTCATCTAAGAAAAGCGTGCCTCGGTTCGCAGCCATGAACACGCCCACGCGATCCGCGTCCGCACCCGTGAAGGCGCCTCGCATGTGGCCGAAGAGCTCACTCTGGAGCAGCTCGGGCGAGAGCGCACCGCAGTTGACCGCGACGAAGGGCTGTTCGCTTCGCTCGCTCTCCGCGTGCACAGCGCGCGCGAGCCGCTCCTTGCCGACGCCCGTCTCGCCAGTGATGAGTAGCGTGCTATCCGTTGCCGCGACCTGCCGGACGGTGTCGATAAAGTCGCGCATATAGGCGCTGCGTGAGAGGAAGTCCGCCAGTCGAGGCTCGGCGTCAGCATCTCTTCCCTCTGGCCCCCCGCCACCACCGGCCTGCTCGGCCTCTGCGATCGCTTCGATTGACTCCGCAAGGAGGCCCGCGTCGTCCTTCGCGTCCAGGACGTTCGCAGCCCCAGCGGAGAGTAGGTCAGAACGACCGACCGGGCCCTCGCCTTCGCTGATGACGATGATCCCAGGCGAGGGTTGATTGGGCCCTGCGCCTGCCAACCCATGATCACCGAGTGACTCCACTTGGGCTCGGCGGAGAACGATGACGTCGACGCCGTCGCCGACCAAAGCCTCGTCGAGGCCAGCATGGGGATCCATAGCCTGAACCTCGACGCCGGTGTCTCCGAGCGCAGCGAGCAGACGGGCACGAAGGTCGCCCATCGGCAACGCGAGTCTCACCCTCGGGGGCGCGTTGTCAGGTCTAGAATCGGAAGCCACGCTGCAAAGGTACCGGAAGTGGAGCTTCCGACAGTGCATGATCAGCCTAAAAATCGCGGCGCGCCCAGTGACCTAAGACACTTACCTGCAGGCACTTAGATGATTTACCAGGCGGCTAGGCGCCCACTGGCACGGGAGTCGCAACTCTCAGAGCGTCATGAACGACCCCACCCAACCCTCCCCGCTTCCGACCCTCGAAGGCCCGCGCGGACTCCGGCTGCGTTTGGCCCGCGATGAGTGCGTAACGAAGCGCCTTCGCCTTCAGCACGCAGTCAAGAGCATCGTGGACGCGCAGCGCGAGCTGCGCCGCGCCGAGCGCGAGTACCGACTCCAGCTCGCCCGCTGCGCACCTGACATCCAGGTGCCCATCGAACCAGTACCGTTTTTAACCCGCCCAGGAGAACAGCCATGCAAGCCCAAATGATCAGCCACAAGACGTCCTATGCCGTCGTCGGAGGCATCCTCGCTCTCGGCATCAGCGTGGCTCTCTTCGGTATCAAGGCGTTAGCGATCGCGGTCCTTGTCGTCTTCGCCCTTGCCACGCCAATGCTGGCGCTGTGGCGCCGCAACGCAACCGGAGTCGCCGGCCCCGAGCCGTCAGAGACTCCCTCATAGGGGCGTGTCGCCCTCAGCGTCGCGCCACAGCTCACCGAAACTCTTCCGACTGACCATGCAACTAAAAGACAAAGACAAGAACCACGAGCCCGCACATCAAGACGTCCGCACCGCAGCCGACGTTCACCCCGAGAATGGTCGGGAAGACTGCGCGGTCACGGACGGTCTCGGCCGCCTCCTCGCGGACTCGTACCGCGTCTCACTCAAGACCCAGAACTTCCACTGGAACGTCACGGGGCCGCAGTTCAGCGCTCTCCATGCGCTGTTCGAGGAGCAGTACCACGAATTGGCGGGAGCCATTGACGTGGTCGCCGAACGGATGCGCGCGCTAGGCGTTCGCGCCCCTGGCTCCTTCGCGGAGTTCTCGGAGCTCGCAAGCGTCAATGACTCCCAGGGCAATCCCGACGCGATGGAGATGTGCCGCGAACTGGCGCGCGACTTCAAGGCGACCTCTGCAACGGCGGCAGCCCTGGTGACCGCCGCGCATGCGATCAACGATGATGGTACCGCCGATCTAGCGACAGCGCGCGTCCGCGTCTGTGACAAGGCCGCGTGGATCCTCGACGCCCACTCTGGCTGAAGCGATCCTGGCCGCTCGTCGAGCGTGCCCCAGCAGCCGTCACCTCTGCCCCCGGTCTTTGCCCCCCAGCCGGTGCCGCTTCGCACGGCCCCTACTCCGGCGGCTGGCCGGCCGATGGAATTTCCGGACCTACCACAGGAGCGCGAAATACGGCCCCCTCAGGGCCCAGGGCTGAGTCCGATCGAGTGAGTGTTGCCCGTGTCCGCGTTCGAGGACGCGGTCGCCGCCCTCGAACCGGTGGCGCCCGCGAGGGTCTGTAGCTCGTAGTTCACCTCCAGCGCAATGCCCGTGGCCGTATCGGCCGTCACGCTCGCGATGTCGACCGCTTCGGTCATGCCCGCCGGTGGCGTCCAGGTGGCTGCAGACGAGAAGGCGTGGGCGGTGACGAGCATCGTCCGCGCGGCCGTGGTCGTCACGCTCGGCGCGTCGTGCACGGTCGCGTTCGCCGTGCTCGCCCCGTTCTCGATGTCGACGGGAGCCGTCACGTCGACGCCGCGGAACGCGAGGATGGCCCCAGTGGATCCGGTCGAAGAAGAGAAGCTCCAGCGGTAGGTGCCCGGTTCGCTCGCGGTCGCGACGCGCTGATAGACGGCGAGCGAATTCGACGCGCCCCCGGCGTTGTCCATGCGGCGGACAAGCACCCATCCGCTCGGCGGCGTGATCGTTGCGGAACTCGGGCGAATCGCGATCGATGCGATCATGATATCGCTCTCTGCCATACCGGCCGGAGTCGGCACGTCCAGGTCGAGCGCAGACGGCGAGATCGCGGTCCCTGCAGCGACGAAGGTGATGTCGGCGATGACGTCAAGCGTCGTGTTGCCGCTGACGCCGGACCCGGAATCGATCGCTGTGATCGTGGTCGAACCGAGCGCGACGGCGGTGGCAAGCCCCTCGCTACCGCCGGCGTTGCTGACGGTGGCGGTCGCTGGCGTCGACGAGGTCCAAGTGGCCGAAGTGGTCAGGTCCTGGGTCGAGACATCGGAGTAGGTTCCGGTGGCCGTGTACGCCTCCGTCGAGCCCATCGTGATGGAAGCAGCCGGTGGCGTGACGGTGATGGAAACGAGCACGGCGGGTGTCACGGTCAGACTCGCCGAGCCGTTGACGCCGGTCCCTGGGTCGATCGCGCTGATGCTCGCCGTGCCGGTGCCGACGCTCGAGGCAAGACCCTCGCTGCCGCCGGCATTGCTGATGGTCGCCGTGCCTGGGGCGGCCGATGACCAGGTGACCGAAGTCGTCAGGTCCTGCGTGGAGGCGTCGGTGTAGGTCCCGATCGCGACGAACTGCTGATCGGTCCCAAGGGCGATCGAGGGATTCGTCGGCGTGACGTCGATCGAGTTCAGGGCGGCGAGCGTGACGGTCAGATTCGTCGAGCCGTTGACGCCGGTTCC
>JBLIHL010000229.1:0-8794 GCA_047635895.1 Paracoccaceae bacterium | reverse complement strand
CTCCCCGCTGGCCGGTGCTTTCGTAGAGCTTCCCATCGAGCCACAGAAGACCCTGGGTGTAGGCCCCGCGGTCGTGGGGATACTTGGCGATGACCTCGTAGGTGTAGACCTTGGGCTCGCTGGGCTCATCTGGCTTGGGCTGCTCAGGCTGGGCCTGCGACACGGCAGGATTTTCGACCGGTCTACTGGAGGGGGTCTCCGCTGGCTTCTTCAAGTTCACCTCTGCGGAAGCCGCCGAGCCCGGATCCACCACTGCCTGATCCGCTCGGTCGCCATCCGCGCATCCGGGGAGCAGGGCCAGCGAGACGACCACGGACGCCCACGCCATCGAGCTGCGCGGGACCAAGAATCGAGGGAAGGACTGGTTCATGGGGCCTGAGGGGAAGTCTGTGTGGTTCGCGGCGAGCATACGGTTTCGTCATGGTAGCGGAGCCCACGCGCCAGTGGAGGCCCCCCACGCCCCATTTGCGCGGGGCAGGACTCCGTCACAGGAAAACGTGCGGGGGTAATCACGTCAGCGGCCTGCTAAGCTCCGGGATAAGCCGCCAGGAGGCCCTTTGTGCCCAGCGAACCCTAGCGAACCGAACGCCCCGACCGGTCCGCGCACAGATTTCAACACTACCTGTTCCCCCCCCGTGAGAGACCGACAAGAGAAAGGTCCCTCCAAAGCGCCATGACTCAACAGCACTGGACCCGAGCCCGCACCGCCCAACTAGGCCGTGGACTCCTCATCGGCTTCGGCCTCCTCGCAGCGAGCTGCGCCGACGACGACAACCCGACCTCTCAGGTGCGCGTCCCAACGGTCGCCAGCTTCGCGCCCTCCGCTGGCGTGGTCCCGATCCCCAACGATCTGCTTTATTCAGGCTCGACCGATGGAACGCTCAACATCCCGGTCGCGGATCCGACCGATCTGTCGGACCCTGCCATCGCGCTGAACACGCTCGACGGCTGGTCTCCCGTGGCACCGGGCGTCATTAGCTTCAGCCGCGCCCTCGACGCGGCCACCGTCATCCCTGGTGATACGGTCCGCATGTTCGAGGTCACGGTCGACACAACGGCCAGCCTGGTTGGCGGCCCGGTGACCGCGATCAACCGTGAACTCGTCGCAGGCGTCGAGTTCGTCGCCGTCGTGTCGAGCGGCAGCAGCATCGCGGTCCAGCCGCTTGCGCCGCTCACGCCGAGCACGGCTGTAAGCATCACGGACGTAACCAACAGCGTCTACATGGTCGTCGTCACCAACGGCGTTCGCGACACGGATGGGTTCCGCGTTTCCAAGGACACGGAGTATCTCTTCGCTTCGGAGGAAACGCCTTACCCGCCTGCCACGACCCCCCCGACGCTGCTCCAGCTCCAGGCCATCATCAACTCGCATCTCGCGAACTACGACCTGGAGCCCAACTCAGACCGCGACGACGCCGTCGTGTCGTACACGTTCACGGTCCAGTCCGTGGGAGCAAGCCTTGCCACGGTCCTCACGGTCGCACAAGGGGGCGAAGCGACCTTCATTACCAACCTCTGTGCCCAGCTCGGCACCTGCGGTGGCGACACGGCAGTCAACCCGTTCTCGGAGACCATGCTGCGCGTCAACATCAACGCCTCCAGCATCGGCACGGCCAGCGAGCTGGCCGGCGGCCCGGTCGGCGGCGCGGAGATGTACGTCGGCATCTTCGAGGCTCCGTACTACCTCACGGAAGCCGACAACACGACGACCTTCTTCGACGGCCTCACGAACGACCCGACGCCGCTCAACGCCATCTGGTCCTCGCGCTACCAGACGACGCCAGTCTCAACCGGCAACGTCCTCTCCCGTCTGAACTCGCTGCCGAACGCGACAAGCTCCCAGCGCATGCCGGTCCTCGTTTCGGTGCCGACCGTGGCCATGCCCGCTGGCGGCTACCCGATCGTCATCTTCCAGCACGGCATTCAGGCGGATCGTACCTCGCTCCTGGGCGTGGCTGAATCACTGGCTGCTGAGGGCATTGCCGCCATCGCCATCGATCTGCCGCTCCACGGCGTGGACGCCACGACGGGCATGCTGGCGGGCGGCGTCTCCATCTTCTCCGGGTTCCGCCAGGAGACCATGGGGTCGCCGGCCGACGCCTGGGAACGGACGTTCGGCATGGACCTGATCACCCAGGTCCCTGGCCAGGCGCCCGTAGCTGGCCCGGACACCATCGCCGACAGCTCTGGCGCGCACTTCATCAACCTCAGCAACCTCGCCGTTTCACGGGACAACCTCCGCCAGGCCGTCTCGGACCTCATCAACCTCAAGGAGTCGCTTGCGGACCTCACGGTGATGGGTGTCGACATGTTCGATGAGAGCAACGTTCACTTCATCGGGCACTCCCTCGGTGGCATCATCGGAGCGCCGTTCCTGGCGATCCAGCCGGGCATCACGGCCGCTACGCTCGGCATGCCGGGCGCGTCGATCCCGTACCTGCTCGATGGTTCGACCTTCTTCGGCCCGATCATCCAGGGCGGCCTCATAGCCGCTGGAGTCATCCCAGGAACGGCGGAGTACGCCCAGTTCCTCGCGGCGACCCAGACGGTCGTGGATACGATTGACCCGATCAACCACGCAGCGGCCATCCAGGCGAGCGGTGCTCAGGTCCTCCTGTACGAAATCATCGGCGGCGGAGTTCAGGGCGGCCTGGCGGATCTCGTCGTCCCCAATGCGGTCGCGGGTGCTCCGTTCGCTGGCACGGAGCCATTGATCTCGGCCATGGGCCTCAGCGCCATCAGTACGGACGTCACGGGCGGCGTCTACGGCGCCCTGCGCTTCGTGGAGGGATCGCACGCCTCGCTGGTGTCCCCGGGCGCCACGGCCGGAGAGGCCGCCGCCTACGCAGAGATCCAGAGCCAGATGCGCAGCTTCCACATGTCGAACGGCCAGGACCTGGACGTCACCGACACGACGCTGTTCCAGTAGGCATCCGCTCCCCCGGGGGCGCGGCCGCGTCCACGGGGGCTAGTTGAGACGAAAAAAGAGGCCGGGACGCTGAACGCGTCCCGGCCTCTTTTTGTGAGTTACCAGCCTGGAGTGAACTCACCCTGGGGTGAGTACGGCCTGGGATGAGTACATCCCAGGCACAAGCCCGGCCAGGCGCGCTTACCAGCTGGCCTTGCGCATGCCCGGGATCTTGCCCTCGTGGGCAAGGTCACGGACCACAATCCGGCAGACGCCGAAGCGGCGGTACACGGCGCGCGGGCGGCCCGTGAACGAGCAGCGGTTGCGGACGCGGTTCGGGTTGGCGTTCCGCGGGATCTTCGCGAGAGCGGCGCGGGCTTCGTCCTTAGCCTCTTCACTCGTCTTCGTGGAGCGAATGGTGGCCTTGTACTCGGCGCGGCGGTCGGCGAACTTTTTGGCGAGTGCGCGACGGCTCTCGTTCTTCTGGACGGCTGAGGTCTTAGCCATGAGTGTCTGTTGCTTCGGACGGCCCGTGAGTTGGGCCGAGGGCGTTTGAGCGGTTGAGGATTCCGGAGGGGCAGCCCGACTAGTGCGGACGCCGGGAATCCGGGGGCAGACGAACGTTCCGGTAACCCGTCCGCCGTCGATCGAGCCGAAAAAGATACGCTCGCAGGCTCCCGCAGGCAATCCAGCAACCGCCCAGATGACCTTTCCGAGCCAAAAAATAGTCAGAACCGCCCTTCTTGGGGCTTCCTTGGCCCTCACCGCCCTATCCAGTACAGCCCTGGAAGTTCGAGGATCCGGGCCCGGCGACCCAAAGACGACCGTCGGCGACCGGGATCACAAGGGTCCCGGGGTCGCCCCACCGACCAAAGATGCCCTCGGACCGGCCCGATTTGTCCGGCATGTCCACGACGCCTTCGACCTCGGAGCCGCCCTTGAGGACACGATTTTCATCGACGGATTCTACCGCACGCCGGGAAGCCCGCTCTACGACGCGGTCCTCGATCGCCTCTACGAGCGCCTCCAGTCCGCCGGCTTCGGGATCTCAGACATCCTCACCCTCCGGATCGTCGAAACGGAACTTGGACACCCTGCGTGGTGGCCGGTCGGAGGCTCTCTGACCCTGGACACCAAGGACGGGTCCAGCCTGCTGCTGGCGTTCGGATCACCCGGCGATGCCCATCGAACGATGCTCCCCGTGGGAGCCCCTGAGGCGGACGTACGGGGCCACATCGCTCTGTCCCTCAAGGACGTCACCGAGGGCTCCGTCCTGGCCACGCGAGCCCCCCTCAGCGGACAGCTCGTCGCCAAGGCCGCGTCCCGCGGCGCCGTCTGCGTGCTCTCTGCCGCGCTCTTCCCCTTCACGATCGACCCCACCGGTGAAGATCGACACCTCGACGCCATTCGCTTCGAGACCGCTCCGAGGGGAGCGAAGATTGCCGTCGGCAAGATCTCACCACGGATCCTCGAGCAGATCGAGTCAGCCACCCTCGTCGACGAGACCGCCACGCTCCGCTTCATCGCGAAGACAAAAACAGCTCAGCGCCCGCTGCGTACGCTGGTAGCGGAGATCCTCGGCGAAGACATTCCCGGGGAAGCCGTCACGATCGCGTCGCACCTCCAGGAACCTGGCGCTGGTGACAACGCCTCCGGCGCAGCCGGCCTCTGCTCAGCCGCCGTGGCCATCGCGAAGCTGATCGACGAGCACAAGATCGTTCCCCCGCGGCGCACGCTGGCCTTCGTGTTTGGCGACGAGATGGCCCAGTCGCGCATCTGGCTGAAGTCCACCGAGCGCAAGACGATCGCCGCCTTGTCCGCCGACATGCTCGGCCAATCGCCGGAACGCACCGGCGCCATCGCCCTTCTAGAGCGAACGCCCGACCCCGGCGCGCTCTTCACGATTCTTCCTGACGAGCACACGCCATGGGGCGCCGGCCGCGTATCCCCGGAGGATCTGCGCCCGAATGGAGTCAACGTCATCTGCCGCGAAGCACTCATCGACGTGGCCAACCACATCGGTGGCTGGAAGACCTCTGAGAACCCTTGGGAGGGCGGGAGTGATCACGATGTCTTCAACAACAATTCGATCCCGGCCGCCCTCATGTGGCACTTCACGGACTTCACCTACCACACGAGCCTCGATCGCATGACCATGATCGACGCCCGCGAGCTCCACAACACGTGCACGGCGATCGTTAGCGCTGGTCTTGCACTGGCGGACCTATCGAAGGCGGATGTCCCGAGACACGTGGCGTCGAATGAGCTGGAGCGTACCCTCCGCATCGAAGCCGCTGAGGCCGATCAGAACACCGCCGCCATCGCCGCCTGGAACGAATGGTGCGACGGTGTCAACGCCTGGTTCGGGCCCTACGTTCGGTGACACCGGCTGGTGTAATCCAGACCCGTAACGAGGCTCAATGACCCGCGAGGGTCTTGAGCATGCTGCGCAGGTTCTCGTCGGTAGGGCCGAGCCCCAGCGCGAACGAGGCCATCATCCGCGCGCGCTCTGCGTCCTGCTGCCAGTTTTTGATCCAGTAGGCGCAGTCGCCGTAGAGCTGCGCCGCCACCTGGCGATCATGGACGATCACGGTAGTCAGCATGGTCTCAGCCCGCTCGATCAAGGGGTCGACCGATTCTGGATCCGTGATCGTGCGCATCGCCGCGGCCAGCGCGGCCTCCGGCAGTCCGGCCTTGTTCTCCGGGTCCACGCGGAACGCTCGGTCGATGAGGGCATCGTCGACCGCGTTGGCGCCTGATAGCGCCAGAATGGCCTTGGCCTCACGTTCGGACTGTTCAGCCGTCAGCTCGGCTCTCAGCCTGGCCGAGTCAAGGCTGGTAAGCGTGGCCTGAACCATGGGAACGAGCGGGCGCACCAGCGCGTGGGGCCCGGCATCGGTCAGGAGCTTCGCGGCCGCGTCCGCCGCCGCCAGCGCTTCCTGACTCGACTTCGCACCGGCGATGGCTGCGGTAACCTTGGGCACCGCGACCTCCAGCCCCCGGGCCTTTGCGTGGAGACCCGTGAGCTTGTCCACGTAGCGCCCCGTGCCGCCGCGCTCGTAGCCGAGCTCGGCGTAGCCCGTGCCGTCAGAAGTCATCAACACGATCCGGGGAAAGCCCCGAACGCCCAGTGCAGCCTTGAGCGACTCATTCTTCGCGGCGCAGGGAAGATCCGTGCGCGCGTTCCCTTCGGCGTCGAAGTCAGCCTTGACGAGGATGAACCGCGAGGCAGCGGCCTCGCCGAACTGAGCCGTCAATAGCACCTCTGCGTCGAGCCTCTTGCACCAGGAACACCAGCCAGTGCCCGTGAAGTTCACGAGCACGTGCTTGCCCTCCGCCGCGGCCACGCGGCGTGCTTCGTCGATATCTGCATACCAGCGCCCATCGCTCGTCACTGGCGCCTCTTCCTGCCCCATCGCGGTCGCCAGCGGCACAGCAAGAGCACCCGGGCCGCCGTTCAAATCGGCCGTCAAGCCGCCGAGTCGCGGCGAGAATCCAGTCCCCTGGACCTGGGAAACAGGAGCGGACGATACGGCCAGCAGGAGCAGAGTGGCGAGGGAGTTCATGACGGTTAGGTTCGAAGGCTACCGGGGTCAGACGAGCTCAGCGCGGACGCGCTCAAGAAGCGTCTTCGTGGCGAGGATGCCGGCGGCTTCATCGGCATTTCCACCCTCGTACTCGATCCCGACCCAGCCTCTGTAGCCCGCGTCCTTGACGATCTGAAGCATCCGCTTGTAGTCCGTTTTGGTCTCGTTACCGGACTCGTCAAAGTCGTGTGCCTTGGCGCTGACCGCCTTGGCAAACGGCATCAGATCCTCGACACCCTGGTAGCGATCGTAGTCGTAGAAGTTGCCGAAGTCCGGAAGAGTGCCAACCCGCGGGTGATCCGCACGCTTCATCACGTCGGCAAGCCACGCTCCGTCGGAAGAGAGGCCGCCGTGGTTCTCGACGATCACGTTGATGTCGAAGTCGTGGCTAACGCGGGCGATCCGGCGGAGCGAATCCGCAGCGCGCGCCGCTTGATCCTCGCGCTCGCCCTGGCCACCCGCGTTCACGCGGATGGAGTGACAGCCAAGGAAGGCCGCGGCTGCGACCCACTTGAAGTGGTTCTCCACGGCGTCGCGCCTGCGGCCATCGTCTGCGTCCGCAAGCTGGCCTTCGCCGTCCACCATGATCAGGAGGCTCTCCACGCCCGCGTCCGTACACGCCGACCGCAGCTCCTCAAGATAACCAAAGTCCGTGCCACGCGCGACGTCCGCGCCCTTCGCGTCGGGCGACCGGAAGAAGGCATTCACGTACTCGATCCCGTCGCAGCCAAACTGCTGCTTCGCGACCGCCGGAAACTCGAGGTTACGAATCCCCCCCTGATCGGTCGGCTTGCGCAGGGTCCGGTGCAGGGACCACTCGGCGAGGGAGATCTTGAACCAGGGATCGTCGTTAGAATTCGGCTGCATGGAGCGGAGGGTACGTGGATCGAGCGAACCGGCGGCGCTGGCGCCAAGCCCCGCGCCTGCGGCGAGGAGGCCGGCGGCTCCGGTAACGAAGTGACGGCGGGAGAGAGGCGAGGCGGGGAGAGTCATGGGTCACCGTAGGGCCAAGGGGGAGCGCGGGCGGCGGCATGGCCGTCTGAGGGGCACGCCGGGTGCCCAGCTTACTGGCTGGGCGTGCGTGTGGCGATCACTCGCGCCCGGTGATCGCGGCCCAACCGCGACGGACCTCAGCCTCATCCAGGTCGCGCCCGATCAGCACGAGCCTTGATTCCAGCGGAACCTCGCCCTCCCCTTCGGTGACTTCCAGCCAGCGGTAGACCCCCTGAATCACGAGGCATCGCGGCGCGGCTCCCGCCGAGGAGCGCGCAGCCACGACGCCCTTCGCGCGCATCAGCTCGTGGGAGCGACGTTTCGCCAGGAACTCGAGCCAGATCACAAGCGCGTCCACGTCGACGGGCCCCTCCGTCACGAGTGAGACGGACGTCAGCCCCAGAGTGTGAGAAGCGCTGGTCCCCTCGGGCACCTGGATCCGGTCCGTGCGGGAGCTGGCACCGAGTACCCAATCGAGCGGAACCACCGCGCGCTCGGCCAGCCGAACCTCCGCCAGCGGATTGAGCGAACGGAGCCACCCAACGAGTCGCTCGGCTTCCTCTGGCTCGACGCGGTCCGCGTGGTTGAGCACGATTCGATCGGCATAGGCCACCTGAGCCTCCGCCTCCACGGTCGCGTTCATGAGATGCTCAATGAGCCCTGCGTGCGCGAGCGCGACCACGCCCTCCAAGTGGACCCGTGACTGGAGCACCCCATCGATCAGGAAGGTCTGCGCAGCGGGCCCGGGCGAGGCTGCCCCCGAGGCCTCGACGAGAATGCGGTCCAGCGGAACGCGCGAAGGATCCTCCCCCACCAGGCCGAGCAAGGTCGTGCGAAGGTCGTCCTGGATCTCGCAGCAAATGCACCCGTTGGCCAGCTCGACGACCGCGCTACTGTCGGCGGTCCCCCGCGTCCATGCGGCGCGCTCAAGCAAGTCGCCGTCGATGCCGACTTCCCCAAATTCGTTCACAATGACGGCGCACCGAACACCGTGTGATTCCTCAAGAATGCGGCGAACGAGCGTCGTCTTGCCCGAACCGAGAAAGCCTGCGATGAGCGTTACCGGAATCGTCATGACGGCAGGGTAGTGGCCTGGGGGGGGAAATGGGTCGGGTTTGTGCCCGGTCGTGGTGTGGTTCAGTGGTCCTGATGCCCTGATGTCCAGCCCAATGCCGCCCCACGTGTCCGCAGGACACCCGGGCCATAGCGCGTGCCCGTAGGGCTCGTGCGGCCCGGCGCGAGGCCCCGCCCTCGCGGCCCCTCCGGCGAGGAGGCCCGTGCGGCAGCACGCCCGTCCGGCGAGGAC